>NZ_JBQEON010000004.1:135695-253286 GCF_052045245.1 Burkholderia sp. 22313
ACTTCGGGTGGCGGTACTTCGGGTGGCGGTACTTCGGGTGGCGGTACTTCGGGTGGCGGTACTTCGGGTGGTCACGGTGGCCACGGCGGTGACGGCGGTGGTAATGGCGGCGGCAACGGCGGTCACGGTAACGGCGGCGGTAACGGCGGCGGCAACGGCGGCGGTAACGGCGGCGGCAACGGCGGCGGCAACGGCGGCGGCAACGGCGGCGGCAACGGCAACGGCAACGGCAACGGCAACGGCGGTCACGGTAACGGCGGTGGCAACGGCGGTGGCAACGGCGGCGGCAGCGGTGGCGGCAACGGTGGTCACGGTAACGGCGGTGGCAACGGCGGCGGTAACGGCGGTCATGGTAACGGCGGCGGCAACGGGAATGGCAATGGCAGCGGCGGTTCCGGCAATGGCGGTGCCAACGGTACCGGCAACGGCGGCGGCAATACCGGTGGTAACGGCGGCAACGGTGGCCACGGCAATGGCGGTGGCAATGGTAATGGCAACGGGAGTGGCGGCGCCGGCAACGGCGGCGCCAACGGTGTCGGCAATGGCAATGGCGGATCGGCCGGTGGCCATGGCCACTGACCGCCGCGTCACCTGATACGGTGCTGTCAGAGCATTTCGAGCGCGCGCTTGCTGCGCGGCGGACGGAAATAGCCGTCGAGTTGCGCGCGCTCGTCATCGCTCAGCACGAGTTCGAGCGCCGCGCGATTGTCGCGCACGTGTTCGATCCGCGATGCCTTCGGAATCGCGAATACGTGCGGCTGCGCAAGCACCCATGCAAGTGCGACCCGCGTGACCGACACGCCGCGCTGCCGTGCGATTTCATCGAGCGGCGAGCGCTTCGGCAATCGCCCGTGATCGACCGGGCTATAGGCCATCGCCGGCATCCGGCGATCGGCCAGCCACGGCAGCAGGTCGAATTCCGGGCCGCGACGCGCGATATTGTAGAGAATCTGGTTGGTCGCGCACGCCCCGCCGCCCGCCTCTTCGACGAGCTCGGCCATGTCGGCCGTATCGAAATTGCTGACGCCCCAGTGGCGGATCTTGCCCGCGCGCCGCAGCGCCTCGAACCCCTCGACCCTCTCCTCGAGCGGCACCGAGCCGCGCCAGTGCAGCAGGTACAGGTCGAGATGGTCGGTACGCAAGCGCTTGAGGCTCGCATCGCACGCGGCGACGACGCCGCGCCGGCTCGCATGATGCGGGTACACCTTGCTGACGAGGAACACGTCGTCGCGCACGCCGGTCAACGCTTCACCGACCAGTTCCTCGGTCGCGCCTTCACCGTACATCTCGGCGGTATCGACCAGCGTCATCCCGAGCGCGATGCCCTCGCGCAATGCGGCGATCTCGGCCGCGCGCCGCGCAGGCCGCTCCCCCATTTCCCAGGTTCCGAGGCCAAGCTTCGGAATTGTCTCGCCGTCCGGCAGGACGACCGTGGCGATCGTGTCTGTCATGCGCTCCTCGCTGCGGATAGGTGGCCGCGCACCGCGGCCAAAGCATGGGCCAGTGTAGTCAATCGGCACCCTGACCGCCTATTGCACGGCAAAAACCGGCTATAACGGCGCCGCATGTTGACTTAGAATGGCCGGCAACCTGATCGATACCTATTCCATGAAGGCACCCACGGACGACCGCTGGCAGGACCTGCGCCCCGACCCCGACAACGACACGCCGCTCTACCTGCAGCTCGCGCGCAAGCTCGGCGACGCGATTCACGACAATCGCTGGACGGCCGGCGAGGCACTGCCGTCCGAACGCGTGCTGTCCGAAGCGCTCGGCGTATCGCGCATCACCGCGCGCAAGGCGATCGCGCTGCTGGTCGAGCAAGGCCTGATCCGCCGCACGCAGGGCGCCGGCAACTTCATCCAGCCGCGCTACGAGGATCCGCTGTCGCGGCTGTCGAGCTTCAGCGAGATGCTCGAGCGCCGCGGCTTCAAGCCGAGCTCGCAATGGCTCGAGCGCGAGATCCAGCCGGCGAACCGCGACGAAGTGATCCAGCTCGGCCTGTCGCCGGCCGCTTCCGTTACGCGGCTGAAACGTCTGCGCCTCGCCGACGGCATCGTGATGGCCGTCGAGAACTCCACGTTCCCCGCCACGCTGATTCCCGATCCGCAGGCGATCGGCGGCTCGCTGTACAGCTATCTCGAAGCACGCGGCACCCCGATCGTGCGCGCGCTGCAGCACTTCCGCGCGGTCAACGCGACCGACGAGATCGCGCGGCAGATGGGCATCGCACCGCACGACGCGCTGCTGCTGATCACGCGGATCGGTTATACGGCCGACCAGCGCGCGATCGAACTCACCGATACCTACTGTCGCAACGACTACTACGATTTCGTGGTCGAGCTGCGCAAGTAACCCCGGCTGCGCCGCCGGCGTTCACAGCCAGCGCGCCACGTCGGTGCCGAGCGGCACGGGCGGCCGCGTGAAGCGAGGCGGCGTCGCCGACAGGCGTTCCGCCGGACGCACGGCGTCGAGCGTGCCGAACGGCGACGCCATGCGATCAAGCCGGTCGCGCACGTCGTCGAACGCCCAATCCTGCGCATGCAGGCCGTCCGGTACCACGCCGAACGATTGCAGCCAGCGCCCCGTCTGCGCGAGCGACAGCCGCACGTGCCAGCTCCCCCCTTCCGTCGCACGGCGCGCGAGCGCGATCATCGCGCCGAACGCCGCGAGATAACCCGTCGCATGGTCGAGCGCCTGGCACGGCAGATGACGCGGGCCGTCCGCCTGCGCGGCGCGCTGCTCGTGCCAGGCGATGCCGCTCGCCGACTGCACGAGGCTGTCGAAGCCGCGCCGCATCGACCAGGGCCCCGCGTGCCCGTACGCGGACACCGACACGCAGACGATCCCCGGCCGCACTTCGGCGAGCGCCTGCGGCGAGAATCCGCGCGCCGCGAGCGCGCCTGGGCGATAGGCCTGCAGGAATACGTCGGCATCGCGTGCCAGGCCGCGCAGCATGGCGACGCCCGCCGCTTCGCGCAGGTCGATCCACGCCGAGCGCTTGCCGCGTCCGTTGTCGATCACGAGCGACGCGATGTTCGGCAGGTGCGGGCCGTTGACGAGCAGCGTCTGCGCACCATGCGACGCCAGCGTGCGGCCCGCGACCGGCCCTGCGATGATGCGCGTCAGATCGAGCACGCGCACGCCCGCGAGCGGCTGGTCCGGCTCGCCGCGGCCGATCGCCTCGACGGGCGCGGCGCCGATCCGTTCGATCTCGAACAGCGGCAGCGACGCGAGCGCGCGTGCCTGCGCGTGCGCGGCCCATTCTTCAGGGGTTCTGATCAATGCCGCGCACAGGCCGGCCTCGGCCAGTGCGGTATCGAGTGCCGCGCCCTCCCACGTGCGGATCGCTGCGGCAACGTCGCCGCGCTGCGGGTCGCAGCCGAGCACGTCGAGAATCCCGTGCAGATGATGCGGAAAGTTCGCATGCAGCTGGATCCAGCGGCCGTCGCGCGTGGCGTAGAAACCCGTCACTGGATGGCGCGGCTCGGGCGGCGAGCCGTCGTCCACGCGCAGGTAGCGTTCGCTGCGGAACGCGACGAGCGCGTCGCGCATCGACACGTCGACCCGCTGCGCGACGCCCGTGCGCAGCCGGTGACACTCCGCCGCCGCGAGGCCGGCTGCCGCGATCGTCGCCGCGGCCAGCGTGCCGACATGAAACGTCGACGGCAGCGTCGGGTCCTGCCCCGTCACGGCAACGCGGGCCAGCGCGCTGGGCTCGCCGTGCGCGAGTTGCCACAACCGGGTCAATGCAAGTTCGGGTGTCATGGTGGAAGCAAGCCGTTGAGGAGACGAAATCGAGTCTAGAATTCGCGGCGGGCGCGATCAATCTTGATCGCGCGAATCAATGCATAACGAATAGTTGTAGCGGGGCCGCGCTTCATGCGTCCCGACCGGAGCGATCGGCATGGCATCCCTCAGCGCGCCGGAAGCCGTCGGCATCCTCGGTGTCAGCGTGAGCACCCTTTATGCGCACGTGAGCCGCGGCCTGCTGCGCTCGCTGCCCGATGGGGCGAGCAAGCGTCGCCGCTACGACGCTAACGAGGTGCGGCTGCTTGCGCGCCGCCGCGCCAATGCCAAGCGCACGGGCGGCGTCGCCGAACGCTCGCTCGACTGGGGCGTGCCAGTGCTTGAATCGCGGATCACGATGTTCGCCGCCGGCCGCACCGCGGGCTGGATCGCGCACGCGCTCGAACAAGGTGCGGACGGCAAATTGGTCCGGCCCCGCGCACGCTACGTCGGCAGCGACGCGGCGGCCTGAGCCCGGCCGCCGCGCCATGCGGCGAGCCGGCGCCACGCGATCGGCGCGGCCTGCACGGCCGGCGCCGCCTGCGGGCCGAACGCGAACACCGCGCCGCCCGCCGCCGCGCTGATCCATACGCGCATGCCGGGCAACAGCGCCAGCGATTCGCCGGCGTGCAGCCAATGATCGTCGGGCCGGCCCTCGACGGTCACCCACAGGTCGCCGTCCGCCACCTGCAGCGCGGTGCGATCGACGATCCGCCACCGCGTGGCCGGTTCGTTGCCGTCCATCTCGTAGAGTCGCAGTTCGCGCATGGCCGCCTCCCGGTCGCCTGGATTCGATGGCACCAGTATTTCGGACAGCACCGACACGTGGACAGATACGCCTGCAGACACTTTCGGCTGAACTGTACCGGTCCGCCGGCGGACGGGCGTCCGCCCTCCCCCGTGTCCGGACGGCCGGCGCGCCCGGCCCGATCCTGCACCGGGAGGCGGCATTGCCTACAATGGCGGCTGTCCCGCGCCACCGGTCCGTCCCCATGTTCCAACGCCCGCCCGCCGCCGCTCCCGGCGAAAAGAACCTCACCGTGATGCTCTGGCTCGTTGCGACGGGCTTCTTCATGCAGACACTCGATTCGACGATCGTCAACACGGCGCTGCCGTCGATGGCCGCGAGCCTCGGCGAATCGCCGCTGCGGATGCAGTCGGTCGTGATCGCGTACTCGCTGACGATGGCGGTGATGATTCCCGTCTCGGGCTGGCTCGCGGACACCTTCGGTACGCGGCGCGTGTTCTTCAGCGCGATCCTGGTGTTCTCGCTCGGCTCGCTGCTGTGCGCGAACGCGCATACGCTGCAGCAGCTCGTGGTGTTCCGCGTCGTGCAGGGCGTCGGCGGTGCGATGCTGCTGCCGGTCGGGCGGCTCGCGGTGCTGCGCACGTTCCCCGCCGAACGCTACCTGCCCGCGCTGTCGTTCGTCGCGATCCCGGGGCTGATCGGCCCGCTGATCGGGCCGACACTCGGCGGCTGGCTCGTGAAGATCGCGTCGTGGCACTGGATCTTCCTGATCAACGTGCCGGTCGGCGTCGCCGGCTGCATCGCGACCTTCTATTCGATGCCCGATTCGCGCAACCCGGCCGTCGGCCGCTTCGACCTGAAAGGCTATCTGCTGCTGACGACCGCGATGGTCGCGATCTCGCTGTCGCTCGACGGCCTCGCCGATCTCGGGATGCAGCACGCGGCCGTGCTCGTGCTGCTGATCCTGAGCCTCGCATGCTTCGTCGCGTACGGGCTGTACGCCGTGCGCGCGCCGCAGCCGATCTTCTCTCTCGAGCTGTTCAAGATCCATACGTTCAGCGTCGGCCTGCTCGGCAACCTGTTCGCACGGATCGGCAGCGGCGCGATGCCGTACCTGATCCCGCTGCTGCTGCAGGTGAGCCTCGGCTATTCGGCATTCGAGGCCGGGCTGATGATGCTGCCGGTCGCGGCGGCCGGGATGTTCTCGAAGCGGCTCATCACGCACCTGATCACGCAGCACGGCTACCGCAAGGTGCTGCTCGCGAACACGATCATGGTCGGCGTGATGATGGCGAGCTTCGCGCTGATGCGCGACAGCGTGCCCGTGTGGGTGAAGGTCGTCCACCTCGCGCTGTTCGGCGGCTTCAACTCGATGCAGTTCACCGCGATGAACACGCTGACGCTGAAGGATCTCGGCACCGGCGGCGCGAGCAGCGGCAACAGCCTGTTCTCGCTCGTGCAGATGCTGTCGATGAGCCTCGGCGTCACGGTCGCGGGCGCCCTGCTGGCCACGTTCACCGGGATGCTGCGCACGGTAACGCCGAGCAACACGCTGCCCGCGTTCCATGCGACCTTCGTCTGCGTCGGGATCATCACGGCCGCGTCCGCGTGGATCTTCGCGCAGCTCGCGCCCGAGATCCGCGCCCGCGCGCAGCACAAGACCGATCCGTCCGAACGGGCGTAAGCACGTCAGGCACGTCACGCACGCGATACGCGCCGGTGCGATCGCCACGGCGGCGCGCGGCGCACCATGTCGGTGCGGCAGCGCTTCCCTGCACGGCAGCCGGCAGCCGCGACGGCCCGCCGCACGGGGCCCGATGCCGTGCATGCTTCTTGCTCGCCTATTCTGTAGGTAAACTGGCAGTCTTCCATCGGCCGACATCATGAGCATGATCGATATCGATCCACCCGGCTTTCAGCCGCCCCGCCCCGTCGCCGGCGACGACGGGAAGCGACGCACCGTGCTGTACGGCGCGTACACCGTGTTCAGCGTGTTCCAGCCCGTTTTCTCGGTGTCGCACCGCCGCGCGATCGGCTATCACGCGTCGCTGCGCGCGCACGACGAGGAAAGCCGCCAGGTCGCGTCGCACGAGGTGTTCACGCAGGCGGCGCGGCGCGGCGACCTGCTCGAGCTCGGCCGGCTTGCCGAATCGCTGCATCTCGGCAACTTCCACGCGTTCGACAGCCACGACGAATGGCTCTTCCTGAGCCTGCACCCGGCCGCGCTGATGGACACCATCTACGGCGACGCCCTGCTCGCGAACCTGAAGGCGCTCGGCCTGCCGCCGCATCGCGTGGTGCTCGAGGTGCCCGAACAGGCGGGCGGCGAGACGCCGCGCTACGCGGCGATCGTCGACGGGCTGCGCAAGGCCGGCTTCCTGATCGCGCTCGGCGGCTTCGGCGCGAAGCATTCGAACATCGACCGCGTGTGGCACCTGCATCCCGATATCGTCACGCTCGACCGCGGGATCCTCGCACAGGCGAGCGAACACTCGCATCTCGAACGCGTGCTGCCGGGGCTCGTGTCGCTGCTGCACGAATCCGGCCAGCTCGTGCTGATGGGCGGGCTCGCGACCGAGCGCGACGCGCTGATCGCGCTCGAATGCGATGTCGATTTCGTGCAAGGGCAGTACTTCGCGGGGCCCAGCGTCGATCCCGTACAACCGCAGGGTGCCGCCGGCTGCATGGATACGCTGTCGGCCGCGTTGCGGCTGCGCGTCGCGCAGCGCGAGCGCACCCAGGCCGAACGCCTTGCACCCTATGTGGCCGCGCTGGAAGAGGCGAGCCAGAAGCTCGCCGCGGGCGAGCCGCTGATCGACGCGGCCGGCGCCGTGCTCGGGTTGCCGGAAACCGCGCGCTGCTTCCTGCTCGATGCGTCGGGCCGCCAGATCGGCGACAACGTGCTCGCGCGCGGCAGCGTATCGCAGCGGGCGAAGCGCTTCCGGCCGCTGCTGCATTCGGAAGGCGCGAGCTGGGAACGCCGCCCCTACTTCATCCAGGCGATGCGCGCGCCGGGCCGCGTGCATCTGACGGCGCCGTACCTGTCGATCAACGAGGCGCACCTGTGCGTGACCGCATCGGTCGCCGCGTCGGCCGCGAGCGGCATGCAGGTGCTGTGCGTCGACATCAACTGGGAAGCGGCGCTCAACCGCGACTGAATGCGCGCGCCGCGCTCACGCGGCGCCATCGACGGCATCGGCACGGCGCACGATCAGCCGGTGCACGCGCTTGCCGGACGACGCGCTGACCACCTCGTGCTCGTCGAGCACGTGCATGCCGGCGCCGAGTGCCGCATGCATGCGCGCCGAATCGAGCGGCGTGTACAAGCGACCGCGCTCGTCGCGCAACGCGCCGTTGCCCGCCACCCGCCAGCTCAGGTACAGCGTGCCGCCGGGCATCAGCAATGCTGCCAGCCGCGCGGCCGCGGCGGCCGCATCCGCCTGCTCGAGGTGCATGACGACCGTCTCGCACAGTACGTTGCGAAACGCGCCAGACGGCACGCCGGCAAGCGCCGGCAGCGCGGCCAGTTCGAACCTCAGCGACGGGTGGTGCAAACGCGCCTCGGCGAGCAACGCGGCGCTCGCGTCATAGCCGCGCACGTCGAATCCCTGCGACGCGAGCCACGCGGTGTCGCGCCCGGCGCCGCAGCCGACGTCGGCCGTCGGGCCCGGCGAGAAATGCTGCTCGAGCAGCGCATACATGTCGTCGGGGGGCGCCTGGTCGAGCCAGTCCTGCGCGTACTGCGCGGCATGGGTTTCGTAGGCATCGAGAGTCGGGCGATCTACCATGGCGATTGCTCCGCGTACGCGTCACGTCGTGTGACGCACCCCGCATCTTAGCCGTTGCGCATCGCCCGTGGTGGGGTGCGCGGCGCGAAGCCTGGCCTGCAGCGCCGCTACCGCGCCACACCGGCCGCCACGGCGCCGTTTGTGCATCGTGACCAAGCGCCGGCGCGCCCGACGGGTCAGACGTGCGAATGCGCGCCGCCGTGCACGGGCCCCGAGCGCCGCTCGACTTCGCGGCGCACGTCGCCGCGCAGGCCTGCGAAGAACGCAACTTCGGCGACGACGAACAGCGGCCCGACCATCAGGCCGACCAGGTCGTCGACGAAAGCGGGCTTGCGCCCCTCGAACCAGTGCCCGACAAACTGCACGATCCAGCCGATCACGAACGCACCGATGCCGATGCCGAGCCATTGCGTGGTCGGCAGCAGCGCGAGCGTCTGCGCGGCCCACAGGCCCAGCGCGAACAGCGCCGTCATCACCACCCCGAAGCGCAGGTCGAGTCGCAGGTAGAACCCCGCGAACGCCACGGCGAGCAGCAGCGCCGGCGACAGCGCGACGCCGGCCAGCATGCCGAGCGCCGGCCGCGACAGCAGCACCTCGACCGCGAACACGATCATCGGAATGCCGACCAGATGCGTCGCGATGTTGCGCCCGTCGCGATGGTAGGCCGCATACTGGGAAAGGTGGTCTTCGAGCGTCTTCATGGTGTCTCCTGAACGATCATTGAGCGCTATGATGCGCGTCACGCCCGAGAACCTCTGTCAGCTACCCGACATCGCGTGCCCATGCCCTCGTCGCTCGCCCCCTACCTGCCGCAGATCGAAGCGCACCCGTGGTTCGCCGCGCTGCCACCCGCGCTGCGCGACGACCTGCTTGCCCGCGCCGCGTTGCGGCGCCTGTCGGCCGGCCACGCGCTGTTCCGGCGCGGCGATCCGCCGTGCGGGCTGTATGCGGTGCTGGCCGGTTCCCTCACCATAGGCGCGGTCGATCCGCAGGGCAAGGAAGCGCTGCTGACGGTCGCCGAACCCGTCACGTGGTTCGGCGAGATCGCACTGTTCGACGGCCAGCCGCGCACGCATGACGCGATCGCGCTCGACGATGCGCTGCTGCTGCACGTGCCGCAGGCCGCGCTGCTCGCGATGCTCGACACGACGCCGCAATACTGGCGGCAGTTCGCGCTGCTGATGGCGCAAAAGCTCCGGCTGAGCTTCCTGACCGTCGAATCGATGAGCGTGATGCCGGCCGCGCAGCGGCTCGCCGTGCGGCTGCTGATGATCGCAGAAGGCTACGGCGGGATCAGCGCCGGCCGCACCCGTATCCGGCTGTCGCAGGAAAAGCTCGCGGCGATGCTGTCGCTGACGCGACAGACCACCAACCAGCTGCTGAAGGCACTGCAGGCCGACGGCATCGTGCGACTGCATGTCGGCGAGATCGAACTCGTCGACGTCGATGCGCTGCGCCGCGCGAGCGGACTACCGGACGGCTCGTACTGACCACGCACCGCCGACGCCGCACGGTCGCCTCAACGCCGCGACGCCATATTCCCGCCGTCATGGCATTGCGCTATCGTGGCGGCTCGCCCGTTTTCTCCACCCCCTCCCCGCACACACGCTTGAACACGTCGACCGTCACCACCCCTTCCCGCCACGCGTGGCCCGTGTTCGTCGCCTTCCTGCGGCTCGGCCTCACGTCGTTCGGCGGCCCGGTCGCGCATCTCGGCTATTTCCGCGAGGCATTCGTCACCCGGCGCGGCTGGCTGAGCGAACGCGCCTATGCGGATCTCGTCGGGCTGTGCCAGTTCCTGCCCGGCCCGGCGAGCAGCCAGGTCGGGATGGCGATCGGCCTGTCACGCGCGGGTTATGCGGGGATGTTCGCCGCATGGCTCGGCTTCACGCTGCCGTCGGCGCTGCTGATGATGCTGTTCGCGCTCGGCGTGCACGCGACGGGCATGCCGGTCGCGGCCGGTGCGCTGCACGGGCTGCGCATCGTGTCGGTCGCGGTGATCGCGCAAGCGGTGTGGGGCATGGCGCGCACGCTGTGCCCGGATGCGCGCCGCGTCACGCTGATGGCGATCGCGGCCTGTGTCGCCCTGCTCGTGCCGGCCGCGTGGCTGCAGGTGGTCGTCATCGTCGCGGCAGGTGCCGCCGGCCTCGTGCTGTTGCCGCAGCCCGAGCGCGGCGCGCACGATCCGCTACCGCTGCATGTGTCGCACCGCGCGGGCGCGCTGTGGCTCGCGCTGTTCGCCGCGCTGATCGTCGTGTTGCCGATCGCGGCCGGCGCGCTTCATTCGACTACGCTGGCGGTGGTCGACGCGTTCTTCCGCACCGGCGCACTGGTGTTCGGCGGCGGCCACGTCGTGCTGCCGCTGCTGCAGGCCGCCGTCGTCGCACCGGGCTGGGTCGGCGATGCGGCGTTCCTGGCCGGCTACGGTGTCGCGCAGGCCGTGCCGGGGCCGCTCTTCACGTTCTCGGCCTTTCTCGGTGCCTCGCTGCGCGACGCGCCGAACGGCTGGCTCGGCGCCGCGATCGCGCTCGTGTCGATCTTCGCGCCGTCGTTCCTGCTCGTCGCGGGCACCGCGCCGTTCTGGGAACGCCTGCGCCGCAGCACGCGCATGCAGGCCGCGCTCGCGGGCGTGAACGCGGCCGTCGTCGGTCTGCTGCTCGCCGCGCTCTATCACCCGGTGTGGAGCGAGACGATCGTGGCGCCGCGCGATTTCGCGGCCGCCCTCGTCGCGTTCGTCGCGCTCGTGTTCTGGCGCGTGCCGCCGTGGGCGGTCGTGATCGCGAGCGCGGCGCTTGGCTGGCTGTCGACGACGATCGTCTGATCCGGCCCATGCCGCGCGTCGATTCGTTTCGCGACCGACAAAAACAAAAAAGCCCTCGCGACGAGGGCTTTTCTGCGGGTGCCGCGCGCCGCAACGGCGCACGGTACGCATGGACTTACGCGAAGTTCTTCGCTGCGAAGTCCCAGTTCACGATGTTCCAGAACGCTTCGACGAACTTCGGACGTGCGTTGCGGTAGTCGATGTAGTACGCGTGTTCCCACACGTCGATCGTCAGCAGCGCCTTGTCGGCCGTCGTCAGCGGCGTGGCGGCGTTGCTCGTGGACACGATGTCGAGCGAACCGTCGGCCTTCTTCACGAGCCATGCCCAGCCCGAACCGAACGTGCCGACCGCGGCCTTCGTGAAGGCTTCCTTGAACGCGTCATACGAACCCCACTTCGCGTTGATCGCGTCGCCCAGCGCGCCCGACGGTGCGCCGCCGCCGTTCGGCGACAGGCTGTTCCAGAAGAACGTGTGGTTCCAGATTTGCGCGGCGTTGTTGAAGATGCCGCCCGACGACTTCTTCACGATCTCTTCCAGCGACAGGTTTTCGAATTCCGTGCCCGGGATCAGATTGTTCAGGTTCGTCACATAAGCCTGATGGTGCTTGCCGTAGTGGTACTCGATCGTCTCTTTCGAGATGGTCGGCGCGAGTGCGTCTTCAGCGTACGGGAGCGGCGGGAGCGTATGAGCCATGGCGATTCCTTCGTTGAGTATGTAGGGAGGCTGTGTTGAATGCTGCCGAGCGTCCGATTGTAGGCGAGTCCGAATATCCCCGCAAACTCACGGGCATTTATCCGCGGTATGCACGAAACCGGCGTTGGCGCTTCATCCTGCAGCCCGAGGCGACGATGCGCAGCATCCGTTCCCGCGTCCGGTACGCCCGGTCGATCCGGGCCGCCGGACGCGCGACCTTCGTTTCGCTTACAGCGCGCGTGTCAGATCGAATCGGTCAGCCGCGGCTGCACGTCGGCCAGCGACACGTCGGCCGAGCCTTCGGCGAGATGCACGGTCAGGCGGCGCTGCGGCTTCAGCGCATTCGGCGCGCGCACCGCGCGGCCGGTCTGCGCGTCGATCAACGCCGCGTAGCCGCGCTCGAGCGTGCGCTGCGGGCTCAGCACCTCGAGCCGTGCGGCACAGGCGGAGACCCGCGCGGTATCACGTTCGTGACGGCGCTGCAGCGCGGCCGCGAGACGTTGCGACAGCCCGGCGAGCGCCTGGCGCGCCTGCGCCGGGTCGGGCCGCGCACGCTGCCAGCGCAATTGCGCGAGCGCGAAACGCGCACGCGCGTCGCGCACCGGCCGCGACGCCGCCGACGCGAGCCGCACCGCCAGTTGCTCGACGTGGGTACGCTGCCGCTGCAGCCGTTCGGCCGGGCTGACGAGCCGCCGCGCGAGCCAGTCGAGCTGCTGCGCGCGCTGCTCGAGCCCACGCGCCAGGCTGCGCGCCAGCGCGCGCTGCCGGTCGGCGACCTCGCGCAACAGCAACGCGCGCTGCGGGCTCGCGAGCTCGGCCGCGCCGGTCGGCGTCGGGGCGCGCAGGTCGGCCGCGAAATCCGCGATCGTGAAATCGGTTTCGTGGCCGACGCCGCTGACGACCGGCAGTTCGCTCGCCGCAATGGCGCGCGCGAGCGCTTCGTCGTTGAACGACCACAGATCCTCGATCGACCCGCCGCCGCGACAGACGAGCAGCACGTCGACCTCGCGCCGCGCGTTCGCGGCCTGCACGGCGGCGACGAGCTTCTCGGCCGAGCCGGCGCCCTGCACCGGCGCCGGATAGACGATCACCGGGATGTGTGGCGCACGGCGCGCGAGCGTGGTCAGCACATCGCGCAGCGCGGCGGCCTGCAGCGACGTGACGATGCCGATCGCGCGCGGGTGCGCCGGCAGCGGCCGCTTGCGCTCGGGCGCGAACAGCCCTTCGGCCTCGAGCTGCGCCTTCAGGCGCAGGAATGCCTCGTACAGGCGCCCCTGGCCGGTGCGCCGTACGGCCTCGACGTTGAGCTGCACCTCGCCGCGCGGCTCGTACATCGTGACGACCGCACGCACCTCGATCCGGTCGCCTTCGCGCGGCGTGAATTCCGCGTACTGCGCGCGGCCGCGGAACATCACGCAGCGCATCTGCGCCTGCTGGTCCTTGATCGAGAAATACCAGTGGCCGCTCGCGGCGCGCGTGAAATTCGACACTTCGCCCGAAATCCACAGCAGCGGGAACGAGCGCTCGAGCATGGTCGAAATCGCGCGGTTGAGCGCCGAAACGGGAATCACTTCGTCGCCGCCGCGCGTGGCGCCGGGCGCGGAAAAAGGGGAGTCGGAAAGCATGAGCGGTCGGATGAATGCTGGCGGCGACACGATAGTCCGACCTGCGCGCGACGTCCAGCGTTGCCCTGCGCGCGGCGCCTCGCGAAATGTGTCCACACGCTGGCAATCGTCCGCCAAAAACACGTGAAAACCGCCGGAAAATCCAGACAATTTCACACAACGCATTGATTTTTATGGATTTTTAAACATTACAATTTACTTCGCCACCGATTCGATGTCCGCCCGACGGGCGTTCGACGCGAACGGGCGGGGAGTTTTTCACAGAGTTATCCACAGGCCGCTCCGATCCGGCCCCATCGGGTGCGTCGCCCGGCCACGCTTGCCGCGCCCGCGTGCGGCGCGCTAGAGTGCCGCCTTCCGAAGACCTTGCGGCATGCGCCGCCCAACGGAGAATCCGTCTTGACGAATCCGTCCCACGCCGCGGCGCCCGACGCGCCGCGCCCGGCCCGATGAGCGCACCCGGCGGCCCGCTCGCGCGGCTCGAAGCGCGCCTCACGCGCGAATGGCAGCGACGCGGCGCACTCGCCTGGGCACTCACGCCATTTGCGTGCGTGTTCGGCCTGTGCGCGGCGCTGCGCCGCACCGCCTACGCGCGAGGCTGGAAGCAACCCGTCGACGTCGGCGTGCCGGTCGTGGTGGTCGGCAACGTGACCGTCGGCGGCACCGGCAAGACGCCGACCGTGATCGCGCTGGTCGATGCGCTGCGCGCCGCCGGTTTCACGCCGGGCGTCGTTTCGCGCGGCTACGGCGCGGACGTGAAGGCACCGGCCGCGGTCACGCCCGCGTCGCGCGCGAGCGCGGCCGGCGACGAGCCGCTGCTGATCGCGCGCCGCACCGGCGCGCCGGTGTGGGTGTGCCCCGACCGTGTCGCGGCCGCGCAGGCGCTGCGCGCCGCACACCCTGACGTCGACGTGATCGTCAGCGACGACGGCCTCCAGCACTACCGTCTCGCGCGCACGGTCGAGCTCGTCGTGTTCGATCACCGGCTCGGCGGCAACGGCTTCCTGCTGCCGGCCGGGCCGCTGCGCGAGCCGCTGTCGCGCCACCGCGACGCAACGCTCGTCAACGATCCGTACAGCGGCGCGCTGCCACCGTGGCCCGATACCTATGCGCTCGCGCTGACGCCGGGCGCCGCATGGCACCTCGACCAGCCCGCACTGCGCCGCCCGCTGTCGCAGTTCGCGCACGAGCGCGTGCTCGCCGCGGCCGGAATCGGTGCCCCCGAACGCTTCTTCGCGACGCTGCGCGCGGCCGGCCTCGCGCCGGCGACGCGCGCGCTGCCCGACCATTACGCGTTCGCCGACAATCCGTTCGTCGACGACGCGGTCGACGCGATCCTGATCACCGAGAAGGATGCAGTAAAATTGGGCGCTTCCTGGCGCGACGCTCGGCTGTGGGTCGTCCCCGTCGAAGCCGCGCTCGATCCTCGCCTCATTGCCCTCGTTGTGGAGAAACTCCGTGGACGCTCGCCTGCTTGAAATCCTTGTGTGCCCTATCTGCAAAGGCCCGCTCCACTATGACCGCGCCGCGCAGGAGCTGATCTGCAACGCGGACAAGCTCGCCTACCCGATTCGCGACGGCATCCCCGTGATGCTCGTCGACGAAGCGCGCCAGACCGTCGAAGGCACGCCGGTCGATCCCGCCGGCCCGGCCGGCCGCTAAACGCCGTACCGCGGCTCCGCTCTTCTCACCGCCCAGTCCCGATGACTCATCCGCAGCCCTTCATCGCCGTCATTCCTGCCCGGCTCGCGTCGACGCGCCTGCCGAACAAGCCGCTCGCCGATCTCGGCGGCAAGCCGATGGTCGTCCGCGTCGCCGAGCGCGCGCGCGACGCGGGCGCGCAGCAAGTGCTCGTCGCGTCCGACGCGCAGAGCGTGCTCGACGCGGCGCGCGAGCACGGTTTCGAAGCGGTGCTGACGCGCGCCGACCATCCGTCCGGCACCGACCGGCTCGCGGAAGTCGCCGCGACGTTCGGGTGGAGCGACGATACCGTCGTCGTCAACGTGCAGGGCGACGAGCCGCTGATCGACCCGGCGCTCGTGCGCGACGTCGCGTCGCACCTTGCCGCGCATCCGGACTGCGCGATCGCGACCGCCGCGCACCCGATCCACGACGCGGCCGACGTGTTCAATCCGAACGTCGTGAAAGTCGCGCTGGACGCGCGCAACGTCGCGATGTATTTCTCGCGCGCGCCGATTCCGTGGAGCCGCGACGCGTACCTGCCGCACTGGCCCGACGTCTCGGCCATGCCGGCGCCGGCTTTTCCGGTGTATCGCCACATCGGCCTCTACGCGTATCGCGCGCGCTTCCTGCGCACCTATCCGTCGCTCGCGCAGGCGCCGATCGAGCAGGCGGAGCAGCTCGAACAGCTGCGTGCGATGTGGCACGGCGAGCGCATCGCAGTGCTGATCACCGAGCATGCGCCGGAAGCCGGCATCGACACGCCGGCCGATCTCGCACGGGTGCAGGCCCTTTTTCGGCCGGGTTCAAAATAACCCGTGGCATAATCAGGCGATTGTGCGAGCCGTCCGCGACCCGCGCGTTCTCGCTTGACCCCGCCACGGCCCGTCCCGGCAGCCGCGCGTCGCTTTTCGCCGACGCGCCGCGTCAGACCGGTGCGCCGCGCGCCGGGCAAGCTCCGCGCGTGCTGTCGCCGACGCTTTTGCGTCTCGCCACACGAATCTACATACCGGAGATATCACCATGCGTTTGATCCTGTTGGGCGCGCCCGGCGCGGGAAAGGGCACCCAGGCAAACTTCATCAAGGAAAAGTTCGGCATCCCGCAAATCTCGACGGGCGACATGCTGCGCGCGGCCGTCAAGGCCGGCTCGCCGCTCGGCGTCGAGGCGAAGGGTTACATGGACGCCGGCAAGCTCGTGCCGGACGCGCTGATCATCGGCCTCGTAAAGGAGCGCCTGAAGGATGCCGACTGCAAGAACGGCTACCTGTTCGACGGCTTTCCGCGCACGATCGCGCAGGCTGACGCGATGAAGGAAGCGGGCGTCGCGATCGACTACGTGCTCGAAATCGACGTTCCGTTCTCGGAAATCATCGAGCGCATGAGCGGCCGCCGCACGCACCCGGCGTCGGGCCGCACGTATCACGTGAAGTTCAACCCGCCGAAGGTCGAGGGCAAGGACGACGTGACGGGCGAACCGCTGATCCAGCGCGACGACGACAAGGAAGAAACCGTCAAGAAGCGTCTCGAAGTATACGAAGCACAGACCAAGCCGCTGATCACGTACTACGGCGACTGGGCGCTGCGCGGCGAGGAAAACGGCCTGAAGGCGCCGCAGTATCGCAAGATCTCGGGCCTCGGCAGCGTGGACGAAATCCGCGAACGCGCATTCGACGCACTGAAGTAAGCACCGCGTCGTGCCCCCCGCAAACCGCCCGGTTCCGGGCGGTTTTTTTTCGCCTGCCCGATCCGTTTCGTCTGACCTGGATTCGCACGACCGTGCCGGTGTGGCCTGCGCCCGACGGCGCCCCGTACAATGGATCGGCCTCATGCGCCACGTGAAGCGGCGCACCGGCCGTGCGTTCGGTCGGCCGGCATCGGACCCAACCAAGGAGACAGTGATGGAGATTCGCGGCAACGTCTTTCTGATCACGGGCGGCGCATCGGGCCTCGGCGCCGGCACGGCCCGCATGCTCGCGCAGGCGGGCGGCACGGTCGTGCTCGCCGACCTGAACGAGGCGGCCGGCACGGCGCTCGCGAGCGAACTGGGCGGCGTCTTCGTGCGCTGCGACGTGTCGACCGAGGCCGACGCGCGGGCGGCCGTCGACGCCGCGACGCGCGCGGGCACGCTGCGCGGCCTCGTGAACTGCGCGGGCATCGCGCCCGCCGCGAAAACCGTCGGCAAGGACGGGGCGCATCCGCTCGACGTGTTCGCGAAGACGATCAACGTGAACCTGGTCGGCACCTTCAACATGATCCGGCTCGCGGCCGCCGCGATGGCCGCGACCGCGCCGAACGACGGCGGCGAGCGCGGCGTGATCGTCAGCACCGCGTCGGTGGCCGCCTACGACGGGCAGATGGGCCAGGCCGCGTATGCGGCGTCGAAGGCCGGCGTCGCGGGCATGACGCTGCCGATCGCGCGCGACCTGGCGCGCAGCGGCATCCGCGTGATGACGATCGCCCCGGGACTGTTCGAGACGCCGATGCTGCTCGGCATGCCGAAGGACGTGCAGGACGCGCTCGGCGCAATGGTGCCGTTCCCGCCGCGGCTCGGCAAACCGGACGAATACGCGATGCTGGTGCGCCAGATCGTCGAGAACCCGATGCTCAACGGCGAAGTGATCCGCCTCGACGGCGCGATCCGGATGCAGCCGAAGTAAGTGCAAACAACCGCAAACAAAAAACGCCCGCGCGATGCGGGCGTTTTTACGTTGCAGGTTCCGGCGATGCCGCGCGCGGCTCAGTCCTCGCCGTCGCGCTGCATCCGCTGCCGCAACTCGGTCACCTGCGACTCGACGACGGTCGCGTCGTCCGCATCGGGCCGCTCGCCGAGATACTGCTCGAGATCCTCGAGTGCCGGGCGCAGGTAATCGAGCCGCGCATACGCGAAGCCGCGGTCGCGCACTTCATCGAGCTGTTCCGGCAACAGGATCACGAGCCGCTGCTGCACTGCGAGCAGCCGCTGCCAGCGTTCCGTCTGCAGATAGATCGTCTTCAGGTTGCGCAGCATCCGCGCGATGATCTCGCGGCTCGTGGCCGGCTGCAGCAGCGCGCGCAACGCGCTGTCGACCGCGCCCGCCGCACGCGCGACGTACGGTTCGAGCATCTCGACCATCTCGGCTTCGGACAGCGAGTGGCCGTTGGTCGGATCGATGATCAGGTCGCCTTCCGACAGCGTCACGCGCAGCAGGAAGTGGCCGGGGAACGACACGCCGCGCGCGGGCACGCCGACCTGCTCGGCGAGCTCGAGATACAGCACCGACAGCGAGATCGGGATCCCGCGCCGCCGCTTCAGCACCGCGTTCAGGTGGCTGTTATCGGGGTCGTAGTAATCGTTGTGATTGCACGCGAAGCCGAGTTCGCGGAAGAAGAACTCGTTGAGCGCGGCGACGCGCTCCTTCAGGTCCGCATCGTCGGCAAGCCGGCGGCGCAACCGCGCGGCCAGCATGTCGAGTTCGGCCAGCGTGCCCTGCAGGTCGAGGTCGGGATACGCGTCCTGTGCGAGCGACAGCGCGGTCTCGGTGACGGGCAGGCTGTCGTCGTCCGCCACGAGCGTGCTGAAGTAGTCGAGGACGCGGGTCATAGCGGTCGTCACTTGGCGCGCCTTCTGAAGTAAGCGTATTTGAAGCCCATCACCCACAACATACCGAAATATAGTGCAGCGAACAGCACGAGGCACGCCGCCATCAGCGCAATCCGGTCGAGCGGCTGCGCACGCATGCCGGTCCAGTCGAAGCTGGTCGCGCACCAGTGCATCAGGCCCGCGAGCACCAGCGCCGCGCCGATCAACTGCACGAAAAAGCGCAGCCAGCCCGGCGACGGCTGGTAGATGCCGCGCTTGCGCAGCCCGAGGAACAGCAGCAGCGAGTTCAGGCACGCGCCGACGCCGATGCTCAGCGTGAGGCCCGCATGGCCGATCAACGGCACGAACACGTAGTTCGAGATCTGCGTGACGATCAGCACGCCGATCGCGATCTTCACCGGCGTCTTGATGTCCTGCTTCGCATAGAAGCCCGGCGCGAGGATCTTGATCAGGATGATGCCGACGAGGCCGATCCCGTAGGTCGCGAGCGCGCGCGCGACCATCGTCACGGTATGCGCGTCGAACTTGCCGTAGTTGAAGAGGGTCGCGGTGAGCGGTGTCGCGAAGAAGAACAGCGCGAGCGCGCTCGGCGCCGCGAGCAGGAACGTGACGCGCAGCCCCCAGTCGAGCAGCGCCGAATACTCGTGCGTATCGGCATCGACGTGCGCCTTCGACAGGCTCGGCAGCAGGATCGTGCCGAGCGCGACGCCGAGCAACGCGGTCGGGAATTCCATCAGGCGGTCGGCGTAGTTGATCCACGACACCGCGCCCTGCCCGAGCCGCGACGCGATGTTGGTGTTGATGATCAGCGACAACTGCGCGACCGACACCGCGAACGTCGCCGGCACCATCTTCGCGAGCACGCGCTTCACGCCCGGGTGGCGCAACGCGCGCACCGGGTTGATCCCGATCAGCGGCACCATGTCGATCTTCTTCAGGCCCGGCAGCTGCACCAGGAACTGCAGCAAGCCGCCGGCGATCACCGCCCACGCGAGCGCGTAGACCGGCACCTTCAGGTGCGGCGCGACGAACACGGCCGCGGAGATGAATGCGACGTTGAGCAGCACCGGCGCGAACGCCGGCAGCGAGAAGCTCTTGTAGGTGTTCAGCACGCCGGACGCGAGCGTCGTCAGCGAGATGAACACGATGTACGGGAACATGATCCGCGTCATCGTGACCGCGAGCGGGAACGCCTGCCCGTCGGTATGCAGGCCGGACGCGACCGCGAACACGACCCACGATGCCCCGGCGATGCCGAGGACCGACAGCGCGGCGAGCGCCCACGCGAGCACGGTCGACATCGCGTCGACCAGCGCCTTGGTCGCGTCGTGCCCCTGCTGGTTCTTGAACTCGGCCAGGATCGGCACGAACGCCTGCGAGAACGCGCCTTCGGCAGACAGGCGGCGCAGCAGGTTCGGAATGCGGAAGGCGACGTAGAACGCGTCAGTGTATTGACTGGCGCCGAACGCACGGGCGATCAGCGTCTCGCGGGCCAGTCCGGTCACGCGCGACAGCAGCGTGAAGCCGCTGACCGTCAGCAGGGCTCGGAATAGATTCATGGGGCGCTTATTATACGGACGTTGCGTGCCCCGGCACGGACGGATGCCGAAAAGCGCATGCGCCGCCGCTGCCCCGTCCGGTCGATGTCACGTCGAACTTGCCATACGCTTGATTTTGTTGCTATAATCGCCGGTTTCTGAGCCTGTACATGCACGGCGCCTGTCGTTTTCATGTCTCGGCCTCGGTTAAAATCACCGTTTTTTATGCGCCCCTGGGCAATCGCTCTCAGGGGACGGATCGAAAAGCAGCGCTTGGCCGTCAGGCTCCAAGCTCTGGAAACAGGACAGGATAAGGAACCGTCATGGCTAACTCCGCACAAGCACGCAAGCGCGCCCGCCAAGCCGCGAAGGCAAATTCGCACAACTCGGCGCTGCGCTCGAAATTCCGTACCGCGATCAAGTCGGTTCGCAAGGCTGTTGAAGCCGGCGACCAGGCAAAGGCTGCCGAGCTGTTCAAGGCTGCCGTGAAGACGATCGACACGATCGCCGACAAGAAGATCGTTCACAAGAACAAGGCCGCTCGCAGCAAGAGCCGCCTCGCCGCAGCCGTCAAGGGCCTGCAGGCAGCAGCGTAAATCCGGTGTGCCCGCTTCGGCGGGCGCCCCTGTTTCCTGCGATCGTGAAAAAGCCCGCCTAGGCGGGCTTTTTTGCTGTGCGTCGCCCGCGCATCGCGCCGGGCGACCGCCGGGCAGGGGCGCGGCATGCGCCCTCGCCCGGCGAACTCACTTCTTCTCGTTGTAGTCCGGCAGTTCGCATGCCTCGGTGACGACGAGGTTGTTGTCCTTCGCGAAGTTCAGCACGAAATCGAACGCCATCGGCTCGATGTCGCGCAGCCGGGAATCCAGGATCACGCATTTCAGGTCGCCGAGCATCGTCGGGCGCACGTACAGCGAATATTTCAGGCGCGCGTTCGGCCCGCTCGCACCCGGCCCGAAGCAGGCCATCACGCCGGCCAGACGCTCCGACCAGTCGCTCGGGCGAAACTTTTTCCCGTCTTTCGTGATGCCCTGGATGAAGAATTCGGTCGGAGGGGTTTCAGCCATGTGGTTACCCAAGTGACGGCCCGGCGATGTCCAGGCGACGGCGCCTGGATACGCGACACAAAGCTGGCATGGACGGCGACACCTGCGCTCCGATATCCCGAAAACAGGCCGTCGATGCGTGCCGCCGGCGCGCCGCACCGGATTTGTGCAGCGCATGGCTTGTGTCCGGCAGAGCGCGAAAAAGGCTTGCCTGCCGGGCTGGAGAAAACTTTTGGATTATACCGCAGCGCGCCATCGCGCGTCGTCCCGCAGCCCCTCTTCGGACGTCCGCACGCACACGCGGCGATCCCGCCCCGGTTATCGTCGTGGCTCGTCAAAGCACGGAAAATCCTTTATGCTGCTTTGAGTTATCCACACCCGATGGCGGCGCCATCCGGCTCCGCTGCCGGTTCAGACCCGCCGCATTTCGCTTCATGACCGCCAAAACCATTCGTCACTACCTGCAGTTCAAGGATTTCTCGCTGGAAGACTACGAGTACGTGCTCGAACGCACGGGTATCCTGAAGCGCAAGTTCAAGAACTACGAGACCTATCACCCGCTGCACGACCGCACGCTCGCGATGATCTTCGAGAAGAGCTCGACGCGCACGCGACTGTCGTTCGAAGCCGGCATCTTCCAGCTGGGCGGCCACGCGGTGTTCATGAGCACGCGCGACACGCAGCTCGGCCGCGGCGAGCCCGTCGAGGATTCCGCGCAGGTCATCTCGCGGATGGTCGACATCATCATGATCCGCACGTTCGAGCAGGACGTGATCACGCGCTTCGCGCAGAACTCCCGCGTGCCGGTGATCAACGGCCTGACCAACGAATACCACCCGTGCCAGGTGCTCGCGGACATCTTCACGTACTACGAGCACCGCGGCCCGATCGCCGGCAAGACGGTCGCGTGGGTCGGCGATGCGAACAACATGCTGTACACGTGGATCGAAGCCGCGCAGATCCTCGGGTTCAAGCTGCGCCTGTCGACGCCGCCGGGCTATGCGCTCGACATGAAGCTGGTGGCACCGGACAGCGCACCGTTCTATGAAGTGTTCGACGACCCGAACGAAGCGTGCCGGGGCGCCGATCTCGTGACCACCGACGTGTGGACGAGCATGGGTTTCGAAGCCGAGAACGAAGCACGCATGCAGGCGTTTGCCGACTGGTGCGTCGACGAGGAAATGATGGGCCACGCGAACGCGGATGCGCTGTTCATGCACTGCCTGCCCGCGCACCGCGGCGAGGAAGTGACGGCCGGCGTGATCGACGGCCCGCAGAGCGTCGTGTGGGACGAGGCGGAAAACCGCCTGCACGTGCAGAAGGCGCTAATGGAGTTCCTGCTGCTCGGTCGTCTCAAGCACTGAGCGCGGCACACCGCATCCACGCTCCGCCGGCATCCGGCGGCATGCGAAAAAAGCGCCGATCGTCGATCGGCGCTTTTTTGTTGGTACGGACGACAGCGAATGAAAGGCGCGGAACGACAACCCGCGTTACACGCACACCGGCTCGGGTTCGAGCTCGACGCCGAACCGCGTGCGCACGTCGTCCTGGATCGCACGCGCGAGCGCGAGCACGTCGGTGCCCGTAGCGCCACCGCGATTCACCAGCACGAGCGCCTGCCGGTCGTGCACGGCCGCCGCGCCAAGCGCGCGCCCTTTCCAGCCGCACTGGTCGATCAGCCAGCCGGCCGCGAGCTTCGCCTGCCCGTCCGGCTGCGGATACGACACGACCTCCGGCGCACGCGCGCGCAGCGCGTCGAACCGCGCGGCATCGATCACCGGATTCTTGAAGAAGCTGCCCGCGTTGCCGAGCACGAGCGGATCGGGCAGCTTCGCGCGGCGGATCGCAACGACCGCGTCGAACACGTCGCGCGGCGTTGGCGCATCGGGTGCGATGCCGCGCGCGTCGAGCTCGCGCGTGACGTCCGCGTAGCCGAGCCGCGGCATCCAGCGCTTGGGCAGCCGGAACGTCACCGACACGATCGCGAAGCGGCCGCGCCCTTCCCGCTTGAAGAAGCTGTCGCGATAGCCGAATGCGCAGCGCGCGGCGTCGAAGCGCTCGCTGCGCCCCGTCGCGAGTTCGACGGCGACCAGCGAATCGAAGTACGCCTTCATCTCGAGGCCGTACGCGCCGATGTTCTGGATCGGCGCGGCGCCGACGGTGCCCGGAATCAGCGCGAGGTTCTCGAGGCCCGGCATCCCGTGCTCGAGCGTCCATGCGACGAACGCATGCCAGGTCTCGCCGCCGCCCGCCTCGACGTACCACGCGGCGTCGTCCTCGCGCACGACGCGGCGGCCGGCGATCTCGTCGAGCAGCACGACGCCGTCGAAATCGCGCGTGAACACGACATTGCTGCCGCCGCCGAGCACGAGCTGCGGCAGGTTCGCGACGCGCGGGTCGCGATGCAGCGCCGCGAACTGCGCAGCCTCCGTGATGCGGGCGGCGAAGCGCGCGGTCGCGGCGATGCCGAAGGTGTTATGCGCGGCGAGCGGATAGTCGGGGAGCAGCGACAAGGCGGAATCGTCAGGAGGCATCGGCATTCGCGGTCACGTCCGCCGGGCGGGCGGACAGCCGGCCTTGGGCAAACGGAGGGGCATCGGTAAAATGGCAAACAGTCCGCAATTATAGCGAGTGCCCGCGCGCGAGCCGGGCGCCCGCATCTCAAGGGAGAATGCCATGCCATCGTTCGACGTCGTTTCCGAAGCGAACATGATCGAAGTGAAGAACGCCATCGAGCAGTCGAACAAGGAAATTTCGACGCGCTTCGACTTCAAGGGCTCCGACGCGCGCGTCGAGCAGAAGGAGCGCGAGCTGACCCTGTTCGCCGACGACGATTTCAAGCTCGGCCAGGTCAAGGACGTGCTGATCAACAAGCTGGCGAAGCGCAACGTCGACGTGCGCTTCCTCGACTACGGCAAGGTCGAGAAGATCGGCGGCGACAAGGTCAAGCAGGTCGTCACCGTGAAGAAAGGTGTGACGGGCGACCTCGCGAAGAAGATCGTCAGGCTCGTGAAAGACAGCAAGATCAAGGTGCAGGCGAGCATCCAGGGCGACGCGGTGCGCGTGGCCGGCACGAAGCGTGACGACCTGCAGAGCGTGATCGCGCTGCTGCGCAAGGACGTGACCGACACCCCGCTCGACTTCAACAACTTCCGCGACTGATCGGACGCTTCGACCGGCCCTCGGGCCGGTCCTCAGACCCGTCGCGCCGCCGGGCCCCGCATACCGGGCGCCCCGGCGGGCGGCAGCTCCCTCCTCGGCTTTCCTCAGGCCTTCCCGCCGTTCTGCGCGCCGCCATCGGCTGCCGCCTTCTTCTTGTCGCCGATCCGGCTTTCCTGCCCCGCCAGCAGCTTCGAGATGTTGCCGCGGTGACGCCAGACGAGCAGCACGCTCATCGCGAGCACGGCCCACGCGACCGGGTTGTGGCCCGTGCCGAACAGGAACACGTCGAACACCGGCGCGAACACGGCCGCCACCAGCGCCGCAAGCGACGAATAGCGGAAGAAGAACGCGACGATCAGCCAGGTCAGCGCAGTCGCGAGCCCGAGCACCGGGTGCACGGCGAGCAGCACGCCGGCCGCGGTCGCGACGCCCTTGCCGCCCTGGAAGCGGAAGAACACCGGATACAGGTGGCCGAGGAACACGGCGATCGCGACCCACGCGACGGCGACGTCGGGCAGCCCGAAGTGCCGCGCGAGCCAGACGGCGAGCCAGCCCTTGAACGCATCGCCCAGGAGCGTCAGGATCGCGGCCTTCTTGTTGCCGCTGCGCAGCACGTTGGTCGCGCCGGGATTCTTCGACCCGTACGAGCGGGGATCGGCCAGGCCCATCGCGGCGCTGACGACGACGGCGAACGACACCGAACCGATCAGGTAGGCAACAAGTGCGGCGAGCAGGATCTGCATGCGGAGAACTCTTCTTTCAACGTATCGGTAAAGGGACGGCCGGGTACGGCAGTGCCGGCCGGTTGCGGCAGGCGCCGTCGCGACGAGCCGCCGGCAGGCCGTGGCGGCCGTGCGGGCCGACCGGCCGAAACGGCGCCCATTCTACCGAACGAGCACGGCCTGCCACGAAGGTGAAACCCTCAGTCGACGCTCGCGCACTGCACGGGCGTCGCGCCGAGCAGCGTCGCGAGCACCGCGGGCGCAAGGCTGACGAGATAGCCGCGGCGGCCGCCGTTCAGGTAGATCGTCGGCAATTCGAGGATGGTCGACTCGACGTACACGGGCATCGTCTTGCGCGTGCCGAACGGCGACGTGCCGCCGACCAGGTAGCCGGAGTGGCGGTTCGCGACGTCGGGCTTGCACGGCTCGACGCGCTTCGCACCGATCTGCCGCGCGAGGTTCTTGGTCGACACCGTGCGGTCGCCGTGCATCAGCACGATCAGCGGCTTCGCGTGCTCGTCCTCCATCACCAGCGTCTTCACGACGCTGTGTTCGTCGACGCCGAGCTGACGCGCGGACTCGCCGGTGCCGCCGTGCTCGACGTACTCGTATGGATGCTCGCCGAACGCGACACCGTGGCGGCGCAGCAGCTGGGTCGCGGGTGTCTCGGATACGTGTCTGGATTTGCTCATGGCGGCATTTTAATGGCGAACGACCGGCGGGCGGGCACGATCGCGCCATGACGCGATCGCACGGCGCCGGGTTCGCGGCAGCCTGCCGCGCGCCGGCGGTATACTCGCGGCCCTTTTGTCCCGGGGCAGGCGCGCCTGCCATCGCGGTGCTCGGCTGCGCCATCATTGCGGGCATCGCGAAGGGCTATTGCCCGATTGGCCGATTGTGGCGTGGCCGCCGTCATGGCACGATCGTTCGCAAAACTCGCCGCGCCGCCGCCCGGCCCATCTTCTGGAGACGCCATGACCTCGCCTGTCCGCTCATCCGCGCCGCTCGACGTCGCGGCACTGCTCGCCGCGCTGCCCGGCCGCATCGCCGACGTGCCCGCCCGCCGGGCCGCGCGTGCGCCCGCGCATCCGGCGCTGATCGAGGACGCGCGCCGCCTGTCGTACGGCGAGCTGGCGCGGGCCGTCGAGGCGGCCGCCGAGCGGCTCGCGCGCCTCGGCGTGCGCGGCGGCGACCGCGTGATGATCGTCGCGGAAAACAGCGTCGCGCAGATCGTGCTGTTGCTCGCGGTCGCGCGCGTCGACGCCTGGGCGCTCATGTCGAACGCGCGGCTGTCAGCCGCCGAGCTCGATGCGATCGCCGCGCATGCGCGGCCGAAGCTGATCGCGTTCGCGACGGAAGCGTCGCCCGACGCACGCGCGCATGCGGCACGCTACGGTGCGCTGCCTGCCGACACGCTGCCGGTCGACATCGGCGCGTGGTCGTATCACGTCGACGCGCACGCGCCCGACGAACCGGTGGCCGCCGACGCGGCCGCGCAATGCGCGGCGCTGATCTACACGACCGGCACGACGGGCACGCCGAAAGGCGTGATGCTGTCGCATCGCAACCTGCTGTTCATCGCGGCGACGTCGAGTGCGCTGCGCCGCGTGTCGCCCGACGACATCGTCTACACGGTGCTGCCGGTGTCGCACGTGTACGGGCTCGCATCGGTCTGCCTCGGCAGCCTGTACGCGGGCGCGACGTTGCGGCTCGCGCCGCGCTTCTCGCCGGAGGCCGTGCGCGTCGCGCTCGCCGACGAAGGCGTGACGATCTTCCAGGGCGTGCCCGCGATGCACGCGAAGCTGCTCGAGCACCTGCAGACGCACGCGCATGCGTGGCACGCGCCACGGTTGCGCTTCGCGTACTCGGGCGGCTCGCCGCTCGATGCCGACCTGAAGGCGCGCGTCGAGCGCGTGTACGGCGTGCCGCTGCACAACGGCTACGGGATGACCGAGAGCAGCCCGACGATCACGCAGACGCCGCTCGATGCGCCGCGCACCGACTGCTCGGTCGGCGTGCCGATCCCGGGCGTGGAGATGCGGATCGTCGCACCGGACGGCACCGACGTGCCGCCCGGCCAGGTGGGCGAAATCCGCGTGCGCGGGCCGAATGTGATGCTCGGCTACTACCGCAATGCGGATGCGACGCGCGCGGCCGTGTCGCCGGACGGCTGGCTCGGCACCGGCGATCTCGCGCGGCAGGACGCGGACGGCTCGGTGACGATCGCAGGCCGCAGCAAGGAACTGATCATCCGCTCGGGCTTCAACGTGTATCCGGTCGAGGTCGAGCAGGTGCTGAACGCACACCCGGACGTCGTACAGGCGGCCGTGGTCGGCCGGGCGGTCGAGGGTAACGAGGAAGTGCTCGCGTTCGTCGAGCTGGTGCCCGGCGCGACGGCGACCGAGACTGCGCTGCAGGCGTGGTGCGCGGACCGGCTCGCGCCTTACAAGCGCCCTGCGCACATCCGCGTGCTGGATGCACTGCCGGCCGCGTCCACGGGCAAGGTACTGAAGCACAAGCTGCGCGAACTCGTGTAACGCGCGGCGCGCGCCACCGCCCCCCCGCGAGGGCCCGCGCGCGCGCCGCATGGACCTAACCGCGCGGATGGTGTTGCGCGTGCAGCGACTTCAGCCGCTCGCGCGCGACGTGCGTGTAGATCTGCGTGGTCGAGATGTCGCTGTGGCCGAGCAGCAGCTGCACCACGCGCAGGTCGGCGCCGTGGTTCAGCAGGTGCGTCGCGAACGCGTGCCGCAACGTATGCGGCGACAGGTGCGCACGGACGTCGGCCTGCTGCGCGTGGCGCTTGATGATGTTCCAGAACTGCTGGCGCGTCATCCCGTCGCCGCGCGCGGTCACGAACAGCGCATCGGCCGCGCGTGCGCCGAGCAGCGCCGGCCGCGCGTCGCGCAGATAGCGCTCGATCCAGCCTTGCGCGACCTCGCCGAACGGCACCAGTCGTTCCTTCGAACCCTTGCCCATCACGCGCACGACGCCTTCGTTGAGCCCGACCTCGACGGTCTTCAGCGTGACGAGTTCGCTCACGCGCAACCCGCTCGCGTACATCAGCTCCAGCATCGTGCGATCGCGCAGCCCCAGCGGCGTCGCGATGTCGGGCGCGCCGAGCAGCGCTTCGACCTGCGCCTCGGACAGCGTCGACGGAAACCGCGCGGCCTGCTTCGCCGACGTGATCCGCAGCGTCGGGTCCGCGCTCGCGCGATGCTCGCGCACGGCCCAGCCGTAATAGCGACGGAACACCGACAGCCGCCGGTTCGACGACGTCGCCTTGCCGTCGCTGCGCGCGGCGATATAGCCCGTCACCATCGCTTCGTCGACCGCATCGAGCGACGCGTCGTGCGTCACGGCCAGCCATTGGGAAAACAGCACCAGATCGCGCCGGTACGCATCGAGCGTGTTGCGCGCGAGCCCGTGCTCGAGCCACAGCGCATCACAGAACACGTCGATCGACGCAAGGCTCGCGCGCAGCGCGGGCGATGCCGCGGCCGCGTCGCCGTGGGCATCGGACGCAGCGTCGGAGTCGGGGGAAAGCAGCGGTTCGCTCATCAGTACGGCACGCCCTCGTGCGCCAGCAGCCAGCGCTTCACTTTCTGGTAATAGCCACCGTCGTCGTGATTCGCGAAGCCGCCAAGGCCGCCCGCCGCGACGACGCGGTGGCACGGAATCACGAGCGGGAAATAGTTCGCGCCGCACGCCTGGCCGACCGCGCGCGGCGCGCTGCCGATCCGCTTCGCGACCTGTCCGTAGGTCAGCACCGTGCCCGGCGGAATGTCGCTGATCACGTTCCACACGCGATGCTGGAACGCACTGCCGACGTCGGCAAGCGGCAGGTCGAAGCGCGCCGACGCGCGCTCGAAATAACGTTCGATCTGCTGGACCGCGCGCTTCGCGAGCGGCGAGTCCGGATCGACCGACCGGATCGATTCGGGCAGATAGACGATCTCGCGCACCACCGCGGCATCGGTACGGATGCCGACCTTGCCGAACGGTGCGTCGATGACTGCGTTGAACATGAGCTTCTCCTGACCGGTGAAACGCGCGGCGCAGCCGCGCGCCGACGACACTTTACGCCGCCTTCATGCGGCACGCAGCGCCCATTCGACATGCTCGCGCACGACCGGCGACGGATCGTCGGCCCGCGCGCGCAACGCGGCGACGATCGCCGCGCGCGCATCGGGCGCGAGCCGATCGGCCGGCGCGCGCAGCGCATTGCCGAGCCCGACCGCGAGATTGCGCAGCCAGCTTTCATGACCGATGCGCCGGATCGCGCTGCCCTGCATCCGCGTGTCGAAGGTGTCGGCGTCCCAGCCGAACAGCTCGACGAGGGTCGCGCGGTCGAGCCCGTGCCGCACGTCGAAGTCGGCGACCGGCGCGGCCTGCGCGAACTTGTTCCACGGACACACGAGCTGGCAGTCGTCGCAGCCGTACACGCGGTTGCCGATCATCGGCCGCAGCGGCTCGGGAATGCTGCCTTTCAGTTCGATCGTCAGGTACGAGATGCAGCGGCGCGCGTCGACGCGATACGGCTCGACGATCGCGCCGGTCGGACACGCACCGATGCAGCGCGTGCAGCTGCCGCAGTGCGCGCCGGGTGTCTCGGGTGCGGTGTCGGGCGCCGTTTGTGCATCGGTCGGCAGCGGCACGTCGACGTAGATCTCGCCGAGGAAGAACAGCGACCCCGCGTCGCGCTGCAGCAGCAACGTGTGCTTGCCGCGCCAGCCGACCCCGGCCTTCTGCGCGAGCTCGACCTCGAGCACCGGCGCCGAATCGGTGAACACGCGGTAGCCGAACGCGCCGATCTCGCGCTCGATGCGCTCCGCGAGCGTCTGCAGCCGATTGCGCAGCACCTTGTGATAGTCGCGGCCGCGTGCGTAGATCGACACGACGGCCGCCTGCGGATCGTCGAGGCGCGCGCGCTCGCGAGCGCGCCAGTCGTGCGGCACAAGTGCGCCGGACGACGCATCGGGGGTGTCGGCGGCAAGCGTTTCGGCCGGCAGATACGCGAGCCGCGCGGAAATCACGCGTCGCGTACCGGCCACAAGTTCGGCCGGCCGCGCGCGTTTCATCCCGTGTTTCGCCATATAATCCATTTCGCCGTGGTACCCGGCTTCCAGCCAGGCGGCGAGGCCTGCTTCGGCATCCGAGAGATCGGTATCGCTGATGCCGATCGCCCCGAAACCCAATTCGCGCCCCCACGCCCTGATGCGAGCGGCGAGCGCGGTCAACGTCGCATCATCGAGCGCGCACGGCGCCGCGCCTTCGGCACGAGTCGAAGACCTGTCGGATGCGGCGAGTTCCGGTAATCGGTTCATCGCACTATTTTACGAGAATGTCAGCCACGTCCCATACGCCTCATGCCGACACGCTGCCCGCCCCGCTCGCGGAGCGCGTGATCGCACTCGCCGACGAAGCGGCGACCGAGGCCTTCGGCGCCCGCTTCGCGCACGCGCTCGACGCGGCCCGCAGCGAACTCGCCCGCGCACACGCGTTCGACGGCCTGCAGATCCAGCTGATCGGCGACCTCGGCGCGGGCAAGACGACCCTCGTGCGCGCGATCCTGCGCGGCCTCGGCCACCCCGGACGCGTGCGCAGCCCGACCTACACGCTCGTCGAACCGTACGCATTCGCACGCGACGACGGGGAACTTGAGGTCTATCACTTCGATCTGTATCGATTCAACGATCCGGCCGAATGGTCCGACGCAGGCTTTCGCGAATATTTCAATTCCAGCGCGATCTGTCTCGTCGAATGGCCGCAACAGGCAGGCACCCTGCTCGGCGTGCCCGATCTGGTTTTCTCGCTCGACGTGGATGGCGACGGCCGCGCCCTCACCGCCCGGGCGTTCAGCGCTTCAGGAAAGGCATGTCTCGAAAGATGTTGATCAAACCGTTCCGCTCGATCGAATCGGCGGCCACCGCGACGCACAACTGGCGGCGCCGCCAGATCCTGCGCGCGGGCGCGTCGACGCTGGTGCTCGGTCTCGTCGCGCCGCGGCTCGCGCACGCGTCGTCGGTGCTCGGCGTGCGCGTGTGGCCGGCGCGCGATTACACGCGCGTCACGATCGAATCCGATCAGCCGCTGCAGAATAGCCAACAGTTGTTGCAGGGTCCCGACCGGCTCGTCGTCGACCTGAGCGGGCTCGATCTCGACCAGGCGCTGCGCGACCTCGTGTCGAAGATCGCGCCGAACGATCCGCAGATCCAGTCGGTGCGCGTCGGCCAGTATCAGCCGCACGTCGTCCGGATGGTGTTCGACCTGAAAGGCTCGGTGAAGCCGCAGGTGTTCACGCTGCCGCCGGTCGGCACCTACAAGTACCGGCTCGTGTTCGACCTGTATCCGGCCGTCGCGCCCGATCCGCTGACCGACCTGATCGCGCAGACGGAACGCAAGGAGCAGGCACTCAACGACACCGCGCGCGCGCAGCAGATGCAGCCGCCGACCGCGCTCACGGGCCCGGCCGCACCACCGCCACCCGCCGCGGGCGACAACAGCGACGCATTCTTCCAGCGCTTCGCGCAGAACACGCCGTCCACCCCGCGCACGCCGCCGGCCGCGACGCCTTCGACACCGCCGATGCCCGCGAAGCCGGCCGTCAAGCCGCCCCCCGTCATCGCGCGCCGCAACGACAGCGAAGACGACGGCGACACCTACAAGTTCACCGCGCCGAAATCCGGCAAGGGCGGCACCGTGCGCCTGCTGACGGTTGCGATCGATCCGGGCCACGGCGGCGAGGATCCGGGCGCGATCGGCGGCGGCGGCACGTACGAGAAACACATCGCGCTCGACATCGCGAAGAAGCTGCGCGCGAAGATCGACGGCGCGCCGAACATGCGCGCGATGATGACGCGCGACGCCGACTTCTTCGTGCCGCTGAACGTGCGCGTGCAGAAGGCGCGCCGCGTCGGCGCGGATCTGTTCGTGTCGATCCACGCGGATGCGTTCACGACGCCGTCCGCGCGCGGCTCGTCGGTGTTCGCGCTGTCCGACCACGGCGCGACGAGCGCCGCGGCGCGCTGGATGGCGAACAAGGAAAACTCGTCGGACCTGATCGGCGGCATCAACATCAAGACGGCGGACGCGGCCGTGAACCGCGCGCTGTTCGACATGTCGACGACCGCGCAGATCCGCGACTCGCTGCGCTACGGCAACTACGTGCTGAAGGAAGTCGGCGGCATCAACAAGCTGCACAAGGGCTCGGTCGAGCAGGCCGGGTTCGCGGTGCTGAAGGCACCCGACATTCCGTCGATCCTCGTCGAGACCGCGTTCATCAGCAACCCGGACGAAGAGCGCAAGCTCAACGACGACAGCTATCGCGACGAGATGGCCGACGCGATCTTCCGCGGCATCAAGCGTTACTTCGCCGCGAATCCGCCGCTCGCGAAGAGCCGGATGGCCTGACCGCCCGACGCGCGGCCGCCCCTCCCCCGCCGCCGGCACGCGTTGCGTGCCGGCACGTCACGACGCCGCGAAGCGGCGCACCGGCTTCCCGCCGAACACGTTCACCCGAGCCCGCCCATCACGAGCGCGGCGCCGCCAGTACAATGACCGGCACTGCAGCCGTTCCCACCCGAGGCCCGCCATGACCGATCCGATCAAAGCCCTGCTGAAGCCGCATATCCGCGACATCGGCAACCTGCAGGTGCGCCGCACGCTGCCCGCGCTCGCCGCACGCCTCGTCGGCCCGTTCATCTTCTTCGACCACATGGGTCCCGCGGTGCTGCCGGCCGGCACTGGCCTCGACGTGCGCCCGCACCCGCATATCGGGCTCGCCACCGTCACCTACCTGTTCGATGGCGCGATCCTGCACCGCGACAGCCTCGGCTCGCTGCAGGAAATCGTGCCGGGCGACGTGAACTGGATGACGGCCGGCCGCGGCATCGTCCACTCGGAGCGCACGCCCGATGCGCAGCGCGCGAGCGGCCATACCGTGCACGGCATCCAGACCTGGGTCGCGCTGCCGGTCGCCAACGAAACCACCGAGCCGTCGTTCGAGCACCATGCAGCCGACACACTGCCGAAGCGCGACGAAAACGGCGTCGCGCTGACGGTCATCGCCGGCGACGCATTCGGCCTGCACTCGCCCGTCACGACCTTCTCGCGCACACTGTACGTCGCCGCCGAATTCGCGGCCGGCGGCCGGATCGAACTCGACGCGTCGCACGAGGAGCGCGCGGTCTACGTGGTCGACGGCGACCTGACGATCGACGGCACGCCGGCGCCGGCCGAACAAATGGCCGTGCTCACGCCGGGCGCGAGCGTCACGCTCGCCAGCAGCAACGGCGCGCGCGCGATGCTGCTGGGCGGCGACAAGATCGACGGCGAGCGCTTCATCGAATGGAACTTCGTCGCGAGCAGCCGCGACGCGATCGAGCGCGCGAAGCGGGCGTGGACGAACCAGGAAATGGGCAAGGTGCCGGGCGAAACCGAATGGATTCCACTGCCCGAATCGAAGCCGCGTTGAAAATCGGGCGCGCTGCCCCCATCCTGACGACATTCGAACGGACGAGAACGACATGGACACCACGCTTGCCACTTTCGAGAAAGACGTCATCGAGGCGTCGCTGGACGCGCCCGTGCTGGTCGACTTCTGGGCGCCGTGGTGCGGCCCCTGCAAGACGCTCGGCCCGCTGCTGGAAAAGCTCGAAGCCGACTACGAAGGCCGCTGGAAGCTCGTGAAGGTGAACGTCGACGAGAACCAGGAGCTGGCCGCGCACTTCCAGACGCGCAGCATCCCGCACGTGATCGCGTTCGCCGACGGGCGCCCGGTCGATCAGTTCATCGGCGTGCTGCCGGAAGGCCAGTTGCGCGCGTTCCTCGACCGGCTGCTGCCGGCGCCTGACGAAGCCGAGCGCCGCGCCGCGCAATACGCGATCGCCGAGTCGCGCTACGACGACGCCATCACCCACCTCGAAGCGGCGCTCGCGCTGAACCCCGGCTTCGACGACGCACGGCTCGACCTGATCGAACTGCTGCTCGCGAACAACCAGATCGATGCCGCGCGCACCGAGGCCGAGCGTCTGTCGCCGCAGACCGTGCAGAGCACCGATTCGCGCTACCAGGCGATCAAGACCCGTTTCGATGCGCTCGACGCGACGGCCGACCTGCCGCCGACCGACGCGCTCGAGGCGCGCATCGCCGCGAACCCCGCCGATCTCGACGCACGCTTCGACCTCGCGCAGTGCCTGATCGCGCGACGCGCGTACGAAGGCGCGCTCGAGCAGTTGCTGGAAATCGTGTTGCGCGACCGCGCGTATGGCGACGATCTCGGCCGCCGCACGATGATTTCGGTGTTCGAGCTGGCGGGCGATCACCCCGAGCTGGTGGCCGCCTGGCGGCGCAAGCTGAGCATGGCGCTCAACTGATGTCACGGCGGGCCGGGCCGCCCGGGCCCGGCTCACTCGTCCGCGCCCCCTCTCCCCCGCGACGCACTTGCCGCGCCGCGGCATCGATCGAAATCGCTCGATGCCCGGATCAGCCGGCGGCCCGCGCCGCGATCGCCCGCAGCGCATGCGCGGCGGCGGCGAAACCGAAGCTCGCGGTCACGCACACGCTCGAACCGAACCCTGCACAGTTGAGCCCCGCGACATGCGCGGCAGCCGACGGCTCCGCGCCGTCCTCGATGTCGCATGCGGCCGCTTCCGGATAAATCAGCGGCTCGTCCGAATACACGGCACTGACCTTGAAGCGCGCCTTCGGCCCGCGCGGAAAGCCGTGCTGCTTGCGCAGCTGCGCGCGCACCTTCGACAGCAGCGGATCCTGGATCGTCAGCGCGAGATCGTCGATACGGATGCGGGTCGGGTCGAGCTGGCCACCCGCGCCGCCGACCGTGACGAGCGGCTGCCCTTGCGCGACGCACCATGCGATCAGCGCGACCTTGGTACGCACGCTGTCGATCGCGTCGATCACGTAGTCGAAGCCGCCGCCGAGCAGCGCGTCGAAGTTGTCGGGTTCCGCGAAATCCTCGATCCGGTTCACGCGGCACGCGGGATCGATCAGCGCGATCCGCTCGGCCATCGCGTCGACCTTCGGCTTGCCGTAATTGCCGTCGAGCGCGTGGATCTGCCGGTTCGTGTTGCTTTCGGCAACGTTGTCGAGATCGATCAGCGTGAGCGTGCCGATCGCGCTGCGCGCGAGCGCCTCGGCCGTCCACGAACCGACGCCGCCGATGCCGATCACGGCGACGTGCGCCCGCTCGAACGCGGCGAGCGCCGGTGCGCCGTACAACCGCGCGATGCCGCCGAAACGGCGCTCGCGATCCACGTCAAGCTGGATGGCCGGGGTCGGGGTAAGATCAGAGGAACTGGGCGGGGCAGCGTCGGCAGCGGGCATATCAGAAAGGAAAACGTAAGTCGTGCAGCCCTCTATTTTGCCTGAACTCCCCGCCGATACGCGCCACTGTGCACGCACGATCCTCGCGCGTTCGCTATACTGGCCCCAGATTGAAGCGTTTGCATAACATGACGACTCTCGCCGATCTCCGCATCAACTATTCGCGTGCTTCGCTCGATGAAGCCGATGCCGCCCCCGACCCCTTCGCCCAGTTCGACCGCTGGTTCAAGGAGGCGCTCGCCGCCAAGCTCCCCGAGCCCAACACGATGACGCTCGCCACCGTCGGCGCCGACGGCCGGCCGTCGGCCCGAATCGTGCTCATCAAGGGTGTCGACGAACGCGGGTTTGTCTTTTTTACCAATTACGAGAGCCGCAAGGGCCGCGATCTCGCCGCCCATCCGCACGCGGCGCTGCTGTTCTACTGGATCGAGCTCGAGCGCCAGGTGCGCATCGAAGGCCGGATCGAGAAAACCAGCGCCGACGAAAGCGACCGCTATTTCGCGTCGCGCCCGCTCGGCTCGCGCATCGGTGCGTGGGCGTCCGAGCAGAGCGCGGTGATCGACAGCCGCGCGACGCTCGAAGCGCGCGAGAAGGCGACGGCCGAACGCTACGGCGAGAACCCGCCGCGCCCGCCGCATTGGGGCGGCTATCGCGTCGTGCCCGACGCGATCGAGTTCTGGCAGGGCCGCCCGTCGCGGCTGCACGATCGCCTGCTCTATACGCGCGACGCCACGGCGGCGCCGGGCTGGACGATCTCGCGCCTGTCGCCGTAAGCACGGCGGGCGCAGCGCCGGTGCGTGCCGGCCGTGTCTCGTGTTGCATCCGGGCGCCCGCGTCGCAAGCGGCGGGCGCCGGTCAAGATACTTGGCTGTATTCGATTCAATGAACAAACGGAGATTCCAAATGTTCTGGGAAAAGAAGCTGGCACAGTGGGCGGACGAAGTACGGGCGAAGGCGAACATACCGGCGCGCCTCGTGCTGTGGAACGGCGATCAACTCGATTTCGGCACCTTCAGCGCGCCGCAGGTCACGCTGAAGGTCAACAGCGCGTCCGCGTTGCCGCTGCTGCTCGAACCGAGCCTCGACAATCTCGGCGAGGCGTACGTGAAGGGCAAGATCGACATCGAAGGCCGGCTGTCGGACATCATCAACATCAGCTACTCGCTCGCGCGCAGCACGGTCACCAGCGCCAGCAAGCTCGCGCGCGTGAAGCGCTACTTCAATCATACGAAGAACACCGACCGGAAGGCGATCCAGTATCACTACGATGTCTCGAACGCGTTCTATCAGCTGTGGCTCGACGAGAACATGGTGTACTCGTGCGCGTACTTCGAGAACGGCGACGAGGATCTCGCGACCGCGCAGATCAAGAAGATCGACCACATCCTGACCAAGATCCGGCTTGAGCCCGGCCAGCGCCTGCTCGACATCGGCTGCGGCTGGGGTGCGCTCGTGCTGCGCGCCGCGCAGAAATTCGGCGCGACGTGTCTCGGCGTGACGCTGTCGCAGAACCAGTTCGATCTCGCGACCGCGCGCGTGAAGGCCGCGGGGCTCGAGGACAAGATCGAGATCCGCCTGCAGGACTACCGCGAGATCGAGGGCCAGTTCGACCGGATCACGAGCGTCGGGATGTTCGAGCACGTCGGCCGCAAGAACCTGCCGCTCTATTTCTCGCGCGTGCACGACCTGCTGGCCGACGACGGCATCGCGATGAACCACGGGATCACGTCGACCGACGCGGAAAGCGGCGAGACGGCGCTCGGCGGCGGCGAATTCATCGACCGCTACGTGTTTCCGGACGGCGAGCTGCCGCACATCAGCCTGGCGCTCGAAGCGGCGCAGCGGGGCGGGCTCGAGGCGATTGACATCGAAAGCCTGCGGCGACACTATGCGCGCACGCTGGAAATCTGGACCGAGAACTTCGAGGCGAAGGCGGAACAGGCGCGCGGGCTCGTCGACGACGAAAAATTCCGCATCTGGCGTGTGTATCTCGCCGGTTGCGCGTATGCGTTCGAGCACGACGACGTGTCGATCTTCCAGATCGTGTGCCGCAAGGCCGGGCGCAGCGCGAAAACGCTGCCGTGGTCGCGGCGCTACATGTACGAAAACCCGCTGCCGCGCTAGGCGGCACTTCACGCTGGGCAGGCATGGGTGACGGCGGCACGCGGCGCAACACGCCGCAACGACAGCAGCACGACGACACGGACGGGTCGCACGCCGACGGGCAGTTCGACCTGTTCGGCGCGTCGCCCGACGACGCGCGCGCGGCGGCGTCCGCGGACGCCGGCCCCCTCGCAGGCGCCGGCGAACGCATGACGCCGGACGAGCAAGACGCCGCGCGACCGGCAAAGTCGCCTGCGCGCGCCGCCCGTGCGGCGCCCCGCCCTTCCTCCGGCCAGGAGCCGGAACCGCCCGCCGCCTCGGGCCTGCTGTGGGACGAACCGTCGCCGCCGGCCGCGCCGCCGAAGCAAGGCCGGCGCCGGCGCGGCGTGGCGCCCGCCCCGATTTCCGCCGACGTCGCCGACGCAGCGGCCGCGTTGCCGCCGAATGTGCGGCTCGGCACGTCGTCATGGTATTTCCCCGGCTGGGACGGCATCGTCTACGACGGCGATTTCGCGCAGACCAAGCTGTCGCGCGAAGGACTCGAAGCGTACGGCGCGCATCCGCTGCTCAAGAGCGTCAGCCTCGACCGGTCGTTCTACGGCCCGCTGTCGGTGGCCGACTACCTGCGCTACGCGCAGCAGGTGCCGGACGACTTCCGCTTCGTCGTGAAGGCGCCGGCGTCCGTCACCGACGCGGTCGTGCGCGGCCGGCGCGGCGAACCGTCGGGACCGAACCCGACCTTTCTCGATGCGCCGCTCGCCACGCGCGAATTCGTGCAGCCGTGTCTCGAAGGGCTCGGCAGGAAAGCCGGCGTGCTGGTGTTCCAGTTTTCGCCGATGCCCGATCAACTGCTCGCCGATCCGGCCGCGCTGATCGACCGGCTCTCGGCGTTCTTCGCGGCGCTGCCGCCGCTGCCGCTCGATGCCGACGGCACACGCTACGCGATCGAGATCCGCGATGCGTGCCTGCTCACGCCGCGCTTCATCCGCGCGCTTGCGGCGCTCGGCGTGCGCTACTGCGTCGGCCTGCATGCGCGGATGCCCGACCCGCTGCGCCAGGCGGCCGCGCTCGCGCTGCTCGACGGCGACACGCCGGGCCCGTTGATCGTGCGCTGGAGCCTGCACGGCGGATTCAAGTACGAACAGGCGAAAGCGAAATACGAGCCGTTCGACAAGCTCGTCGACGAGGATCCGGCCACGCGCTCGGCGCTCGCCGAACTGGCCGCGCGCTACGCGCTGGCCGGACAGCCGGTGATCATCACGATCAACAACAAGGCGGAAGGCTCCGCGCCGCTGTCGTGCATCGCGCTCGCGCGGGAGATCGCCGCCGCGTGCGCACACTGGCGCAGCGAGGCGGCGTAAGGGGTAAGGGGCGAGGCGGCTGGCACGCCGGTTACGTGGCGATCGCGTACTGGCTTACGCGCCGCGCAGCGACTTCAGCCGGTGCGAAAACTTCTGGCGGAATTTCGCGAGCTTCGGCCCGATCACGACCGAGCAATAGCCCTGCCCCGGATTGCGCGCGTAATAGTTCTGGTGATAGTCCTCGGCCGGCCAGTAGTTGTCGTCGAGCGGCACGACCTGCGTGACGATCGGCTGCCCGAACACCTGCTCGCGCTCCAGTTCGCGGATCACGTCGAGCGCGACGTCGCGCTGCGCGTCCGAATGCGTGAACACGACCGAACGGTATTGCGTGCCGACGTCGTTGCCCTGCCGGTTCAGCTGGGTCGGATCATGCGTCGCAAAGAAAATTTCGAGGATCTCGCGATAGCCGATGCGCGCCGGATCGAACGTCACGTTCACGACCTCCGCGTGCCCGGTGTCGCCGTCGCATACGTCGCGATAGCCGGGATTGCGCGTATGGCCGCCCGCATAGCCCGACTGCACGGCCGTCACGCCGTCGACGTCGAGAAACACGGCCTCCGTGCACCAGAAGCACCCGCCGCCCACGGTCGCGGTTTCAAGCATCTCGTTCACCATGAATTCATTACCTCGTCGATGACGGCGGCCGGCACGCACGCGCGCGCCGGCCGCCGCCGGTTCGTCTCGCCGCTGCCCGGTTGCCCGGTGCGAAGCGGCACGCGTTCAAGTATCTCACTCGCGCATGAATCCGGCAGGACCGCGCACGTCACGCACGCCCCGCCGCGCGTTTCTCGTCTACACTTAGGCACGCTTCGCCGCGACGTCACACCGTCCGGCAGCACGCAGCGTCCGATGCATGCCCGCCCTGATGCCCACATCATCCGCCGGAACATCGCTATGCACGCCTTGGCAGAATTCGTCCGTATCGCGGGCCCGACCGCCGGCACCCCGCGCGCCGTCGCTTGCGTCGCACCGGCGCGGCGCGATGCGCCCGTCGCCCCGCAGGCGCGGCCACCCGGCCCACCCCGTTTCCCCGCTTCCCCGATCTGATGCACGACCGCGCGCGTCCCGCGAACGCGCGCGGCCGCCAACGCATGCGCGTCACGCAACCGGTTCGACCCGCACCCTGCAGCGAACGCCGTGCGCCCGTAATCCGATACTCCTGAGAGAGGCACTACGATGAGCATGCGGCCCGACCCGACCTTTCACGCTTCGCCGGAACTTGCGATGCAGGCGCCGGCGGAGGAATTTGCCTATACGTTGTTGCTGAGCCCCGATTTTTCCAGACCCGACGCGCTCGCCGTGATCGACGTGAAGCCAGGTTCGTCGACCTACGGCAAGATCGTGCACACGGTGACGATGCCGAACACCGGCGACGAGTTTCACCACTTCGGCTGGAATGCGTGCTCGTCGTCGCTGTCGCCGCTCACCGGCCACGCGTTTCTCGAGCGCCGCTTCCTGATCATCCCCGGCCTGCGCTCGTCACGCATCTACGTGATCGACACGAAGCCGCACCCGACGCAGGCACGCATCCACAAGATCATCGAGCCCGACGAGATCTTCGCGAAGACCGGCTATTCGCGACCGCACACGGTCCATTGCGGCCCCGAGGGGATTTACGTGAGCACGCTCGGCGGCGCGGGCAAGGACGGCACCGACGGCGCGCCCGGCATCTTCATCATGGATTGCGAGACCTTCGACGTGCTCGGCCGCTGGGAAATCGACCGCGGCCCGCAGGACAAGCATTACGACTTCTGGTGGAACCTGCCGCGCGACTACATGGTGTCGAGCGAATGGGCGCTGCCGCCGCAATTCGAGAACGGCATCGTGCCGGAAGACCTGCTCGCGAACCGCTACGGCCACCGGCTGCATTTCTGGGACCTGCGCGCGCGGCGCAACGTGCAGACGATCGATCTCGGCGCGCACCATCAGATGGCGCTCGAAGTGCGGCCCGCGCACGATCCGGTGCGCGAATACGGGTTCGTCGGCGTCGTGGTCGACACGACCAATCTCGAGGGATCGATCTGGACCTGGTGGCGCGAGGACGGCCAGTTCCATGTGAAGAAGACCGCGACGATTCCGCCCGAGCCGGCCGCGGCCGACGCGCTGCCGCCGCTGCTGAAGGGCTTCGGTGCCGTGCCGCCGCTCGTGACCGACATCGACCTGTCGCTCGACGATCGCTTCCTGTACGTGTCGTGCTGGGGCACGGGCGAGATGCGCCAGTACGACGTGTCGGATCCGCACCATCCGGTGCTCGCGGGATCGGTGCGCATCGGCGGGATCGTGCGGCGCGCGCCGCACACGAACGGCCGCGCGTTCGCGGGCGGCCCGCAGATGGTCGAGATCAGCCGCGACGGCCGCCGCGTGTACTGGACCAACTCGCTGTACTCGACGTGGGACGACCAGTTCTATCCGGACGGCGTGCCGGCCGCGCAGGTGCTCGCACATGCGGGGCCGGACGGCGGGCTGACGCTCGCCGACGACTACTGGGTCGAGTTCCCCGCCGGCTATCGCGCGCACCAGATCCGGCTCGAAGGCGGCGACTGCTCGACCGACTCGTTCTGCTACCCGTCGGTCAAGCGTTGAGCGCCGGCCTCCCCGTGCCGCTCGCGCTGTGGGCGGCCGTGCTCGCGAGCGGCGTCTATCACGGGCTCAACCCGGCGATGGGCTGGCCGCTCGCGGTCTCGAACGCGCTGATGACGCGCCGCGGCGGCGCGCTCGTCGCGGCGCTCGGCTATCTCGCGCTCGGTCATGCGCTCGCGGTGTTCATGGTGATGCTGCCGTTCGGGCTGCTCGCCGCGCTGCTCGCGTGGCAGACAGCGATCCGGATCGGCGCAAGCGCGCTCGTGATCGGCTTCGGCGCCGGGTTGCTGATCCGGCGGCGCCACCCGCGTGCGCTCGCGCGGATTCCGCCGGCACGGCTCGGGTTGTGGTCGTTCGCGGTCGCGCTCGCACATGGCGCGGGGTTGATGCTGGTGCCGATCTACCTCGGGCTGTGCGGGCTCGACCGGGACGCCGGCCATCGCGCGGCGGCCACGCTCGTCGATGCGCATCTCGGGATGGCGCTCGTCGTCGCGGCCGTGCATGCGGTCGCGATGATCGGCGCGGGCGGCGCGCTCGCGTGGCTCGTGTACCGCTATCTCGGGTTGAAGTTCGTCGCGCGGAGCTGGTTCAACCTCGACGCGGTCTGGGCGTCGAGCCTGATCCTGACGGGAGCGCTGTCGCTCGGGATGGCGGCGGCGCGATAGTGCGTGGGAGCGTGGGGGCGCGACCCGCGGCGCAACCGCGATTGCTCGCAATAAAACGCGACAGAACGACCGTTCCACCGCGATGCCGGCGCCGCGCGACCGTGTTCGCTACCTCACGCTCCGCCCGCGATCCGCCGTCCGCACGGGCCCGGCGGTCGCGATTCCGCTAAAATCGCGCCATGCGCACCACTTCCCAACCGATCGCCCCGGCCTCGTCGCCTTTCGCCCGCCGCGCCCTTTGCACCCGCCGCGCGCCGCGCCCGTCCGTTTCGTCCCGGATGGCCGCCCGATGAACCAAGCCAACCCGCCGGATTTCGACTCGGGCGCATTTCGTCAGGCGCTGGGCCAGTTTGCGACCGGCGTCACGGTCATCACGACGCGTGCGCCGTCCGGGCAGCTGATCGGCATCACCGCGAGCTCGTTCAACTCGGTGTCGCTCGATCCGCCGCTCGTGCTGTGGAGCCTCGCCCACAAATCGGCGTCGACGCCGGTGTTCCGCAGCAACAGCCATTACGTGGTGAACGTGCTCGCGGCATCGCAGCTCGACCTGTGCAAGCGCTTCTCGACCTACAAGGGCGATCGTTTCGAAGGGATCGCGCACGCGGCCGGCAACTCGGGCATGCCGGTGCTCGACGGTGCGCTCGCATGGTTCGAATGCCACAACCGCAGCCGCTACGACGAAGGCGACCACGTGATCTTCGTCGGCGAAGTGGAACGCTGCGGCGTGCGTGCCGCCACCGACGACGCGCCGCCGCTCGTGTTCCACGGCGGCGGCTTCCACGGCCTCACACCGCTTTGATCGCCCCGGTGCGCGCCAGGCCGACCGGCGCGCCCGCTTCGTCCTTCAACGTCTGCAGCACGATGTTCGACCGGATGTCCATCACGCCCGGCGCCTTGTAGAGCCGGTTCAGCACGAAATCCGAATAGTGCTTGAGGTTGTGCGCGAGCACGCGCAACAGATAGTGGCTCTCGCCCGTCACGACGAACGCGCCGACCACCTCGGGCCATTCGCGCAGCGCTTCCGCGAAGCGCTCGTGCCATTGATTCTCTTCGTTGCGCATCGACACCTGCACGAACGCCTCGAGCTCGAAGCCGAGCTTCTCGCGGCTCAGGCACGCGCGATAGTGCTCGATCACGCCCTGCTCCTCGAGCAGGCGCATCCGGCGCAGACAGGCCGACGGCGAAAGCGAGATGCGTTCGGCCAGGTCGAGATTGCTGATTCTGCCCTCCTCCTGCAATACCGCCAGAATCCGGCAGTCGGTGGCATCGAGCGTGATCGCATGCATTTTTGGTCCCCCTTTTCCCTCTGATTCGAATTATCTGCCAATCGGGCGGATTGTCCATGTTTATTTCGCAAGCACTTTCTGCGTGCGTCCACCTATCATTCGAAGCATCGATTCACCGCTTCGTCATGCCATGGACACACTCTGGGACATCTCGCCGCCGGTCAGCCCCGCCACCCCCGTGTGGCCGGGCGATACGCCGGTTTCCGTCGAACGCGTGTGGCGGATGGAGGCCGGCTCGCCGGTCAACGTCGCGCGCCTGACGCTGTCGCCGCACACCGGCGCGCACTGCGACGCACCGCTCCACTACGACGCCGACGGCGCACCGATCGGCGCGGTGCCGCTCGACACCTATCTCGGCCCGTGCCGCGTGATCCACTGCATCGGCGCGGCGCCGGTCGTGCGGCCGGCCGACGTCGAGGCCGCGCTGGACGGCGTGCCGCCGCGCGTGCTGCTGCGCACCTATGCGCGTGCCAGCGTCGAGCAATGGGACAGCGGCTTCTGCGCGGTCGCGCCCGAGACCGTCGACCTGCTCGCCGCGCGCGGCGTGAAGTTGATCGGCATCGATACGCCGTCGCTCGACCCGCAGGAATCGAAGACCATGGATGCGCATCACCGCGTGCGTGCGCACCGGATGGCGATCCTCGAAGGGATCGTGCTCGACGACGTGCCGCCCGGCGACTACGAGCTGATCGCACTGCCGCTGAAGTTCGCGACGCTCGACGCGAGCCCCGTGCGCGCGGTGCTGCGCGCACTGCGCGGCCACTCCTCCTGATTACCCGAACCACTGACCCGACATCATGATCAAGACCCGTGAAGACGCGCTCGCCCTCGACCGCGACGACTCGCTCGCCGCGCTGCGCGACCAGTTCGCGCTGCCCGACGGCGTGATCTATCTCGACGGCAACTCGCTGGGCGCGCAGCCGCGCGCATCGGCCGCCCGCGCCCAGCAGGTGATCGGCGCCGAATGGGGCGAAGGCCTGATCCGCAGCTGGAACACCGCCGGCTGGTTCGCGCTGCCGCGCCGCCTCGGCGACAAGCTCGCGACGCTGATCGGCGGCGCGCCCGGCGAAACCGTCGTGACCGACACCATCTCGATCAACCTGTTCAAGCTGCTGTCGGCGATGCTGCGCCACCAGGCCGCGCGCGCGCCGGAGCGCCGCGTGATCGTGTCGGAGCGCTCGAACTTCCCGACCGACCTGTACATCGCGCAAGGGCTGATCGAACAGCTCGGCGGCCATTACGAGCTGCGCCTGATCGACGATCCGGCCGACCTGCCGGGCGCGCTCGGCGCGGACACGGCCGTCGCGATGATCACGCACGTGAACTACCGTACCGGCTACATGCACGACATGCCGGCCGTCACGCAGCTCGTGCACGACGCGGGCGCGCTGATGCTGTGGGATCTCGCGCACTCGGCCGGCGCGGTGCCGGTCGACCTGAACGGCGCGCATGCGGACGGCGCGGTCGGCTGCACGTACAAATACCTGAACGGCGGCCCGGGTTCGCCGGCGTTCGTGTGGGTGCCGCAGCGCCATCTCGCGCACTTCTCGCAGCCGCTGTCCGGCTGGTGGGGCCACCGCGCGCCGTTCGCGATGCAGCCGGGCTTCGCGCCCGATCCGGGCATTGCGCGCTTCCTGTGCGGCACGCAGCCGATCGTGTCGATGTCGATGGTCGAATGCGGGCTCGACGTATTCCTGCAGACCGACATGCACGCGATCCGCCGCAAGTCGCTCACGCTGACCGATGCGTTCATCGCGCTCGTCGAAGCGCGCTGCGCGGGCCTGTCGCTGAAGCTCGTCACGCCGCGCGCGCATCACCAGCGCGGCTCGCAGGCGAGCTTCGAGCATCCGCACGGCTACGAGGTGATGCAGGCGCTGATCGCGCGCGGCGTGATCGGCGACTACCGCGAGCCGTACGTGCTGCGCTTCGGCTTCACGCCGCTCTATACGCGCTTCGTCGATGTATGGGACGCCGTCGAGACGCTGCGCGACATCCTGGCGACCCACGCGTGGCAGGCGCCCGAGTTCGCCGAGCGCGGCGCGGTGACCTGAGCGGCACCGCCCGGCGCGCGCAGCCCGCGCGCCGCGCCCCGTCATTCAAATCTGGAGAGAGACGTGAATTCTGGTCATATGCAGCCACCCGGCGACGATGCGCCGGCGGGCTGCCCGTTCTCGGGCGCACGCGCGGCCCAGCCCGCTCATGAAGCGCCGCACGTGCCGGGCGATGCCGCCGCGCAAGCCGGCTGGCACGACGCTCAGCTCGATTTCTCGAAGTCGATGAGCTACGGCGACTACCTGTCGCTGAATTCGATTCTGAACGCACAGCATCCGCTGTCGCCGGATCACAACGAGATGCTGTTCATCATCCAGCATCAGACGAGCGAGCTGTGGATGAAGCTCGCGCTGTTCGAGCTGCGCGGCGCGCTCGATGCGGTGCGCACCGACGCGCTGCCGCCCGCGTTCAAGATGCTCGCGCGCGTGTCGCGGATCCTCGAGCAGCTCGTGCAGGCGTGGAACGTACTGTCGACGATGACGCCGTCCGAGTATTCGGCGATGCGGCCGTATCTCGGCCAGTCGTCGGGCTTCCAGTCGTATCAGTACCGGCAACTCGAATTCCTGCTCGGCAACAAGAACGTGCAGATGCTGCAGCCGCATGCGCACCGGCCCGACATCCTCGAACAGGTGCGCGCGACGCTCGAGGCGCCGTCGTTCTACGACGAGGTCGTGCGCCTGCTCGCGCGCCGCGGCTTCTCCATCGCGCCCGAGCGGCTCGAGCGCGACTGGACCCAGCCGATGCGTCACGACGAGACCGTCGAGGCCGCATGGCTCGAGGTCTATCGTCATCCGCAGCAGCACTGGGAGCTGTACGAGATGGCCGAGGAACTCGTCGATCTCGAGGATGCGTTCCGCCAGTGGCGCTTCCGTCACGTGACGACCGTCGAGCGCATCATCGGTTTCAAGCAGGGCACCGGCGGCACGAGCGGCGCGCCGTATCTGCGCAAGATGCTCGACGTCGTGCTGTTCCCCGAGCTCTGGCACGTGCGCACCACGCTGTAACGCAGATCGTCCACGCGCGCCATGCGCCCGCCGTCACGACGACGTGCGGGCCAGCGCCTCCCCTTCGCGCGGCAACGCCCGTTCATGCGCGAGCCGCGGAATATGCCGCCGCATCGCGAGCAGCGCGACGCACACCACGCCCATCGCGACGGCCAGCATCGTCAGATACGCCGTCGCACCGCCCACCGTAATCACGATCGCGCCCGCGAACGCGCTGAGGATCGCGCCGAGCCGCCCGAACGCGAGCGCGCCCGCGGTGCCGGTCGCACGCACCGCCGTCGGATAGATGTACGCGCAGAGCGCATACATCGTCGACTGCACCGCGTTGACGAACAACCCGTGCAGGCCGAGCCCGACGATCAGCCAGCCCGTGTGGCGCCCCGCATCGACGCCCATCAGCCACACCGCGCTCGCCGCGCCGCCGATACTGCACAGCGCGAGCGGCCAGCGCGAACCCGCATGCGCGATCGCCCATGCGCACAGCAGCGCGCCGATCACGCCGCCGAGGTTGTACGCGGTGAGCCCCGTGCCCGCGACCGACACGCTCAACCCGCTCGCGGCCAGCATCGTCGGCAGCCAGCTGAATGCCGCGTACACCGCGAGCAGACACATGAAGAACGCGCACCACAGCGCGATCGTGTCGCGCGCCTGGCCGCCGGCGAATAACGCACCGAAGCCGCCTCGCGCGCCGGGCGCGCGTGCATCGCGCAGATCGGTGAATGCGGTGCCGGGCGCGACCGGCCGCTGCATGCGCGCGAGCAGCGCACCGAGTTCCGGCCAGCGCGCGGGACGGCGCGCCAGGTAACGCGGCGATTCGGGCAGCGCGCGCACCAGCACGAAGCCGAGCACGAGCGGCAGCGCGCCGCCCGCGAAGAACAGCCCGCGCCAGCCGTGGCGCGGCAGTACCTCGTGCGCGAACAGCCCGGCCAGCATCCCGCCGAGCGGCACGCAGACGATCGTCGCCGTCACCATCATCGTGCGACGTCGCGCGGGGGTGTATTCGGCCGTCATTGTCGTCGCCGTTGGCAGCGCGCCACCGATCCCGAGCCCCGCGCAGAAGCGCAGCAGCGCGATCGTCGCGACATCCGGCGCGAAGCCGATCGCGCAGGTCGCGACGCCGAACAGGAACACGCTGCCGATCACCGCCTGGCGCCGGCCGAAGCGGTCGGCGACGAGACCCGCGCAAGCACTGCCGATTCCCATCCCGATCAGCCCGGCGGCCACCGCCGGCGCGAATGCGCCGCGCGTGATCCCCCATTCGCGGATCAGCACCGGAATCGCGAAGCCGATCAGCTGGCCGTCGAAACCGTCGAGCACGATCGCGAGCGCGGCGAGCAGCACCACGCAACGCTGCATCGTCGTGAACGGCCCGTCGTCGAGCGTCGTGCCGATGTCGACCGACGGCGGCTGCAATTCGTCGCGCGTGCTCATGCGGCCTCCCGTGCGCCATGCTTCGGCGGCATCGATGGCAAGGTGCGCGAACGGCGCGCGGCAAGACAACGGCATTGGCTGACTTTCATGGCGTCTCCAGTTGTCCGGGCTGTCGCTTGGCGCGTGCCCGGATCTCGTGCTGCACGGTCGGCCGGCGTCCATGCTTCGGCGCCGGCTCCGGCATCGTGTCCAACCCTTCCCGATCCGGCGGCGTCGCCTGCGTGCGGCGCGAGCCGGATCGTCGTGCGGCGCAAGCCGGCCGCCGGCTCGATGCTCAGTCGCGCCGCGCGTCGATCAGGCGGATCAGCGCGAGCAGCGTTTCGGCATGCGGCACCGCGATGCCCGTCGCACGCGCGGCCGCGACGACCTGGCCGTTGATCGCATCGATCTCCGTGCGGCGGCCCGCAAGCACGTCCTGCAGCATCGACGGCCGATGGCCGCGATGCGCGCCGATCGCATGCTCGACGTTGCGTGCGATACGCTCGCCGTCCACGGCGATCCCTTTCGCGCGCGCGACGGCGGCCGTCTCCGCCGCGATCGCGAGCGCGAGCCGCGGCCCGTCGGGAACACGGGCGAGCTGGTCGACCGAGCAGCCCGTCGCCGCGCACAGCGTGTTGAGCGCCGCGTTGAACGCGACCTTCTCCCAGATCGCAGCCCACACGTCCGCGTCGAGCGCACACGCGAGCCCGGCACGCGACAGCGCGTCGGCCACGGCCGCCGCGAATGGGCGCGCCGCACCGTCGGCGGTCATCATGCGGATCGTGCCGGCACCGTGCGAGCGCACGTGCCCTGCCCCGGCAAAATCGGCCGGCCACGTCGTGACGCCGACCAGGATCCGTTCGAGCGGCACGAACGCGTTCAGCGTCTCGACGTTGCCGAGCCCGTTCTGCAGCGTCAGCACGCAAGTCCGCGGCGTCAGCAACGCGCGCACGCCGTCGAGCGCCGCACCGGTGTGCAGCGATTTCGTGAAAACGATCAGCAGATCGAACGGCGTGTCGGGCGACGCGCCCGCTTCCGCATTCGCCGCTTCCGGCCGCACGGCCTGCAACGCGCAAATCCGGCGTTCGCCACGATCGTCGTCGATACGCAGCCCGTCGCGGCGAATCGCGTCGAGATGCGCGTCGTTCACGTCGATCAGCGTGACGGCCTCGCCCTGCTCCGCCAGCCGCGCGCCGAACAGCGAGCCCATCGCGCCGGCACCGAGAATCGCAATCCGCATCGTCTGCATTCCTCAGAACGGATAGTGGCGCGGCGCGGTCTGCACGGTGATCCAGCGCAGGTCCGTGAACGCGGCAATGCCGGCCTTCCCGCCGAAATGGCCGAAGCCGCTGTCCTTCACGCCGCCGAACGGCATCTGCGCCTCGTCGTGCACGGTCGGGCCGTTCACGTGGCAAATGCCCGATTCGATATGCGCCGCGACGCGCAGCGCGCGCGCGACGTCGCGGCTGAACACGGCCGATGCCAGCCCGAACGCATTGTCGTTCGCGCAGCGGATCGCGGCCGCCTCGCCGTCGACGCGCACGATGCCCTTCACCGGCCCGAACGATTCCTCCGCGTAGACGCGCATCGCGGGCGTCACGCGATCGAGCAGCGTCGCCGGGAACAGCGTGCTGTCGGACTTGCCGCCGCACAGCAGCGTCGCACCGTGCGCGAGCGCATCGTCGATCAGCGCGTTGCAGCGCTCGACGGCCTTCAGGTCGATCAGCGAGCCGAGCACGACGGGACCGTGGCGCGGGTCGCCGAGCGGCAGCGACCTGGCCTTGTCGGCGAGCTTCGCGACGAACGCGTCGGCGATCGATGCATCGACGACGATCCGCTCGGTCGACATGCAGATCTGCCCGGAATTCGCGAACGCGCCGAAGGCGGCCGCCGCGACCGCCGCGTCGAGATCCGCATCGTCGAGCACGACGAACGGCGCCTTGCCGCCCAGCTCGAGCACCGATGGCTTCAGATGCCGCGCGCACGCTTCGGCGACGATGCGCCCGACGCGCGTCGAGCCGGTGAAGTTCACGCGGCGCACGGCCGGATGCGCGATCAGTGCGTCGACGACGGCGCCCGCATCCTCGGGCGCGTTCGTCACGAAATTGACGACACCCGGCGGCAGCCCGGCCTCCTGCAGCGCCTCGACGATCAGCCCGTGCGTGACCGGGCACAGTTCGGAGCCCTTCAGCACGACCGTGTTGCCGCAGGCGAGCGGCAGCGCGAGCGCGCGCGTCGCGAGGATCACCGGCGCGTTCCACGGCGCGATGCCGAGCACGACGCCGGCCGGCTGCCGCACGCCCATCGCGAGCGAACCGGGGACGTCGGACGGAATCAGTTCGCCGCCGATCTGCGTGGTCAGCGACGCGGCCTCGACGAGCCCGCTCGCGGCGAGGTGCACGTTGAAGCCGGCCCACAGCGCCGACGCGCCGGTTTCGGCGGCCATCGCGGCGACGAACTGCGCGTGCTTCGCTTCGAGCGCGGCGGCGGCCTTCAGCAGCAGCGCGCGGCGCGCGCCGGGGCCGAGCGCGGCCCAGTCGGGAAACGCGCGGGCGGCCGCGTCGGCCGCCGCGCGTGCATCGTCGACCGTGCACGCGGGCGCGGCCGACGCGATTTCGCCGTCGAGCGGGTTGCGGCGCACGAACGTCGCGCCGCTGGACGAATGGCGGCGTTCGCCGCCGATCAGCATCGATACGGTTTGCATGGATTCTCCGGAACGACGCGCGATGCGCGTCAGGCCACCTCGACGTCGACGACGACGGGCGCATCGGCCCGCAGCGCATCCGTCAGCACATCGGTCAACGTAGCGCGCAGGCGCGCGGCATCGGCGACGCGCATGCCGCGGCACCCCATCCCTTGCGCGAGCGCGACGAAATCCAGGTCGGGCAGATCGGTGCCCTGCACCGGATCGTCGGGACCGAAGCCGAACACGGGCGCGAAATCCTGCAGCGCCGCGTAGCGGCGATTGTTCAGGATCACGAACGTGATCGGCAGCTTCAGCTGGGCCGCGCTCCACAGCGCCTGGATCGAATAGAGGCTCGAACCGTCGCCGATCAGCGCGATCACGCGCCGCCCCGGCTGCGCGAGCGCGACGCCGACCGCGGCCGGCATCCCGTAGCCGAGCCCGCCGCTGTCCATCGTGTAGAACGTGCCGCTGCGCGTGAACGGCAGGTAGTCCTGCATCACCGACCGCGCGCTGGGCGCTTCCTCGACGACGATGTCGTGCGCGTCGCGCACGTCGGCGAGCGTCTGCAGCGCGAACGCGACCGACATCCGCTCGCCGGCGGCCGGCGCTTCGGCGCGCGGGCGCGGCGGCCGCGGTGCGGGCATCGGCCGCTCGCGCGGCGCCGGCCGCGCCAGCAGGTCGCGCGCCGCGAGCCGCAGGTTGCCGACCACCGCATCGCCCGACGGCGTCCACGCGGCGATGCCCGGATCGTCGACGAGCTGCACGAGCGTGGCGCCCGGCGGCACGTGCGGGCCGAAGCCCTCGATGTGATAGGTGAACGCGGGCGCGCCGAACGCGAATACGAGGTCGTGGCCGTCGAGCCGCGCGACGATCTTCTCGCGGATCGCGGGCAGGAAGCCGGCAAACAGCGGATGGTCCTCGGGAAAGCTGCAACGCCCCGACATCGGCGCGACGTACACCCGTGCCCGATGCCGTTCGGCGAGCCGCACGACGTCGTCCCACGCGCGCGCACGATCGACGGCCGCGCCGACCACCAGCGCGGGACGCCGCGCGGCATCGAGCGCGTCGCCAAGCCGCGCGAGCGCGTCGGGATCGGGGCGCACGACGCTGCTCACGTCGCGGGGCGGCAGCAGCTCGGCCGGCTGGTCCCAGTCGTCGACCGGAATCGACACGAACACCGGCCCGCGAGGCTCCTGCATCGCGATCCGGTAGGCCCGTGCGATCGCGGCCGGCACGTCCTGCGCACGCGCGGGCTCGATGCTCCATTTCACGTACGGCTTCGGCAGCTCGGCGGCCTGCGTCGAACCCAGGAACGGATCGAACGGCAGGATCGCGCGCGCCTGCTGGCCGGCGGTGACGATCAGCGGCGTGCGGTTCTTGAACGCGGTGAACAGGTTGCCCATCGCGTTGCCGACCCCGGCCGCCGAATGCAGATTGACGACGGCCGCATTGCCGGTGGCCTGTGCGTGACCGTCGGCCATGCCGACCACGATGGCCTCCTGCAGGCCGAGCACATAGCGGAAATCGGCGGGGAAATCGCGGAACATCGGCAGCTCGGTCGAGCCGGGATTGCCGAACACGCAGTCGATGCCGAACTGGCGGAACAGGTCGATGACGGCGTCGCGGACGGTGATCGGCGCGGGTGCGGCGGACTGGGACGGGGTGCCGGACATGCTCGGGCGTCTCCTCGGTGGCTTGGCGGTTTCCACAGTATCGAAGCACGAGTCATTCGCCGATACTGTATTTTCTGCGAAAAGCCATTACGGTTCGGCATGACTTTCGATCTCCGACAATTGCGTGCGTTCACGACCATCGTCGCGTGCGGCAGCCTTGGCCGCGCGGCCGACGCGCTGCACGTCACCCAGCCGGCGCTGAGCCGGATCCTGAAGCGGCTCGAGGATCAGGTCGGCGCGCCGCTGTTCGAGCGCCATTCGAAGGGCGTGCAGCTGACCGCGTTCGGCGAGGCTCTGCTGCCGCACGCGACGCTGCTGCAGCATGAGGCCCGGCACGCGCGCGAGGAACTCGACGCGATGCGCGGGTTCGCGAAGGGCACGATCAAGGTCGGCACGGTGGGCAGCATCGCGAGCCTCGTGCTGCCGGTCGCGGTCGGCCGCGTGCTCGACCGCTGGCCGAACCTGCGCGTCGAGATTCTCGAAGGCGTGTGGGACCGGCTCGCCGAAGGGCTGCACAAGCACGAGATCGATCTCGCGCTGTCGGCGCACGGGCCCGATACCGACGAGATCGTCGCGATTCCGGAGTGCCGCTGGGAAGATCGAAGCCATATCGTTGCGGCGCCGCACCATCCGCTGCGCGCACTGGGCCGCGCGCCGACGCTCGCCGACACGCTGCACGCGCGCTGGGCGATTCCGCCGCGCGGCACCGCGCCGTTCGACCACATGCGCGCGACCTTCGACGCGCACGGGCTCGCGCTGCCCGACATCGCGGTCGAGACGCGTTCGGTCACGACGCTGAAGAGCCTCGTCGCGCATGCCGGCTTCCTGAGCTGGATGGCGGAGCCGATGTACGGCGCGGAACAGCGCGCCGGCACGATCGACACGCTGCCGGTGCGCGAGGTCGTCGCGGTACGTACGCTCACCGCGTTCCGGCGCCGCCACGGCATCCTGCCGGGGCCGGCCGGCAAGCTGCTCGACGAACTCGTCGCGCTGACACGCGACGCGCGCGCCGGACGCTGACGCCCGCCCCGCCGCCGCAGCGCACCATCGAAATGCCGTTTCCCCGCCTTGACTTTCGCTTGCCTGAATACGATCATTCGCTCACATGACGAGCAAATGATCGTATTCGACAGCGAGGATCGCGGGTGCGGCAACCCGCCGCCGGGATCCGATCGCGACAGGAGACACGGATGACCGAATCGCCCTCCGCCCGCACGCCCGTGCTGCTGCACATCGGCGCCGGCTCGTTCCACCGCGCGCACCAGGCGTGGTATCTGCATCGCGTGAACGCGGCCGTGCCGGCCGACGAACGCTGGCGGCTGACCGTCGGCAACATCCGCGACGACATGCGCGCGACGATGGACGCGCTCGCCGCGCAGCACGGCGCGTACACGCTCGAAACCGTCACGCCGCAGGGCGAGCGCGCGTACGAGACGATCCGCGCGATCTCGCGCGTGCTGCCCTGGTCGATCGACCTCGCCGCGCTGATCGACGCCGGCGCCGATCCGGCATGCCGGATCGTGTCGTTCACCGTCACCGAAGGCGGCTACTACCTCGACGAACACAACCGGCTCGACCTCGCGAACGCCGACCTCGCAGCCGACCTGCAAGGCGCGCGCACGACGCTGTACGGCGCGCTCGCCGCGCTGCTCGCCGAACGCGTGAAACGCGGCGCGGGCCCGCTCACGCTGCAGAGCTGCGACAACCTGCGCAACAACGGCGCGCGCTTTCGCGCGGGCATGCGCGAATTCCTCGAACGGCGCGGCGAGACCGGCCTGCTCGCGTGGTTCGAGGCGCACGCCGCAACGCCGAGCGCGATGGTCGACCGCATCACGCCGCGCCCGACCGCCGACGTGCGCGAGCGCGTGCGCGCGGCCACCGGCGTCGACGACGCGTGCCCGGTGATGGGCGAATCGTTCATCCAGTGGGTGATCGAGGACCGCTTCGCGGCCGGCCGGCCGCGCTGGGAGCTGGCCGGCGCGGAACTGGTCGACGACGTCCATCCGTACGAGGAAGCCAAGATCCGCATCCTCAACGCCACGCACAGCTGCATCGCGTGGGCCGGCACGCTCGCGGGGCACACGTACATCCACGAGGGCACGCATGACGCCGCGATCCGCCGCTTCGCGCACGACTACGTGACGCAGGACGTGATCCCGTGCCTCGGCCCGAGCCCGCTCGATCTCGAACGCTACCGCGACGTCGTGCTCGAACGCTTCGGCAACCCGTACGTGCTCGACACGAACCAGCGCGTCGCGGCCGACGGCTTCTCGAAGATTCCCGGCTTCATCGCACCGACGCTCGTCGAGTCGTTCGCGCGCGGCGCGGCGCCGGTCGCGACCGCCGTGCTGCCGGCGCTGTTCCTGCGTTTTCTCGAACGCTGGGCGCGCGGCCTGCTGCCGTATGCGTACCAGGACGGCGTGATGGACGACGGCGCCGCGCGCGCGATCGTCGAGGCCGACGACCCGGTCGTCGCGCTGTGCGCGAGCCGCGCGCTATGGGGCTCGCTCGCCGGCAACGCGGCGCTGTTCGACGCGCTGCGCGCCGGGCTCGCACGCGTCGACGCCTGGCTCGCGCAGCGCTGACGCGCGGCGGCCCCCGGCCCGGCATCCGGCCTCCCGCAGGCTGCCGGGCATCCGGGCGAACCTGCGTTGGCATGCGCGCGTGCGTGCGGCTAAAGTAGCGGCTCCTCACTGACGGAACGGATCGCTCATGTATCTCGGCATCGACCTCGGCACCTCGGAAGTGAAGGTGCTGCTGCTGGCCCCGGACGGCTCGGTGGTCGGCACCGCGGGCACGCCGTTCAGCGTGTCGCGGCCGCACCCGCGCTGGGCCGAACAGCATCCGGACGACTGGTGGCACGGCACCCTCGCCGCGCTCGCGGCGCTGCGCGAACGGCACCGCCAGGCCTTCGCGCAAGTGCGCGGGATCGGCCTGTCGGGCCAGATGCACGGCGCGGTGCTGCTCGGCCGCGACGACCGCGTGCTGCGCCCCGCGATCCTGTGGAACGACATGCGCAGCGCCGACGAATGCGCGCGGCTCACCGAACGCGCGCCCGACCTGCATGCGCTGGCCGGCAACCTCGCGATGCCCGGCTTCACCGCGCCGAAGCTGCTGTGGGTCGCGAAGCACGAACCGGCCGTATTCGCCGCGACCGCGTGCGTGCTGATGCCGAAGGACTACCTGCGCTTCCGTCTCACCGGCGCGAAGGTGTCCGATCCGTCCGACGCGGCCGGCACGCTGTGGCTCGACGTCGCGCGCCGCGACTGGTCCGACGCGCTGCTCGCCGCGTGCGACATGACGCGCGACCAGATGCCCCGCATCGTCGAAGGCAATGCGCCGTCCGCCACGCTGCGCGCGGACGTCGCGCGCGAACTGGGGCTGTCGGAAGCCGTCGTGGTCGCGGGCGGCGGCGGCGACAACGCGACGAGCGCGCTCGGCATCGGCGCGATCCAGGCGGGCGACGGCTTCGTGTCGCTCGGCACGTCCGGCGTGCTGAGCGTGGTCGGCGACCGCTTCATGCCGAATTCCGCGTCGGCCGTGCATGCGTTCTGCCATGCGATTCCCGACCGCTGGCAGTTGATGAGCGTGGTGCTGTCGGCCGCGAGCTGCCTGCGCTGGGTCTGCAAGCTGACCGGCACCGACGAGCCCGCGCTGCTCGCCGAAATCGGGTCACTCGACGCGGACGCGCTCGCGACGGCGCCGCTGTTCCTCCCCTACCTGTCCGGCGAACGCACGCCGCACAACGATCCGTATGCGCAGGGCGTGTTCTTCGGGATGACGCACGCGACCGAGCGCGCGCACCTCGGCTATGCGGTGCTCGAAGGCGTGACGCTCGGCCTCGCGGACGGCCTCGACGCGCTGCATGCGGCCGGCATCGAAACCGACCGGCTGTCGCTGATCGGCGGCGGCGCGCGCAGCGCGTTCTGGGCGCAGTTGATCGCCGATGCGCTGAACGTGCGCACGCGCCAGCACGGCGGCGGCGAAACCGGTGCGGCGCTCGGCGCGGCGCGCCTGGGCTGGCTCGCGGTCGGCGGCGATCCGCGCACGGTGCTGACCAAGCCGCCGGTGCGCGCCGAATACGCGCCCGACGCCGCGCGTCATGCGCTGCTGCGCGAGCGCCTCGACGCGTTCCGCTCGCTGTACCGTCACGTGCGCCCGCTGTACGAGCCGTCGCGCACGCGGCTCGCATAAGCGCCGCCGGCGCGACGTGCGGCGGCCGTCGGCCGACCGCCCGGCATGCGTTACAGTGGATGCCGTTGCGCCGCCCGACGGCCGGCCCGCGGGGCGGCCCCCAGATCAGAACCAAACCGCTATCGTGTCCAAGTCCTCAGAAAAACTCGATCTCGCCACGCGTGCCGCGTGGCTCTACTACGTCGCGGGCGACACGCAGAACGAAATCGCCGAGAAGCTGCAGGTGTCGCGCCCGGTCGCGCAGCGCCTGGTCGCGTTCGCGGTCGAGAAGAACCTGATCCGCGTGCGCGTCGATCATCAGCTCGCCGGCTGTCTCGATCTTGGCGCGCAGTTGTCGAAACGCTATGGCCTCGCGATGTGCGAAGTCGTGCCCGTCGATGCCGATGCGCCCGACGCGATCGACCGCAAGCTCGCGGTCGCCGGCGCGCAGGTGATGGAGCGCTACCTGAACGAAACGCGGCCGATGGTGATCGCCGTCAGCAGCGGCCGGACGCTGAAAGCGGCGGTCGCGCAGATCGCGCAGATCGAGCGGCCGCAGCACCGGCTCGTGTCGATGGTCGGCGCGATCGCCGCCGACGGCTCGTCGAACCGCTACGACGTCGCGCAGTACATCTCCGAGAAGACCGGCAGCAAGCACTTCCTGCTACCCGCGCCGCTGTTCGCCGACAGCGCCGCCGAGCGCGCGCAATGGTGCAATCACCGGCTGTACCGGATCGTCGACAAACTGTCGGCGCAGGCCGACGTCGCGTTCGTCGGGATCGGCAACATCGGCCCGCACTGCCCGCTCTATGAAGACGGCTTCATCACCGAACAGGAACGCGACGAGATGACCGCGCTCGGCGCGGTGGCCGAACTGCTCGGTGTGCCGATCGACGCGCAGGGCAAGCTGATCGACGTGTCGACCAGCGCGCGCGTGACGAGCGTCGCGCTCGACACGCCGCCGAAGCGCCCGACGATCGCGTTCGCCGGCGGCCCGAAGAAGCGCGATGCGGTGATCGCCGCGCTGCGTGGCGGCTGGCTGTCCGGGCTCGTCACCGACGAGACCTGCGCGCGCGCGGCGCTGGAGGCGAAGGCGGCCTGACGCCGCTGAACGCGCCCCGCCTCGCCACTTTCATGCGGCCACGGCCGCACGCGGCTCACGCATCACGCCGCCTTCGCGTGCACGCTCAGCCGCCTGAACGCCTGCCCCTGCTCGTCGAACAGGTGACAATGCCCGGCCTGCGCATGCACGTGCAGCGCCTCGCCCGTGCGGTACGTATCGAGCGGCGGAATCCGCGCGATCAGCCCGTCCGGTGCGACAGTCGACTCGGCATACAGATACGCGGCATCGCCGAGCGACTCGACGGCCATCGTTCGCGCGGCGACACCCCCGGCCGCCGCACCCACCAGCAAATGCTCGGGCCGCACGCCGACGGTCACGGCCGCGCCGCGCTGCAGCCCCGCCGCGTCGACCGCGACATGCTGCGCCTCGCCGCTGCCGAAGCGCACCAGCACACCGGTCGCATCGACCGATTCGACCGTCCCCTTCAGGAAGTTCATCTTCGGCGAGCCGATGAAGCCCGCGACGAACTGGTTCGCCGGCGCGTGATAAAGCGCGTTGGGCGTGCCGACCTGCTGCACCGCGCCGCCCGACAGCACGACGATCTTGTCGGCAAGCGTCATCGCCTCGACCTGGTCATGCGTCACGTAGATCATCGTCGTCTTCAGCTCGTCGTGCAGCCGCGCGAATTCCAGCCGCATCTTCACGCGCAGCGCGGCGTCGAGGTTCGACAACGGCTCGTCGAACAGGAACACCTTCGGTTTGCGCGTGATCGCACGGCCGATCGCGACGCGCTGCCGCTGGCCGCCCGACAATTGCTTCGGCTTGCGGTCGAGCAGGTGGTCGATGTGCAGGATCTTCGCGGCCTGCTTCACCGCCTGGTCGATCTCGGGCTTCTTCGCGCCGGCGAGTTTCAGGCCGAACGCCATGTTGTCGTACAGCGACATGTGCGGGTACAGCGCATAGGACTGGAACACCATCGCGATGCCGCGCTTCGCGCTCGGCACGTCGTTGACCTTCACGTTGTCGATCAGCAGGTCGCCGCTCGAGATCTCCTCGAGCCCGGCGATCATCCGCATCAACGTGGATTTGCCGCAGCCGCTCGGGCCGACGAACACGACGAATTCGCCGTCGGCGATGTCGAGGTTCACGTTGCGCAGCACTTCGGTGTCGTCATAGCGCTTCGCGATGTTGCGCAGGAGCACGCTTGCCATGGTCTGTCTCCGTTCGTTCGTGATGCGGGATGTGTCATGCGCCGCGTCGAGCGCGGCGCGCAATCGTTCGTGGTTGCTAGCCCGGCAGCACCGCGCCGGTCGCCTGCCAGCGGGCGACGTAGCCGGGCAGCTCGTGCATGTCGTCGAAGACGTGACGCGCGCCGATACTGCGCAGCGCGTCGATCTGTGCCGCCGATGCGTGCCCGCCGCCGACGAAGCCGAGCACGGTCATGCCGGCCGCTGCGGCCGCGGTGATGCCGGTCACGCTGTCCTCGACGACGAGGCATTGCGCCGGCAGCGCGCCGAGCGCGTGCGCGGCCGCGAGATACACGTCGGGCGCCGGCTTCGGCCGCGCGACGGCGTCCGCGCAGAACAACCGGTCGCCGAAGAAGCGCACGAGGCCGGTGCGCGCGAGCGCCGCCTCGACGTACGCGCGATAGCTGTTGCTCGCGCAGGCCGTCGTCAGCGTGATCGCCGCAAGCGCCGCATCGATGCCGTCGACCATCGGCGCGTTGACGGCCGCGGCCTCGACCGCGCGGCGGATCGCGTCGACGTCGTCGGCCGACAGCATGCGGCCGACGGCCTCGCTCGCGCCGGCCAGCACGCGTTCGATACGCAGCCCGAGCAGCGGCATCACCGCGGGACGCGCATCGACTCCGGGCCAGCGCGCGTCGAGCTCGCGCACGATCACGTCGGCGGCAACCGCCTCGCTGTCGATGAGCACGCCGTCGCAATCGCAGATCAGCACGTTCGCGCTCATTTGACCGCCCCGAACGTGAGCCCGCGCACGAGCTGCTTCTGCGACAGCCAGCCGACGATCAGGATCGGCGCGACCGCGAGCAGCGACGCGGCGGACAGCTTCGCCCAGAACAGCCCTTCGGGGCTCGAGTACGACGCGATGAACACGGTCAGCGGTGCGGCGTTCGAGCTCGACAGGTTGATGCTCCAGAACGCCTCGTTCCACGACAGGATCACGAGCAGCAGCGCGGTGGACGCGAGCCCCGGCAGCGCCATCGGCATCAGCAGGTAGACGATCTCCTGCCACGTCGACGCGCCGTCGATACGCCCGGCCTCCAGGATGTCCTTCGGGATCTCGTTGAAATACGTGAAGGTCATCCACACCGCGATCGGCAGGTTGATCAGCGTGTAGACGATCACGAGCCCCGACACCGTATCGAGCAGCCCCGCGTTCTTCCACAGCAGGTAGATCGGCACCAGCACGCCGACCGACGGCATCATCTTGGTCGACAGCATCCACAGCAGCACCTTCTGCGTGCGGTGGTTCGGGAAGAACGCCATCGCGTAGGCCGCCGGCACCGCGAGCAGCAGCGAGATCACCGTGACGCCGGCCGAGATCAGCACCGAGTTCCACGCGAACGCGAAGTAGTTGCTGCGCGCGAACACCTCGCGGAAGCTGTCGAGCGTCGGCACGAAGAACAGCGTCGACGCGTACGCCTGCTGCTCGGTCTTGAACGCGGTGATCGCCATCCAGAAGATCGGGAAGAACAGCAGCAGCGCGATCAGCCATGCGAGCACGCCAGGCAACGCGCGTCGCACGAGGTCGAACGCAGCCGGCGCGCGCCGGCCTTGCAAAGTCAGGTCGCTCATCTTTCGTACTCCCCCTTCAGGTTGCGCGCGAGCATCCGCACCAGGAAGAACGACACGACGTTCGCGACCACGACGGCGATGATCCCGCCCGCGGATGCGAGGCCGACGTCGAACTGCTGCAGGCCGAGCGCGTAGATCAGGTACGACAGGTTGGTCGTCGCATCGCCCGGGCCGCCGCCCGTCGTCGTGTAGATTTCCGCGAAGATCGACAGCAGGAAGATCGTCTCCATCATCACGACCACGGCGATCGCGCGCTTCAGGTGCGGCAGCGTGATGTAGAAGAACATCGCGATCGCGCCCGCGCCGTCGATGCGCGCGGCTTCCTTCTGTTCCTGGTCGAGCGACTGGATCGCGGTGAACAGGATCAGGAACGCGAACGGCAGCCACTGCCACGCGACGATCATGATCACGGCGGTGAGCGGATAATCGGCGAACCAGTCGATCGGCGTCATCCCGAGCGCGCGCATCGCGTTCGCGACGAGCCCGTACACCGGATGCAGGATCATGTTCTTCCAGATCAGCGCGGCGACCGTCGGCATCACGAAGAACGGCGCGATCGCGAGCAGGCGCGCCACGCCCTGCCCGTAGAACTTGCGGTCGAACAGCACGGCCATCAGCACGCCGCCGACCACGGTGATCGCAAGCACCGCGCCGATCAGCACGAGCGTGTGCCAGATCGCGGGCAGGAACGACGGATCGGTCGCGAGGAATCGGTAGTTGTCGAGCCCCGCGAAGCCCTTCACGTCCGGGTTCAGCAGGTTGTAGCGCGAGAACGAATACCAGATCGTCATCGCGAGCGGAATCGACATCCACAGCAGCAGCACCGCGACGGACGGCGACACGAGCCAGCTGGCGCCGCCGCGCGCACGGCGCGGGGCGCCCGGCGGCGACGACGCGTCGCCGACCGACGGCGCGTGAGCGTGACTCAGGGGAAGACGCAGGTGACGCATGATCGGAGTCCCTCCGGTTGATGCGCGGGCGCGAACGGCCTGCCCGCCTGTCCGCCTCGCCGGCCCGCGCCGTGTGCAACGGCGCACGGTGCGGGCCGCGCGACGGCTTGCGCGTTACTTCTTGTAGCCGGCCTGCCGAACCGCGCGGTCCGCGGCCGCCTGCCCCGCGGCAAGCGCCTGGTCGACCGTCATCTGGCCGGCGACCGCACCGGCAATCGATTGGCCGACCACCGTGCCGAACGACTGGAATTCAGGAATCCCGACGTACTGCACGCCCGTGTACGGCACCTTCTTCAGCGACGGATCGTTCGGGTCGGCCGTCTCGATCGCCTTCAGCACGAAGTCCGAGAACGGCGCGGCGGCCTTGTACTCGGGCCGCTGGTAGGTCGACGCGCGCGTGCCCGGCGGCACCGACGCCCAGCCTTCGTCCTTGCCGACCATCTCGATGTACTGCTTCGACGTCGCCCATGCGATGAACTTGCGCGCGGCGTCCTGCTGCTTCGACGTCTTCGGCACGGCCAGCGCCCACGCCCACAGCCAGTGCGAGCCCTTCGGCGTGACGGCGACCGGCGCAGCCGCGAAACCGATCTTGTCGGCGACCTGCGACTGCTGCTTGTTATAGAGCATCCCGGCCGCGACCGTCGCGTCGATCCACATCGCGCACTTGCCCGAGGCGGTCAGCGTCAGGTTCTCGTTGAAGCCGTTCGAGCTCGCTCCCGGCGGGCCGTCTTTCTTCAGCAGATTCACGTAGAAGTTGATCGCCTTCTTCCATTCCGGCGACGTCAGCTGCGCGTTCCAGTTCTCGTCGAACCAGCGCCCGCCGAACGTGTTCACGACCGTCGACACGTACGCCATGTTCTCGCCCCACCCGGCCTTGCCGCGCAGGCAGATCCCGTAGATGCCCTTTGCCTTGTCGGTGAGCTTGTCCGCGAACCCGGCGATCTGGTCGTAGGTCGGCTGGTCGGGCATCTTGAGCCCCTTCGCCGCGAACAGGTCCTTGCGGTAAAACGTCATCGAGCTCTCGACGTAGAACGGCAGCGCATACAGCTGGCCGTTGTACGACAGGCTGTCGCGCGCCGTCTTCACGATGTCGTTCAGGTCGTAATCGGCCGGCAGCCCGGTCATCGGCGCGAGCCAGCCGCGCTTGCCCCATTGCGGCGCCTCGTAGGTGCCGATCGCCATCACGTCGAACTGGCCGCTGCCGGTCGTGATGTCGGTGGTCGCGCGCTGGCGCAGCACGTTCTCCTCGAGGATCACCCAGTTCAGCTTGATGTCCGGGTTCGCCTTCTCGAACGCCGGCGACAGCTTCTTCAACTCGATCATGTCCGGGTTGTTCAGCGTCGCGATCGTCAGCGTGCCGGCGGACGCCGCGCACGCGGCCGTCGCGAACGCGGCCCCGGCGAAGCAGCGTGCGGCGGCATCGAGCATCTTTCGTTGCATGGCTTGTCTCCAGTGATTATTCGAACTGTCGTCGGTGTTGCGTGTTGCGTATGTCGTGTTGCGTCGTTTCCTTCTCGGCCCGTCACGCCGGCCGCTGCATCCCGCACGCGCGCGCATAGTGCGCGATCACGTCGCGTATCCGGTGGCGCACCCATGCGCGCGGCTCCTTCGCGAGGCCGCCCGCGCGGCACGCCGCGTATACGTCCGGCAACCATTGCGCGACGAGCGTTTCCGGCACCGGCTGCCGCGCGAGATTGCCGAACAACTGCTCGACCGCCGCCGCGACGGCCGGCTGCAGCCAGTAGTAGCGGATCCGGTCGCTGTAGCTGAACTGGCGCGCGAGCCGCTGCTCGGTCTCGTCGCCGCGATAGTACGGCGCCCAGTGCTCGGGTTGCGCGCGCATCGCGGCGTCCACCACGTCGCGCAATCGCGAGCGCTGCGCGACGTCGTCGATCAGCGCGTCCTCGATGAAGGTGAGCGCGAACAGCGCCTCGCGCAGCGCGAACGTCAGCGCGGGGCCGACCTTCAGCACCGCGAAGTGGTCGCGCACGAGCGCGGCGAGCGCGCCTTCGGTCTGGTAGTCGGTCGAATGCGCTTCGAACACGAGGCGCGGCGTGCGCAGGATGCTCGCGCCGAGCGACGCGGCCTTCGCGCTGTCGTAGTCGAGCACGTTCCGGTCGTCGAAATCGACGCCCGGCTGCGCGACGATCGCGACCACGCGGGTCCATGCATCATCGAGCCCTGCCGCCGCGAATGCACGGCGGTGTGCGTCGAGCGTCGCGGCGATGCTGTCGCTGCGCGTGACCGCGATCCGCGCGATCGCGGCGCCGTCGGCATCGCCCTCGCCTGCCATTTCGCCGCCCGGCGTCGGCACCTCGGTGCCGATCACGTAGACGGGCGCGACCCCGGCGCGCGACGCTGCGTCTTCCGCGGCGCGGCACAGCTCGGCCGCGCGTGCGGCAATCGTCCGGTCGTCGAGCCGCGCGGGATCGTCCGCGCACGCCATGCTCGCATCGAGGTGGATCTTCTCGAATCCGGCTTCGACGTACGCGACGACCATCGCCGCCGCTTCGCGCATCGCGTCGGCCGCGCGGCGATGCCGCCACGGGTTCGGGCCGAGATGGTCGCCGCCGAGCACGAGCGCCGACGGCGCGAGCCCGCAGCGCTGCGCGATCGCATCGACGTCGCGCCGGAAATCGGCGGGCGTCATGCCCGTGTAGCCGCCGAGATGATTCACCTGGTTGCAGGTCGCCTCGATCAAGAGCGGCGAGCCGTCCGCGCGCGCGGCTTCGCACGCGGCCTCCAGCACGAGCCGGTGCGCACTGCAGATCGAATAGATGCCGCGCTGCGCATCCGCGCGGTTCGCGTCGAAGATCATCCGCAGCACGGCATCGGCGTGCGCGCTGCGCGGGCGTTCGGCGATGGGCGTCAGGCCGGACATGCGACACCTCGTTCGGTCAGGAAACGGTCGATCTCGGCCGCGCTGCTGTTGCCCTCCATCGGGCCGCGCCGCGTGACCGCGATCGCACCGGCCGCGTTCGCGCGGCGCAACGCGACGTCGGTCGGCAGGCCGGCGACGAGGCTCGCGACCAGCGTGCCGCCGAAGCAGTCGCCGGCGCCGGTCGGATCGACTTCGTCGACCTGGAACGCAGGCGCTTCGGCGCGGTTCGCGCGGTCGAACGCGACGCTGCCTTGCGCGCCGCGCTTCAGCACGACGCGTTCGAGCAGCGGATGCGTCGCAAGCAGGCCGGCGATCGCGCGCTCGGCCGGTTGCGGCCCGCAGAAGAACGGCAGATCGGCCTCGCTCGGCAGGAACAGGTGGCACGCGGCGAGCATCGCGTCGAGCGCCGCGCGCATCGGGCGGAAGCTCAGCATCTCGGGCCGCACGTTCGGATCGAACGACACCTTCGCGCCGGCGCGCGCCGCTTCGATCACGCCGCGCTGCACGGCCGCGATCGCCGATTCGCTCGTCAGCGACGAGCCCATCACATGGAAGTAGCGGCAGCCGTCGAACATCGCGGTGTCGACGTCCGAGGCGTCGACGCACGCGGCGGCGCTGCTGGAAAGACTGAACACGAAGCTGCGCGAGCCGTCGTCGCGATACGCAACGAACGCGGTGCCGGTCGGACGCGCGACGCGGCGAATGCGCGCGACGTCGACGCCGTCGCACTCGAGCCGCGCGACGATCGCATCGCCGAACGCATCGCGGCCGACGCAGCCCGCATACGCGACGCGCGCGCCGAGCCGCGCGGCCTGGTCGGCGAAGATCGCCGGCGCGCCGCTCGGGAACGGGCCCGCGAACAGGCCCGGCGTATCGAAGCCCTGGCCGCGCTCGGCGGCGACGAATTCGGCCAGCAGTTCGCCGGCGACCACGATCTCGGCCATCATGCGTGCCCTCGTGCGGCGGCGGCCGCGCGCAGCGGCTCCGCCTGGGTTGCGCGTGCGAGCGGCGTCAAGTCAGCTCATCCAGTTGCCGCCGTCGACGTTCAACGTCTGGGCGGTGATGTAGTCCGCGTCGGCCGACGCGAGAAATAGCGCGGCGCCCGTCAGGTCGCCCGGCACGCCCATGCGGCCGAGCGGCACCGCTTCGCCGACGAGCCGCTTCTTCTCGCCGAGCGGGCGATGCTCGTAGCGGGCGAAGAGCGCATCGACCTGCTCCCACATCGGCGTGTCGACCACGCCCGGCGCGATGCCGTTCACGTTGATCCGGTGCGGCGCGAGCGCGAGCGCGGCCGACTGCGTGTAGCTGATGACCGCCGCCTTGGTCGCGCAGTAGTGCGAAACGAGTGCCTCGCCGCGACGCCCGGCCTGCGACGACATGTTGACGATCTTGCCGCCGCGCCCCTGCTCGACCATCCGCTGCGCGACCGCCTGCATCAGGAAGAACAGCCCTTTCACGTTGACCGCGAACAGCTGGTCGAACACGTCCCAGGATTCGTCGAGGATCGGGCGCATGTCGAACAGCGCCGCGTTGTTGAACAGGATGTCGACACCGCCGAAGCGCTCGACCGCGGTCGCGACGATCCGCTCGATGTCGTCACGGCGGGTGACGTCCGCGGTGACGGCCACCGCGCGGCCGGGATGCGCTTCGATCAGTTGCGCGAGCGAACCGCTCGCCGGCTTCAGGTCCACCAGCACGCAGCGCGCGCCCTCGTCCAGATAGCGTTGCGCCACTGCCTCGCCGATGCCGCTTGCCGCGCCCGTCAGGATCGCGACCTTCTCTGCCAGTCTCACGGGTTGTCTCCGGTTCGTTCTGCTGCACGAAGGTCACGAGGTGAGCGAACGCTCGCTGATCGATCAATTGCTCTGTTGTTGGTCGAATAATCGGATACGCGATTCGCGCTGTCAAGGCGGCACGACGGCTTTCGATGATGCGCTGCGGCACGGCCGCACCTCGCACGGGCCGGCGCGCCACGCCCGGCAAGGCGCGGCGTGCTGGGTGCGGCGCGGCTGAAACGGCGATGAAGGGGACGGAAGAGCTGTTCGGGGCGGAATTCGGGCTGCACGGCGGCGAGATACGTTATATCATCGCCATACTTCGTTTCATTGCCTGCTTCACGCCATGGCTACCTCATCGCCCATCGACGCCCGGCTCTCCCGGGCCGATACATTCGCCGCCGAGCACGGGCTCGCGTGGACGCCGCTGCGCCGCCAGGTCTACGAACGCGTGCTGGCCGCGCAGCGCCCGATCGGCGCGTACGACCTGCTCGCCGAGCTCGAGCCGCAGCGCGGCCGGGTGCCGCCCACGACCGTCTATCGCGCGCTGGATTTCCTCGTCGAGCACGGCTTCATCCACCGGATCGAATCGAAGAACGCGTTCTTCGCGTGCTGCGAGATCGGCGTGCCGCACGAAGGCCAGTTCCTGATCTGCGATTCGTGCGGCGAGACCGTCGAGATTCCGGGCAGCGACCTCGCGAAGCAGCTGTCCGCGAGCGCGCCCGCGCACGGGTTCGAAGTCCACCATCAGGTCGTCGAGCTGAACGGCCTGTGCGGGCACTGCAAGGGCAAGCCCGCGCACCGCTGACACCGCACGCGCGCGGCGCCCCGCCGTCCCTTCCAACGAGGAGTTCCATGCCCATTGCCCTGAAGCGCGCGCCGCGGCGCGCCCTGTCGCTTGCCCGCCTGCTGGCCGCCACGGCCGCTGCGGCGGCCGGCCTGTCGATCGCCGCACCCGGCGTGGCCCACGCCGGGACCGTCAACGTCGTCGCTGCCGAGAACTTCTACGGCGACGTCGCGTCGCAGATCGGCGGCCGCCATGTCGCGGTGACCAGCATCCTCAGCAATCCCGACCAGGATCCGCACCTGTTCGAAGCGAGCCCGAAGACCGCGCGCGCGCTGCAGCATGCGCAGGTCGTGATCTACAACGGCGCGGACTACGATCCGTGGATGGGCAAGCTGCTGTCCGCCTCGAAGCAGGCAAAGCGCGCGACGATCGTCGTCGCCGATCTGGTCGGCAAGAAGGCCGGCGACAACCCGCACCTGTGGTACGACCCGGCGACGATGCCGGCCGCCGCACGCGCGATCGCGGCCGAGCTCGGCCGCGCCGACCCGGCGAACAAGGCCGACTACGACGCGAACCTGCAGAAATTCGTCGCGTCGCTGAAGCCGATCGACGACAAGGTCGCCGCGCTGCGCACGCAATACAAGGGCGTGCCGGTGACGGCCACCGAGCCCGTGTTCGGCTACATGTCCGACGCGATCGGCCTCGACATGCGCAACCAGCGCTTCCAGCTCGCGACGATGAACGACACCGAGGCGAGCGCGCAGGACGTCGCCGCGTTCGAGAACGACCTGCGCAAGAAGCAGGTGCGCGCGCTGATCTACAACAGCCAGGCCGAAGCGCCGATGACCAAGCGCCTGCTGAAGGTTGCACGCGACGGCGGCGTGCCGAGCGTGAGCGTCACCGAGACGCAGCCGGCCGGCAAGACCTTCCAGCAATGGATGGCCGGCCAGCTCGACGCGCTCGCGGCCGCGCTTTCCGTCAGCAAGAAATGATCAACCCTACGAAATGACCGCCACTCCTCACGCACTCGCCCTCGATCGCGTCACGCTCGAACTGGGCGGCCGCACGATCCTGCGCGACGTCAGCTTCTCGATCGAACCCGGCGAATTCGTCGGCGTGCTCGGGCCCAACGGCGCGGGCAAGACGACACTGATGCGCGCGGTGCTCGGCCTCGTGCCCGTCACGGGCGGCACGCTGTCGGTCGGCGGCGTGCCGGTCGTGCGCGGCAACGCATCGATCGGCTACATGCCGCAGATCAGGAGCGGCCTCGCGAATCGCCGGATGCGCGGTTACGACTTCGTCGCGATGGCCGCTGACGGCCACCGCTGGGGGCTGCCGCACACGAACGCCGCGACGCGCCGCGATGTCGATCGCGTGCTCGATCTCGTCGGCGGTCCGACGCTCGCGCGCCGGCCGCTGTCGGAACTGTCGGGCGGCGAGCGGCAGCGCCTGCTGCTCGCGCAATGCCTGCTCGGCAGCCCGAAGCTGCTGCTGCTCGACGAGCCGCTGATCAGCCTCGACCCGAACCACCAGCGCGGCGTCGTCGAACTCGTGCGCAACGTGCAGCGCGAGCTCGGCATCACCGTGCTGTTTTCCGCGCACGAACTGAATCCGCTGCTGAACGCGCTCGACCGTGTGCTGTATCTCGGCAACGGCGTCGCGGCGCTCGGCACCGTCGACGAGGTGATCACCCGGCCCGTGCTGTCGCGGCTCTACGGCTCGCCGATCGACGTGATGCGCGTGAACGGCAAGATCTTCGTGATGTCGGGCGACGTCGAGATCGAAAAGCACGATCACGAACACGAGGACGACGACGGTCACTCGCACGGCAGCGGCGGCGGCCACGACCATCACCACCACGGACACGCTCATCCCGGGCATTCGCACGATGTTTGAATACGACTTCATGATCAACGCGTTCGCCGCGTCGGGGATCGTCGCGGTGCTCGCGGGCATCGTCGGCTACTTCCTGGTGCTGCGCGGACAGACCTTCGCCGGCCACGCGCTGTCGCACGTCGGCTTCACCGGCGCGACCGGCGCGGTGCTGCTCGGCATCTCGCCGATCTGGGGGATGGTCGGCTTCACGCTTGCGGCCGGGATCGGGATGGGCGCGCTCGGCGAACGGCTCGCGGGCCGCGACGTCGCGATCGGCGTGATCCTGTCGGGCGCGCTCGGCTTCGGGCTGCTGTTCCTGCACTTCTACACGTCGTTCGCGACGCAGGTCACCGCGCTGCTGTTCGGCAACGTGCTCGCGGTCAGCCACGACACGCTCGCGGTGCTGGCCGGCATCGGCGCGGTGAGCCTCGTCGCGCTGGCGCTGATCGCACGGCCGCTGCTGTTCGCGTCGCTGCAGCCCGAGCTGGCCGAAGCGAAGGGGGTGTCGCTGCGCACGGTATCGATGCTGTTTCTCGCGGTGTGTGCGCTCGCAGTGGCCGCCGCAACGCAGATCGTCGGCGTGCTGCTGGTGTTCACGCTGCTCGTCGGGCCGGCCGCGGCCGCTCAGAACGTGTCGACGCGGCTGTCGACCGGCGTGGTGCTCGCCGCGCTGTTCGCGCTGTTCGAGGCGTGGGCCGGGATCGCGCTCGCGTATCACACCGACTGGCCGACGAGCTTCTGGATCACCGCGCTGTCCGGGCTTGTGTATGGGGCGAGCTTGTTGCGGCGCCGCTGATCGCGTCGAATGGCCACAACGAAAACGCCGGCATGCCCGACGGGCAGTACCGGCGTTTTTTCATGCGCGCACGATTTGCGGCGCGCGAGGTACGCGTTGCCTGCTTGCTGCGCTCATCGCGCCAACACCCGCGCATGATGCGCGATGTGATCGGCGATGAACGTCGAGATGAAGTAGTAGCCGTGGTCGTAGCCTTCATGGCGGCGCAGCGTCAGCGGCTGGCCGGCCTTCTCGCACGCCGCTTCGAATACGTCGGGGTTCAGCTGGTTCGCGAGGAACTGATCGGCGAGGCCCTGATCGACGAGGATGCCGCCAGCGAACTTCGGTGCATCCGCGCGCGCGACGAGTTCGCTCGCGTCGTGCTGCTTCCACGCTTCGCGATCGGCGCCGAGGTATCCCGAGAACGCCTTCTCGCCCCACGGGCAGCGCGTCGGCGCGGCGATCGGCGCGAACGCCGACACCGACCGGTACAGGTCCGGATGGCGCAACGCGAGCGTCAGCGCGCCATGCCCGCCCATCGAGTGACCGAAGATCCCGAGCCGCGCGCCGTCGATCGGCAGCGCGGCCGCGACGAGCTCGCGCAGCTCGCCCGTCACGTACGACTCCATCCGGTAATGCGTCGACCACGGCGCTTGCGTCGCGTCGACATAGAAGCCCGCGCCGACGCCGAAATCCCACGCATCGGTTTCGCCCGGCACACCCGCGCCGCGCGGGCTCGTATCGGGCATCACGAGCGCGATACCGTGCTGCGCCGCGTACTGCTGCGCGCCGCCCTTGATCGCGAAAGTCTCGTCGGTGCACGTGAGCCCCGCGAGGTAGAACAGCGCCGGCACGCGACCGTGCGCGGCCTGCGGCGGCAGGTACACCGAGAACTTCATCGGCAGGCCGATCGCCTTCGAATCGTGGCGATAGAAGCGTTGCTCGCCGCCGTGGCAAGCATGCGAAGAAACGAGTTCGAGCATGGGATTCCCTTCCGTTCAATACAGCACGATCGGGCGAAACGATTCGCCCGTCTTCATCGGGTGGGCGCCGCCGCGGAGCTTCGTGAGCGGCGCACGTGCGAGATCAGGTCAAGGCGTGCCGTGCGGGTTCGCATCCGACACCGCAAAACCGCATCGTGCTCGCCATGATCGCCGATCGCGCCGCGCATCGCGCGCGCGAAACAGCCGCCGGCTTGCCACGGTGCGTCACCGCTGACGCAACACGACACGTGCCCGAGTTTAAACGCCGGTCGCAAACCACGCATCCGTTCGCGCATACAGATCGATGAAACGCGCGTGGCGCGCGGCCAGCGCACGATCGTCGCGCGGCGCGGCCACTGGCGATGCGGCCGGCGCCAGCATGCGCAGCGCGTCTTCGCGCCAGTGCCCGATCGCGACGCCCGCGAGCAACGCGGCGCCGCGCGTCGCGGCGTTCGGGCAGTCGACCGCGTCGAGCGACGCGCCCAGCGCATCCGCGAGCAACTGGCGCCAGCGCGGATCAACCGAGCCGCCGCCGGCGAGGCGCAGCGTCGTCACCGGATCGGCCCGGTTCGCGTCGCGAATCGCATCGAGCCCCGCGCGCAATGCGAACGCGACGCCTTCGAAGGCGGCACGCATCATCGCACCGCGCGTGTCGCCGAGCCCGAGGCCGAGCCAGCCGCCGCGCGCATCGGGATTCATCCACGGCGACCGTTCGCCCGTCAGGTACGGCAGAAAGCAAAGCCGCCCGGACGCCGGCTGCGCGAACGCGTCGTCGTATGCGTCCGGCCAGCCCGGATAGCCAAGCCAGCCGCGCACGGCTTCGAGCGCGAGCCCGACGTTCTGCATCGCGGCCATCGTGTAATAGCCGCCGCCGGCCGCCGTGCGATAGCGATGCAGCCCGCGCCGCGCGGGCGGCAACGCATCCGCGAGCACGACGATCTGGCCGCCGCTGCCGGTGGTCAGCAGCGCGTCTCCGGCTGCGACGAGCCCGCTGCCGAGTGCCGCGCACGCGGTATCGGCCGCCCCCGTCGCAAGCGGCACGCCGGCCGGCAGCCCGAGTGCCGCCGCGGCTGTTGCATCGAGCACGCCGCAGCGCGCGCTCGACGCACGCACCGGCGCGAACCGGTCGGCCGGCAAGCCCAGCGTATCGATCAGCGCCGTATCCCATGCGCCGTCCGGCGTCGCGAGCGCGGTCGCGCACGCGTCGCTCGGATCGGCCGCGACCTCGCCGCCGAGCGCGACGCGCAGCCAGTCCTTCGGCTGCACGGCCCAGCGCGCGGCCCGCAGTGCCTGCGGTTCGTGTGCGGCCAGCCAGCGCAACAGCGGCCCCGCCATCCCGGGCGCGACCGGGTTCGGTGCGACGGGCATACCGGCGACGGACATACCGGCGACGGGCATACCGGCATCCGGCCAGTCGGCCGCGTCCGCTTCGCGCACCGCGCGCGTATCGGGCCACAGCATCGCAGGCCGCACCGGCTGCCCGGCCGCGTCGATCGGCACGACGCCATGCATCTGGCCGGAGAAGCCGATCGCGGCGACCTGCTCGCGCTCGCCGGCCGGCAGCCGCGCGGCGGCGCGCACGAGCGCCTGCCACCACACGTCGGGCGCGATCTCGGCCCAGCCGGGCTGCGGCGACGACAACGCATAGGGTTCGCTCGCGACCGCGCGCTCGACGCCATCGGCATCGAGCGTGACGAGTTTGACGGAGCCGGTACCGAGGTCGATTCCGAGCAGGCGCATGACGGGATCAGGTATTCGAGTGGACGGATGACGATGATAGCGGGATCGCGACATGCGGCCCGATTTACGCAGTAGTTGCCGGCCGCGCGGGCGCTGCGAAAACGCGACTGCGCACGGCCGGTTCCATCCGGCTGCACCGTGCCGGCCAAAACGGCCGCTCGCGGGTTAACCCGGCACGATTTTTCACCGGTCGTTTTTGCCACTATGCCGCAATCGCGATACACACCATAAAGCCGCCGATATTTGGCATGGGGGCCCGCACTATTTTGAAGGGCTATAAAACCCGGAAACCTCACTCCAGCGGCAGTTTCCGATGATCGACACCCTGTTTCATGCCCAATTGGCATATCGAACCAGCAAAGAACGGAATAGAACCCAGCGCTCTTGTTGCGATGGTGCATTCCGCATAACTTCGTATCACCCCGAAAACAAGATCATGGAGTGAGACAGATGCAATCGAACACGGTCCATCCGTGCGATGAGGTGCTGCCGACCGGCAAGCTTGTAACGCTTGGTCTCCAGCACGTCCTCGTCATGTACGCCGGCGCTGTCGCCGTGCCGCTTATCGTTGGCGGCGCGCTGAAGCTGCCGAAAGACCAGATCGCGTTCCTGATCAGCGCCGATCTGTTTTCGTGCGGCATCGCCACGCTGATCCAGACGCTCGGCCTGTGGATCTTCGGGATCCGCCTGCCCGTCATCATGGGCTGCACGTTCGCGGCAGTCGGCCCGATGCTCGCGATCGGCACCAACCCCGGCCTCGGCATTCTCGACATCTTCGGCTCGACCATCGCGGCCGGCATCATCGGCATCGTGCTCGCGCCGATGATCGGCAAGCTGTTGCGGTTCTTCCCGCCGGTCGTCGTCGGCACCGTGATCGCGGTGATCGGACTGTCGCTGATGGAAGTCGGGATCAACTGGGCGGCCGGCGGCGTCGGCAACCCCGAATACGGCAGCCCCGTCTACCTCGGCCTGTCGCTGCTCGTGCTCACGCTGATCCTGCTGATCAACAAGTACGGTCGCGGCTTCCTCGCGAACATCTCGGTGCTGCTCGGCATCGTCGCCGGCTTCGTGATCGCGTTTGCGATCGGTCGCGTGAATACCGACGGCGTCGCGCACGCACCGTGGGTCGGCTTCGTGATGCCGTTCCACTTCGGCCTGCCGCACTTCGACCCGCTGTCGATCGCGACGATGGTCACGGTGATGTTCGTCACGTTCATCGAGTCGACCGGCATGTTCCTCGCGGTCGGCGACATGGTCGATCGCCCGGTCGACCAGGAGCGCCTGGTGCGCGGCCTGCGCGTCGACGGCCTCGGCACGCTGATCGGCGGCATCTTCAACTCGTTCCCGCATACGTCGTTCTCGCAGAACGTCGGCCTGATCGGCGTGACGGGTGTGAAGAGCCGGTTCGTCTGCGCGACGGGCGGCGTGATCCTGGTGCTGCTCGGCCTGTTCCCGAAGATGGCGCAGGTCGTCGCGTCGGTGCCGCCGTTCGTGCTCGGCGGCGCAGGCATCGTGATGTTCGGGATGGTCGCGGCAAACGGCATCAAGGTGCTGTCGAAGGTCGACTTCGTGAACAACTCGCACAACCTGTTCATCGTCGCCGTGAGCGTCGGCATGGGCCTCGTGCCGGTCGTGTCGCCGCACTTCTTCTCGAAGCTGCCGCCCGCCCTCGCACCGATCCTGCACAGCGGCATCCTGCTCGCATCGGCCACGGCCGTGATCCTGAACATCGTGTTCAACGGCGTGAAGGGCGAGAAGGACGCGAAGTGCGAGATCCGTCGCGCAGGCCATGACTTCGACGGACGCGCGGCCGACGTGCATCACTGATCCGCCCTGTCGGGACGCGCCGAAGCACGGCGCAGCACGGTAAAGGACAAACGCCACGGCTTGCCGTGGCGTTTTGCCTGGTGGGGCGCGGCGCAGCGAGGCGATGGTCGGCGCGAGCCGGCCGCCTGCCGCCGCCCTTCCTCTCCGCATGCGCCGAACCGGACACGGCAAAAAAAACGCCACGGACTTTCGTCCGTGGCGTTGTCGCATCGCGGGAGCCGCGACGCCAGCGAACCGGTGCGGTCGCCCGCGCCAGCCCGCCGTCGCGCTTACCCGTTCGTCGCCGCTGCCGACGCAGGCGCCGGCGCGGCCGCCTTGTCGTAGTCGACCGTCTGGTCCGGCGCACGCGGCGTCTCGCCCGCGTGCTGGATCCAGCCGCCGCCGAGCGAGCGGTACAGATCGACGAGGTTCGTCCAGCGTGCCAGACGCGCACTGATCAGCGTCTGCTGTGCCGAGTACAGATCGGTCTGCGCAGTCAGCACCGACAGGTAGCTGTCGACCCCGTTCTTGTAGCGCAGGTCCGACAGATCGAAGCGGCGCTGCTGCGCGTGCTCGTTGCGCTCGAGCGCGGCGATCTGCTGGTCGTATGTGCCGCGTGCTGCCAGCCCGTCGGACACTTCGCGGAACGCCGACTGGATCGCCTTCTCGTAGTTGGCGATCTCGATGCGCTTCTGCACGTTTGCGAGGTTGAGGTTCGCGAGGTTCTGCCCGCCTTCGAAGATCGGCATCGTGATCTGCGGCGCGAACGACCACGCCGCCGTGCCGGCCTTGAACAGGCCGCCGAGCGTCGGGCTCGCGGTGCCGAACGCGCCCGTCAGCGAGATGCGCGGGAAGAATGCCGCGCGTGCCGCACCGATGTTCGCGTTCGCGGCGAGCAGCGTCTGCTCGGCCTGCATCACGTCCGGACGACGCGTCAGCAGGTCGGACGGCAGACCGGCCGGCACGTCGGTCAGCAGGTTCTGCGCGTCGAGCGGCATGCCCGCCGGCAGATCGTCCGGCAGCGGCTCGCCGATCAGCAGCACGAGCGCGTTCAGCGCCTGCGCACGCGCACGCGCCTGCGCCTGCTGGTTCGCGAGCGCCGTCTCGACCACCGTCTGCGCCTGACGCAGGTCGAGCTCGGAGCCCGTGCCGTTGTCGAACTGCAGCTTCGTCAGGTCGTACTGCGCCTGAGCGGACTTCAGCGTGTTCTCCGTGACCTGCAGCAGGTCGTCGGTCGACAGCAGCGTCAGATACTGATCCGCGACTTGCGACACGAGCGAAATCTCGGTGGCCTGCCGTGCGTACGACGTCGCCAGGTACTGCGCGAGCGCCTGGTCCTTCAGGCTCTGCACGCGGCCGAACAGGTCGAGCTCCCACGACGCGGACGCGCCGACGTTGTAGGTGCGCGAGATGTACGGCTGCCCCGTCTGCGAAATGCCGCGCGGCACGCGCTGGATGTTGCCCGTACCGGTGCCGTCGAGCGTCGGGAACAAACCGGCGCGCGTGATCTGGTACTGCGCGCGCGACGCCTCGATGTTCAGCACCGCGACCCGCAGGTCGCGGTTGTTCTTCAGCGCGATTTCGATCAGCCGCTGCAGGCGCGGATCGACGAAGAACTCGCGCCAGCCGATGGCGGTCGCAGCTTGCCCGTTCGCGCTGCGCGCGCCGGCAGCACCCGGCTGCGTCGCATAGACGCCGCCGGCCGGGTACGCCTGCGCGACGGGTGCATCGGGCCGCGTGTAATGCGGCGCCATCGTGCAGCCCGTGGCAAGGAGCGCGACCGCGATTGCAGTCAAAGCGTGTTTTTGCATCATCACTGTCCCTTGTTGCCTTCGTCGCCGTTGCCCGGCGTCTCTTCGTGGTGCGAGTGCTCCTGAGCCAGGCGCAGCGCCTCGTCGACGTCTTCCTTCTCGCCGCTGAAGATCGCGCGGATCTTCACGAAGAACATCGGGATCATGAAGATCGCGAGGAACGTCGCCGTGATCATCCCGCCGATCACGCCGGTACCGATCGCGTGCTGGCTGGCCGAACCCGCGCCGTTGCTGATCGCGAGCGGCATCACGCCGAGAATGAACGCGAGCGACGTCATCAGGATCGGACGCAGCCGCAGGCGCGCGGCTTCCAGCGCGGCCTCGATCGGCCCCATCTTCTCCGTCATCTGCAGTTCGCGTGCGAACTCGACGATCAGGATCGCGTTCTTCGCGGACAAGCCCACCGTGGTCAACAGGCCGACCTGGAAGAACACGTCGTTCTCGAGGCCGCGCATCGTCGCCGCGAGCAGTGCGCCGACCACGCCGAGCGGCACCACCATGATCACCGAGAACGGGATCGACCAGCTTTCATACAGTGCCGCGAGACACAGGAACACGACCAGGATCGAGATCGCGTACAGGATCGGCGCCTGCGAGCCCGACTGGATTTCCTGGAACGACAGGCCGGTCCACGAATAGCCGATACCGACCGGCAGCTTCTTCGCGAGCCCTTCCATCGCGGTCATCGCCTGACCGGTCGACTTGCCCGGTGCGGCCTGACCCTGGATTTCCATCGCCGACACGCCGTTGTAGCGCTCGAGCTTCGGCGAACCATACGTCCAGTGACCGGTCGCGAACGCGCTGAACGGCACCATCCCGCCCGACCCGTTGCGCACGTACCAGATGTTCATGTCTTCCGGGGTCATCCGGAACGGTGCGTCCGACTGCACGTACACCTTCTTGATCCGGCCGTCCGTATCCAGGAAGTTGTTCACGTACTTCGACGCCCACGCGATCGAGAACGTCTGGTCGATCGCATCCGCCGTCACGCCGAGCGCGTTCGCCTTCTCGCGATCGATGTCGACCTTGTACTGCGGCGTGTCGTTCAGCCCGTTCGGACGCACGCCCTGCAGCGTCGGATCCTTCGAGGCCATCCCGAGCAGCTGGTTACGCGCGGCCATCAGCGCATCGTGACCAAGACCCGCGTTGTCCGTCAGCTCGAAGTCGAAGCCGGCGGCCGTGCCGAGTTCCGGAATCGACGGCGGGTTGAACGGGATCACGATCGCGTCCTTGTAGCCCGCGTAGCGTCCGAACATCCGGCCGATCAGCGCCTGGACCTTCTGGTTCGCGTGCTGACGCTGCGAGTAGTCCTTCAGCTTCACGAACACGAGACCGGAGTTCTGGCCGCGGCCGGCGAAGCTGAAGCCGTTGACCGTGAACGCGGACTCGACGATTTCCTTCTCGTCCTTCAGCAGGTAGTCGGAAATGTTCGCGAGCGTCTTCGCGGTCGTTTCCTGCGTCGAACCCGACGGCGTCTGCACGATCACGAACATCAGGCCCTGGTCTTCATCGGGCAGGAACGACTTCGGCAGGCGCACGAACAGCAGCCCGACCGCGACGATCACGACCAGATAGATGATGAGCCAGCGGCCCGAGCGCTTGATCACGTGGTGCACGCCGACGTGGTACTTGTCGCGGCTGTTGTTGAACGTGCGGTTGAACCAGCCGAAGAAGCCCTTCTTCTCTTCGTGATGGCCCTGCGGGATCGGCTTGAGGATCGTCGCGCACAGTGCGGGCGTCAGAATCAACGCGACCAGCACCGACAGCACCATCGCCGACACGATCGTCAGCGAGAACTGACGATAGATCGCGCCGACCGAACCGCCGGAGAACGCGACCGGCACGAACACCGCCGACAGCACGAGCGCCACGCCGACGAGTGCGCCGGTGATCTGGCCCATCGCCTTGCGGGTCGCCTCCTTCGGTGACAAGCCCTCTTCCGCCATCACCCGTTCGACGTTCTCCACCACCACGATCGCATCGTCCACCAGCAGGCCGATTGCGAGCACGAGGCCGAACATCGACAGCGTGTTGATCGAGAAGCCCACCAGCGACATGATCGCGAACGTGCCGAGCAGCACCACCGGCACCGCGATCGTCGGGATGATCGTCGCCCGCAGGTTCTGCAGGAACAGATACATCACAAGGAACACGAGCACGATACCTTCGAGCAGCGTCTTGACCACTTCCTCGATCGACAGCTTCACGAACGGCGTCGTGTCGTACGGATACTTCACGACGAGGCCGTGCGGGAAGAACGGTGCGAGCTCGTCGATCTTCGCGCGCACGGCCTTCGCGGTCGCGAGCGCGTTCGCGTTGGTCGCGAGCTGGATACCGAGTGCCGCGGTCGGCTGACCGTTGTACTTCGTGTCGAAGTTGTAGTTTTCGCCGCCGAGCTCGATCTTCGCGACGTCCTTCAGGCGAACCTGCGAGCCGTCCTGGTTGACCTTCAGCAGGATGTTGCCGAACTGCTCGGGCGTCTGCAGCAGCGTCGATTCGGTGATCGTCGCCTGCAGCACGGTGCCCGGCTTGGCCGGCGTGCCGCCGATCTGGCCGCCCGCGATCTGCACGTTCTGCGCGGTGATCGCGGTCGTCACGTCGACCGGCGTGAGGCCGTAGTTGGTCAGGCGGGTCGGGTCGAGCCAGATCCGCATCGCGTACTGCGAGCCGAACAGCGTGACGGTACCGACGCCGTTCAACCGGCTGATCGGATCCTTCACGTGCGACGCCACGAAGTTCGCGAGGTCGTACTTGTTCATGCTGCCGTCTTCGGAGTTGAAGGCGAGCACCAGCAGGAAGCTGCTGCTCGACTTCGTCACCGACAGGCCGAGCTGCTGCACGACCTGCGGCAGAACCGGCGTCGCGAGCGACAGCTTGTTCTGCACCTGGACCTGCGCGATGTCGGCGTTGGTGCCCGGCGCGAAGGTCAGCGTGATCGTCGCGTTGCCCGAGTCGTCACTCGTCGACGACATGTACAGGAAGTTGTCGAGACCGCTCATCTGCTGCTCGATCACCTGCGTCACCGTGTCTTCCACCGTCTTCGCGGAAGCGCCCGGGTAGTTCGCGGTGATCTGGATCGATGGCGGCGCGATCGTCGGATACTGCGCGATCGGCAGCGTGAAGATCGCCGCGACCCCGGCCAGCATCAGGATGATGGCGATCACCCACGCGAAGATCGGGCGATCGATAAAAAACTTTGCCATGAAACAGGCCCCCTGTTATTGCGCGCTCGAAGCAGCCGCGGCGCTCGCCGGCGCTGCACCCGAAGCGGCGGCGCCCGAGGCGGCTGCGGCGCCCGAACCGGCGGCGGCCGGCGCGGCGGATGCGGCGGCACCCGAGGCGGCATCCGCGGCCGGCAGTTGCGCCGCGACCGACTTCACCGTCGCGCCCGGACGCACCTTGTCGACGCCCTGCACGATCACGCGGTCGCCCGCTTCCAGGCCACCCTCGACGACCCAGTTCTGACCCTGCATGCCGGTCGTCTTCAGCGGCCGCGGCTCGACCTTGTTGCTCGCGTTCACGACCATCGCGACCGCCTGGCCCTTCTGGTCATGCGTGACACCGATCTGCGGCACCAGGAACGCGTTCTCGTTCACGCCTTCCTCGATCCGCGCGCGCACGAACATCCCCGGCAGCAGCACGCGGCCCGGGTTCGGGAACACCGCGCGGATGGTGACCGAGCCCGTGGCCTGGTCGACCGTCACGTCCGAGAACTGCAGCTTGCCGGCTTCCGAATAGGTCTTGCCGTCCTCGAGGATCAGCGACACCTTCGCCGCGCCCGGACCGGTCGTCTTCAGGCGGCCGCTCTGCACGTCCTGGCGCAGCTTCAGCCCGTCGAGGCTCGACTGCGTGAGGTCGACATAGACCGGATCGAGCTGCTGCACCGTCGACATCAGCGTCGCCTGGCTCGCCTGCACGTACGCGCCCGGCGTCACTTGCGAAATACCGACGCGGCCGGTGATCGGCGACACGACGTCCGTATAGCCGAGGTTGATCTGCGCGGTGTCGACCGCGGCCTTGCCGGCTGCGACGTCCGCCGCGGCCTGGCCTTGCGTGGCCACCGCGTTGTCGTATTCCTGCTTGCTGACCGCGTTCGCGGCCACCAGCACCTTGTAGCGTGCGACCAGCGCGTTCTGGGTGACGAGATTCGCCTGCGCCTTCGCGAGCGTCGCCTTCGCGCTGTTCAGCGCGGCAATGTACGGCGCCGGGTCGATCTTGTAGAGGCGCTGGCCGGCCTTGACGTCGCTGCCTTCGGTGAATTCACGGCGCAGCACGATGCCGTCGACCCGTGCGCGCACCTGCGCGACGAGGAACGCACTGGTGCGGCCCGGCAGTTCGGTGAAGACCGGTACGTTTTGCGGCTGGACGGTGACGACGCCGACTTCCGGCGTTTGCGGCGGCGGTGCCGATTCTTTTTTTCCGCAGGCAGCCAGGAAAACCGCGGCTGCCGCGACAGTGATCAAGCGGTATGGAACCCGTTCGACGCGCATGGAGCGACCTCTGTGTGTAACCAATGGAATGAGTGCAGCGCCCAGCGGGAGCGCGCACGGATGCGCCTTGCGGCGCAGATCGAACACCTGAATTACTGGACTACTGGATACAGCAAGTCGGCACGAGACCTCCATGCCGACGAGATGCCGCGAACTGCGGACTATTACTTTGGCGGGAATCAGCAGAGTGGGATATTAACTGATTGCCACTTGGGTCATTCGATCGTAGGGTGGTATTGTATATACATTCACGAATGTATGTAAAAAGCCCGCGCACCCGCCGCCAACCGTCAAGTCTTACGAATTATTACCAATCGCAAGCATAGCGGCTCCGCGATACCGCGACGAGGGTTGCAGACCCTATATTCACCTACGATCGATTCATTCAGGCCTGCACATGGTCAGACGCACCAAGGAGGAGGCACTCGAGACGCGCAACCGCATTCTCGACGCCGCCGAACACGTGTTCTTCGAGAAAGGCGTGTCGCACACGTCGCTCGCGGACATCGCCCAGCACGCCGGCGTGACGCGCGGCGCGATCTACTGGCATTTCGCGAACAAGAGCGAGCTGTTCGACGCGATGTTCGACCGCGTGTTCCTGCCGATCGACGAACTCAAGCGGATGCCGCTCGACGCGCCCGGCGGCAATCCGCTCGACAAGATCCGCAAGATCCTGATCTGGTGCCTGCTCGGCGTGCAGCGCGACTCGCAGTTGCGGCGCGTGTTCAGCATCCTGTTCATGAAGTGCGAATACGTCGCCGACATGGAACCGCTGCTGCAGCGTAACCGCGCGGGGATGAGCGAGGCGCTGCATGCGATCGACGCCGATCTCGCCGGCGCCGTGCGGCTCAAGCTGCTGCCCGAGCGGCTCGACACGTGGCGCGCGACGCTGATGCTGCACACGCTCGTCAGCGGTTTCGTGCGCGACATGCTGATGCTGCCCGACGAGATCGACGCCGAGCAGCATGCGGAACAGCTCGTCGACGGCTGCTTCGACATGATGCGCTACAGCCCCGCGATGCTGAAGACGGGCGACTGACGGACCCATCCGCCAGCGACGGCGCAGGGCGCGCCGTTTCATCGCCGTCGGCCGGTCGATCCGGCCGCGCGCGGGCGGCGGCCATGCCGCCCAGCCCGCCCAGCCCGCCCAATTCCCCCTGCTCTCCCCGCTTCGCTCAGGCCGCCTTCGCGCGTCGCGCGCGAGCCCGCCGGTTCGACGCGGCCACCGAATCGCAGGTCGGCATCGCCGCGCCGCCGAGCCCCGCGATCCATGCGCCGGTCGACATCACCGCCGCGAAATTCGACTGGAACACCACCGAGTACGCGCGGTGAATCGCTTCGGCGCTCGCCACGCCCGCGTCGTTCTCGTACGGCAACGCACCGGTCGCGTCGGCCAGATACTCGACGGCCAGCCCCGTGTGCGCCGCGTGATAGACCGTCGCCGCATTGCAGTTGTGCGTCATGTAGCCGGCGACCGCGAGCGTGTCGATGCCGTGCGCGTCGAGCCATGCGCCAAGATCGGTGCCGGCGAACGCGCTGGCCTGCGCCTTCACGATCAGGTGTGCGTATGGGCGGTCGGCGACGACCGGATGCAGCGCGACGCCGTCGGTGCCCGGCGCGAAGATCGGCGCGCCCGCAGGCGCGACGTGCTGGACGACGATCACCGGCACGCCGGCCGCGTGCGCGGCGTCGATCGCACGGCCGATGTTCGCGAGCGATGCGTCGACGGGCGGATATTCGATCGGCAGGTTGCCCGTCACGTATTCGTTCTGGACATCGATCACGATCAGCGCACGACGGGAAACGGAAGAGGACGGCGACGCGGCATTCGACATGGCAGGCTCCGGTTCGGCGCCGCCCCGCTCCGGAACGGGGCGGCCAGCAGCGCGATGCGATGCATTGTCCGACCGCATCGCGTCCGCGGACAGTGGCCCGATTGCCATTCTTCGATAGAATCGGGCCATCGCCATTCCGGAGCCCGCCATGCGCGCCGCTGCGTCGTCCGTTGCCCCCGCCCCGACCGTCGTCGCCGTGATCGCGTACGACGGCATCAGCCCGTTCCACCTGTCGGTGCCGTCCGTCGTGTTCGGCAAGGAGCGCGATGCGGCCGCGGCGCCCACGTTCGAGTTCCGCGTATGCTCGGCCGAGCGCGGCCCGCTGTCGACCACCGGCGGCTTCACGATCACCGCGCCGCACGGGCTCGACGCGCTCGACGACGCCGACATCGTCATCGTGCCGGCTTGGCGCGATCCGGACGAAGCGCCGCCGGGGGACATGGTCGATGCGGTGCGCGCGGCGGCCGCGCGCGGCGCGCAGGTCGTCGGCCTGTGCCTCGGCGCGTACGTGCTCGCCGCGGCCGGGCTGCTCGACGGGCGGCCGGCCACGACGCACTGGGCATGGGCCGACGACTTCGCGCAACGCTTTCCGCGCGTGAAGCTCGACCCCGACGTGCTGTACGTCGACGACGGCAATCTGATGACGTCGGCCGGCACGGCCGCGGGGCTCGACTGCTGCCTGCATGTCGTGCGGCGGCGCTTCGGCTCGGACGCCGCGAACCAGATCGCGCGCCGCCTCGTGATCCCGCCGCACCGCCAGGGCGGCCAGGCGCAATACGTGCCGCAACCCGTCGCCGCGCATCCGCGCGACGCGCGGCTCGCGGGCCTGCTCGACTGGGTGCGCGCGCATCTCGACGTCGCACATGGCGTCGACTCGCTCGCCGAACGCGTGCTGATGAGCCGGCGCACGTTCACGCGCCACTTCCGTCAGGCCACGGGCACGACCGTCACCGCGTGGCTGCAGGCCGAGCGTCTCACGCGGGCGCAACATCTGCTGGAAACCACCGGTCAATCGATCGACGCGATCGCGCAAGCGGCCGGCTATGGCTCGAGCGTGTCGCTGCGCCAGCATTTCGCGGGCGCGCTCGGCACGTCGCCGTCGGCGTATCGAAGGGAATTTCGCGGCGCCGGCCCCGACGCGCGGTCGTGACCGCCGCGCCGCCATCGCCGGGCGGCCGGGCCAAGCGCGGGCGGGCGCGGTTGCTCAGCCGCCGTTGATCCAGCGCGCCGCATACAGCAGCAGCGCGACGAACACGATGATCGCCGCCCATGCCCAGACAGGCAGCGGGCCCGATTCGCGCTGATGGACCGCACTGGCCGCGCGACCGCTCAGCGCGCCGCCGAGGTGCGGCAGCGGCCGCTTCGCCGCAGCCATCAGCGACGCCGGCCGCAGGAACACATGCTGGCGACGCTGCGCGCCGGCGCGCGCGCGGTTCGGTACGAGACCGTGCTTCGCCTGCACGACCGCGCAGAATTCGCGGAAGAAATCGTCGGCCCACTCGCGCAACGCATTCTCGATCTGCCGGGTCGGCAGTTCGGCGAGCGGCCCGCTCGCCGTCGTCCACACCACGTACTCGATGCGCGTCGCGTCGGCGTCATCGCCGTCCGGCAGCAGCATGACCTCGACCTGGCCGCGCAGTGCGCCGAGGCCGTCGGCCCGCGCCTTGAAGTTGAGCACGCGACGCGGCTGCCCTTGCGCATCGCCCTGCTCGCTCGCCGAATGCACGCGCACGTCGTAGCGCGCACGCAGCGGACCGAGCGGCACCGTGATCGTCAGCGCGAACTCGCCGTGCGCGAGCTTCACGAACGATTCGCAATGATCGAAGCTCGCCCGCAGCAACGCGAGATCCTCGAGCGCCTCCCGCACGACAGCCGGCGCGAGCGGTACGCGTAACGTGTCGTTCAGTTCCATGATGCCTCCCCGATGAACGCGCGCCGCATCAGGATGTCTCGATGAGACTGTCGACCCGCGCGACATCGAAGGCGACGTAGTGCGCAAGCGCGGACGCGGCCGCCCCCGGTTCCTCGTAGCTCCATGCGGCGCTCTCGATCACGCCGTCTTCGGTCTGCAAGTCGAAATACACGGCCTGGCCTCTCAACGGGCAGGCCGTCGTGACGTTCGACTTCACAAGCCGGTGCATGTTGACGTCGCCGCGCGGCAGGTAATGGATGTCCGGCAGGCCGGATTCGCGCACGGTCAGCGCGCCGTGCGAATCGGCGTACGTGATGCCGCGATGAATCACCCGCACGCGATGGCGGTTCGGCACGATTTCGAGGCGAGGGTCGGCGGCATCGGACATCGTTTTTCCTCAGGGCGGCCCGGCAGGCGAGCCGGGCGCAGGAAACGAAAAAGCCACGGCACGGGGCCGTGGCTCTCATTATGGGCGAAAGTTGGTCCGATTGCGCGACCCGGGCCGGCTCGCGCGCGACGCGCTACTGCGCACTCCACTGGAACGCGGCCTTGGCGCCGCCGTTCGCGCCGACCGTGACGGCGCGCGATTCGTCGCTGCCCTGGTATGACGCATGCACGGTGTAACGCCCCGGCGGCAGCTTCACGAGCATGTACGGCCCGCGCGCGTCCGTCTTCAGCAACTCGGTGCCCTTGCCGTCGACGATCCGCACATGAACGTCGGCCAGGTACTCGCCGCCCTTGCCGGTGAAGCGCAGCGCGAGCGGCCACGCCGCTTCGTTGTGCTCGAAGGCTGTCGATTGATCCTTGCCGATGCCCCCTGACACATAGCTGACATCGCCCTGCTGGCTCGCCGCCGGCAATTCGTCCGATTGCGCGTACGCGCCGGGCGCGGCGGCGAGGCCGGCGGCCAGCGCCGCGGCGGCGGCAATTCGGGACACATTGCGTAGATATTGCATGGCTCTCTCCTTTCGGGTCGGAACACAGCACTACGGGCCGAACGCCGGCGGCGCCCGCGAGGGCCGGCCAGGCCGGCCCGCAACGGCCGCCGGTCAGCTCAGGTCGACCGGCACGAAGATCTGTGCATTATCGCGCTGGATCAAGAGAGCAAGACTGTTGCCTGCTCCCTTGACCGCATCGCGCAACTGCTCGGGGCTCGTGACCGGGCGGCCGTTGACCGCGAGGATCACGTCGCCGGGCTGGATGCCCGCGCTGGCTGCCGGGCCGCCGGCCTGCTGCACGATCAGCCCGTGCGACAGGTTGGCGGCGCTGCGCTCCTGCGGCGTGAGCGGACGCACCGCGACGCCGAGGCGCCCCTGCTCGACGGGGCCGCCGTCGTTCGACGCCAGCTTCGCGTCGGTCATCGCGCCGAGCGTCACGCTGATCGACTTCTTCGACTTGTCGCGCCACACCTGCAGGTCGGCCTTCGAGCCCGGCTTCAGGTTCGCGATCTGCGCGGGCAGCGACGTGGAATCGGCGACCGGCGAACCGTTGACCGACAGGATCACGTCGCCCGGCTGCAGGCCGGCCTTCGCGGCCGGGCCGTGCGGGTCGACCGAGCTGACGAGCGCGCCGTCCGGCTTCTGCAGCCCGAACGAGCTCGCGAGCGTCTGGTTCAGCCCCTGCACGGCGACGCCGAGACGGCCGCGGCTCACGTGGCCCGTCTTCACGAGTTCATCCTTGACCTTGATCGCCTCGTTGATCGGGATCGCGAACGACAGGCCCTGGAAGCCGCCCGTCTGCGAGTAGATCATCGAGTTGATGCCGATCACCTCGCCCTGCAGGTTGAACAGCGGGCCGCCCGAGTTGCCGGGGTTCACCGGCACGTCGGTCTGGATGAACGGCGTGTAGTTCTCGTCGGGCAGCGCGCGCGATTTCGCGCTGATGATGCCGGACGTGACCGTGTTGTCGAAGCCGTACGGCGAACCGATCGCGACGACCCACTGGCCGACCTTGCTTTGCGCCGGGTCGCCGATCTTCACGGTCGGCAGGCCGCTTGCGTCGATCTTCAGCACCGCGACGTCGGACTGCTTGTCGGAGCCGACGACCTTCGCCTTGTACTCGCGCTTGTCGGTCAGCTTGACCGTCACGACGTTCGCGCCGTCGATCACGTGCGCGTTGGTGAGGATGTACCCGTCGGTGCTGACGATGAATCCCGAACCGAGGCTCGCGCTCGGCTGGTCGTCCGGCTGCGCGTCGCCGCCCATGCCCGGCGGCACCTGGCCGTAGAAGTGCTTGAAGAACTGGTAGAACGGGTCGCTCGGATCCATCGGCAACTGCGGCTGCTGCGCCCGTCGCGACACCTGCTTCACGACGTGCTTGGCACTGATGTTCACGACCGCCGGGCCGTAGGTCTCGACCAGCCCGGAGAAATCGGGGATGCCGGTCTTGGCCGCGGCCTCGGCCGGCATCAGCGCGGCGGCCTGTGCGGGCGTGATGATCTGCGGATCGGCACGGCGGGTGCCTGCGACATAGCCGGCGGACAGGGCAGCCGCCACGGCGACCGCGACGGCGCCGCGCGCAAGGAATCGGGTGTTCATCGTAGGACCTCCTCTTTGATAGGTCGCAGCGTAACGACCCTGACTTAAAGGAGGCTTAATCGGCCTTGAGTCGGGCCTGGGCCTGCTCCCGCCCATCACGCACGTTCCGCCGTCCGGACCGAATCATGCGAGGAGCCGGCCCCAGGCCGCCGTCGGCGCCCTGACGGCGCCGTTCTTCATACGGATTCGGACGCCTGCGGCGCCGGCGCCCGCAGCTCGGCATCGAGGAACACGACGCTCACGAGCAGGCCGCCCGCGGCCGCGTCGCCGAGCGACACCGTCGCGCCCTGCTGCGCCGCGACGCGCTTGACGATCGCGAGCCCGAGCCCGCTGCCCGACACGTCGGTGCGCGCCCGCGCGGAGCTGTCGCGGTAGAAGCGGTCGAACACGCGCTCGCGTTCGTCGGCCGGAATGCCGGGCCCGCTGTCGCCGATCTGCACACACGCGCGGCCGGCTGCATCGCACGTCAGCGACACGTCGATGCGACCGCCGTCGGGCGTGTACTTCACCGCGTTGTCGAGCAGGTTGCCGAACATCACGCGCAGCGCGCCGACGTCCGCGACGACCGTCGCCGCGCGCGTCTCCTCGAAGCCGAGATCGATGTGGTGCCGTTGCGCGAGCGGTGCATGCGCGGCCACGCATTCGACCAGCAGCGCCTGCAGGTCGACCGGCTCACGCATCGTCGCGCCGTCGGGTTCGGCGCGCGCGAGCGCGAGCAGCTGCTCGGCGAGACGCGTCGCGCGCGTGACGCCGTCCTGCAGATCCGCGACCGCCTCGCGGCGCGACGTGTCGTCCTTCGCGCGTGCGACGAGCTGCGCCTGGATCTGCACGGCCGCGAGCGGCGTGCGCAGTTCGTGCGCGGCATCGGCGACGAACGCCTTCTGCGTGTCGAGCGCCGCCGACAGTCGCGCAAGCAACCCGTTCAGCGCGCGCACGAGCGGCTGCACCTCGAGCGGCAGGCGCGCATCGGGCAACGGATCGAGCGCCTCCGGCCGGCGCGCCTCGACCGCGTGCGTCACGCGGGCCAGCGGCGCGAGCCCGCGCCCGACGATCACCCAGACCGCCGCGCCAAGGAACGGCAGCAGCACGATCAGCGGCCACAGCGTGCGCAGCGCGACGTTCGCCGCGAGCCGGTTGCGCACCGACACCGGCTGCGCGAGCTGCACGACGTTGTCGCCGACGATCGCGCCGTACACGCGCCATTCGCCGCGGTCGGTGCGCTCCGTCGAGAAGCCGAGTTCCGCGCGCGGTGCGATCGGCGCACGCGGATGCGAGAAGTACATCAGCACGCCGTTGCGGTTCCAGATCTGGATCACGATGCCTTCGTCGCCGTTGGTGCGCGAACCGAACACCTGCGAGAACGGCTCCGACGGCAGCGCCGCGGCGATTTCCTGCAACTGGTAGTCGAACAGCTCGTTCGCCTCCGCGAGCGCCTGCCGGTAGATCAGCCAGCCCGCGAGACCCACGCCCGCGACGACGATCGCCAGCAGCCAGATCAGCAATTGATGACGAATCGACCTCACGCGTCAGCTTTCCTTGACGACCATGTAACCGAGCCCGCGCACGTTGCGGATCAGGTCCGAACCGAGCTTCTTGCGCAGCGCGTGGATGTAGACCTCGACCGTGTTGCTGCCGATCTCCTCGCCCCAGCCGTACATCTTCTCCTCGAGCTGGCTCTTCGACAGCACCGCGCCGGGCCGCGCGAGCAGCGCTTCGAGCAGCGCGAACTCGCGCGCGGACAACGCGACGGGCGCACCGTCGAGCGTCACCTGGTGCGACGCCGGATCGAGCGTCAGCGCGCCGTGGCGGATCAGCGACTCGCTGCGCCCCGCCTGGCGGCGGATCAGCGCGCGCATCCGCGCGCCCAGTTCGTCGAGGTCGAACGGCTTGACGAGGTAGTCGTCGGCGCCCGCGTCGAGGCCTTTCACGCGATCGGCAACCGCATCGCGCGCGGTGACGATCAGCACCGGCAACGACAGCCCGCGCGCGCGCAGCGTGCGCAGCACGTCGATGCCGTCGCGCTTCGGCAGGCCGAGATCGAGCAGCAGCAGGTCGTACGTCTCGCCGCCGAGCGCCGTGAGCGCCGCGTCGCCGTCCTGCACCCAGTCGACCGCGAAGCCATCGGCACGCAGCGCCTTGCGCACGCCTTCGGCAATCATTCGATCGTCTTCAACTAGCAGAATCCGCATCGGAACCGGAACCCATGGGTTGAGTAAAACATGGCAACCATTGTAGCGCCGCGCATCGCGGGCGCTCCCTGCAATGCAACAGAAAGGCGAATTGCAAGGGGCGCGTGCGGACTTGTCTCTACAATGTGCGCTCCGGCGCCGCGCGCGCCCTGCCCGAGCCCCGTGCCTTTCCCGTATTTGCCCATGCCGATTTCCGATCTTTCCGCCCGGCTCGCCCCCCGCGCCCGCTTCTGCCTGCGGGCGGCCGCCGTCGTCGCCACCTGCACGGCCCTTGCGTTCGCACCGTCCGCGCAAGCCCGCAAGAAGCCCCACAAGGAAGCGCGCAAGACCGCCGTCGTGTCGCCGGCCGCACGCGCGGCCGGCCTGCCGGCGTCCGTGCTGGTCGCGCTGCAGCGCGCGAAGGTGCCGGCCTCGGCGATGAGCGTCGTGGTCGAGCGTGTCGGCAATCCCGAGCCGCTGATCGCATGGAACGCGGACCGGCCGATGCTGCCGGCGTCGACGATGAAGCTCGTGACGACCTTCTCCGGCCTGTCGATCCTCGGCCCCGACTTCCGCTGGCGCACCACCGCGTATGCGGACGGCCCGGTCGACCCGGACGGCACGCTGCAGGGCAACCTGTACATCAAGGGCACCGGCGATCCGAAGCTCGTGCCCGAAGAACTGATCGACCTGGTCGACAAGATCCGCAAGGCGGGCATCAAGCGCGTGGCCGGCGGCCTCGTGCTCGACAAGAGCTACTTCGCCGCGTCGACGCGCGACTTGCCGTCGTTCGACGACGACGTGAGCGCGCCGTACAACGTCGGCCCCGATCCGCTGCTGTACGCGTTCAAGGCCGTGTCGTTCACGGTCACGCCGGGCGACGACGGCAAGGTCGCCGTCGACGTGCTGCCGCCGCTCGCGAACCTGTCGATCGACAACCAGCTGGTCGAAGGCTCGGGCTCGTGCAGCGCGGCCGCCGCGGCCGCACGCCCGACGCTGTCGGCCGGCGGCGGCGGGCTCATGACCGCTTCGTTCGCCGGCGACTATCCGCTGCGCTGCGGCGCGCACACGACCAACCTCGCGATCCTCGACCACACGACGTTCTTCGCGCGCGGCTTCCTTGCGCTGTGGCAGCAGGACGGCGGCACGATCGCGGGCCCGGTCAGCGAAGGCAAGGTGCCGACCACCGCGCGGCCGCTCGCCGTCCACCACAGCCCCGTGCTCGGCAGCATCGTCTACGACATCAACAAGTTCAGCAACAACGTGATGGCGCGCAACCTGTTCCTGACGATCGGCGCGGTGGCCGGCAAGCCGCCCGCGACGCCCGAGCAATCGAGCCGCGCGATTCATGCGTTCCTGCAGAAAAGCGGGATCGCGATGCCGGACCTCGAGCTCGAGAACGGCTCGGGCCTGTCGCGCAACGAGCACGTGAGCGCGCTGTCGCTCGCCGCGCTGCTGCAGGCCGCGAATGCGAGCCCGGTCGCGCAGGCATTCATCGATTCGCTGCCGATCGCCGGCATCGACGGCACGATGAAGAACCGCCTGACCAACGCCGGCGTGCTCGGCAACGCGCACATCAAGACCGGCACGCTGCGCGACGTGCGTGCGATCGCGGGCTACGTGGCGGGTGCCGACGGCCAGAGCTACATCGTCGTCAGCTTCATCAACAACGATCACGCCGAAGCCGCGCGCGCCGCGCACGACACGCTGCTCGAGTGGATCTACGCGGGCGCGCACTGACAACGCACGCGCCGCAGCGATGCGGTGCGCCCCGCCATCTGCGTTGCGTCACAGGGGGCGGCACCGCCCGTCGGGGCAACCGGCCGCCCCCTCTGCCGCCGCCCCGCTCCCCGTCATTGCACCGTTCGCGGTTTGAAACGGCCGCCCCGCCTGCGCGCCGCGCACCGCGCCCCGGCGCTGCCCGCAAAACGGGGCCGCACCGCGCGGCCCCGCACCGCACGGCTTCCGTAGAAACCTTGTCCTCAAGAAAACGCCGGGCCGCCCCAAGTTTTCTTGCCCCTTCGGGGGCCTGGCGCGAAGCGACAGGTTTGGGGGCGCTCAGAGGGAACCCTCTACGCTGCCCCCTCGCCTAGCGCGTGGCGATTGCGTAGGCTGTTGGCCTGACCGATATCTACAACGGGCCACAGGCCCGGCCTCACGGCTTGCAGGGGAAAGGAGGAGACACGCCCATGCGATTCGACGTCGAATTGCTTCTGCTCGCGCTGGCGCCCGTCTTCCTGCTCTGCATCGCGTGGGAAGCCTGGCACCTCGCCCGCACACGTGCGCAGGACCACCTCTATGCGTGGCGCGACACGCTGTGCAATGCGGCGCTCGCGCTGATGCACCAGGGTGCCGACAAGCTCGCGTGGCTGTTCGTGATCCCCGTTTATGCGTACTGCTACGCACGGTTCCGGCTGTTCACCTGGCACGACGGCTGGCTGTCGTTCGCCGTGCTGTTCGTCGGCCAGGACTTCCTCTACTACGTGTTCCATCGCGCGAGCCATCGCGTGCGCTGGCTGTGGGCCGCGCACGTGGTGCACCACTCGTCCGAGCGGATGAATTTCTCGACCGCGTTCCGGCAGAGCCTGATGTATCCGGTCGCGGGCATGTGGGCGTTCTGGCTGCCGCTCGCGTTCCTCGGCTTTCCGCCGCAGCAGATCGTCGGCATCGTGCTGATCAACCTCGCGTTCCAGTTCTTCGTGCACACGCAGGCGATCGGCAAGCTCGGCTGGCTCGAATACGTGCTCAACACGCCGTCGATCCATCGCGCGCACCATGCACGCAACCCGCGCTACATCGACCGCAATTACGCAGGAGTACTCGTGATCTGGGATCGCCTGTTCGGCAGCTACGTCGAGGAGTCGCCCGACGATCCGCCGCAGTACGGAATCGTCGAGCCGCTCGGCTCGAACAACCCGCTCGTCGCGACGTTCCGCGAGTGGGTGTCGATGGCGGCCGACGCGTTGCGCGTCCCTGGATGGCGCAACAAGCTGCGCGCGATTTTCGGTCCGCCCGAATGGGCGAGCGCTTATCATGCGCAGATCGCCGAGGCCGCAAACCACGATCCGCGCACCATGCCGCTTGCGGCCGTGCGCGACCAATAAACCACTTCAGCCAACGGCCGCCGCGCAGCCTGGACCTGAGCAGGCACGCGGCAGATGCACGATACATCTAGGCCATATCTACGAGGAGATCCATCGATGCAGACACAACAACGCACTCCGTCACGCACCCCGCAACGCCTGCTGCGCACCGCGCAGGTCGCGATCGCGGGCGCCGCGCTCGCGCTGCTCGCCGCGTGCGGCGGCGGCGACGACAACAACAGCAGCAGCGCGTCGAACACGCCGCCGTCCGGCGTGAAAATGCAGATCGTGTCGTTCGGCGACAGCCTGTCGGACGCCGGCACCTACTCGCAGATCAAGCTCGGCTTCGGCGGCGGCCGCTTCACGACCAACCCCGGCCAAGTGTGGACGCAGGACGTCGCTCAGTACTACGGCGACACGCTGCAACCCGCGAACCAGGGCGGTTTCGGCATTCCGCTGCAGGCCACGGGCGGCCTCGGCTACGCACAGGGCGGCTCGCGCGTGACGCAGCAGCCGGGCATCGGCCACGCGGCCTCGAGCGTGCCGAACGCCGACTACGCGCAGGCCACGACGACGCCGATCGCCGACCAGGTCAAGCAGTACCTGTCGCAGCACGGCAGCTTCAACGCCGGGCAGATCGTGCTGATCAACGGCGGCGCGAACGACATCTTCTATCAGGCGCAGGTCGCGCAGGCGCAAGGCAACACGCCGGCCGCGCAGCTCGCGGCCGCGCAGGCGATCGGCCTCGCCGCGCAACAGCTGGGCGGGATCGTCCAGCAGATCGTCGCGGCCGGCGCGACGCACGTATTCGTCGCGAACGTGCCGGACATCGGCGGCACGCCGCTCGCGCTGCAAGGCGGCACGCAAGCCGCGTTCACGCAACTGTCGGGCCTGTTCAATCAAGCGCTGGCCGGCACGCTCGTCGCGCTGAAGGTCGACCCGACCAAGTACGTGATGGTCGATTCGTTCACGTGGCAGGACGGCGTCGCGGCCAGCTACCAGGCGAACGGCTTCAGCGTGTCGAACACCGACACCGCGTGCAACCTGAAGGCGATGGTCCAGGCGGCCACGCAATACGGCGTCGCGGACGCAACCGCATTCGGTTCGTCGCTGTTCTGCTCGCCGCAGACCTACACGGTCCCGAACGCGGACCAGACCTACATGTTCGCCGACACGGTCCATCCGACGACGCGCCTGCATGCGCTGTTCGCGCAATACGTCGAACAGCAGATCGCGAAGTCCGGCGTGGGCAAGTAAGCCGCCGGCCACGCGCCCAAACGAAAACGCCCGACCGGCTCATCTCGCCGGTCGGGCGTTTTTTATTTCCGAAGGGGATGCGGGAGCCGGCGTCAGTCGCGCGCCTCGAACGCGGCGGCCGCACGGCCAAGGCGATCGTTGACCGCGATCCACTCGACGGTCTCGGGCAGCTTCTCGACGAGAATGCGTGCGACCTGCGCGCGGTCGAGCGCGCGCAGCATGCCGTACAGGTCGCGCGCATACGCCTGCGGATCTTCCGGCGCCGCGACGAAATGCACGCCGTCGGCTTGCGCCCAGCGTCCCGCACGCGATGCGCGCGCGACGAGCGCGACGCGTTCGCCATCGGTCTGCGCGGCCGCGAGCAGCGGCTCGAGCGCATCGAACGGCAGCAGCGCGAGCGGCGTGCGCGGCGCGTAATGCGCCTTCAGCGTGCCGGATGCGCGCGGCGCGGTCGCGTCGCTGCCGTCCGGCAGGCGCGGCGCGCGGCCGAGCACGTCGGCGATCTGCTGCGGCGTCACGTGGCCCGGCCGCAACAGCGCGGGGAAGCCGCGCGACAGGTCGAGGATCGTCGATTCGATACCGACTTCGGACGCGCCGCCGTCGAGCACGTGCACCGTGTCGCCGAATTCTTCACGGACGTGTTGCGCGGTGGTCGGACTCACATGACCGAACCGGTTCGCGGACGGCGCGGCCACGCCGCCATGCCCGCCACGCCGCGCGCTGAACGCGGCCAGCAGCGCCTGCGCAACCGGATGCGACGGACAGCGCAACCCGACCGAATCCTGGCCGCCGCTCACGGCGTCCGGAATGCGCGCATGGCGCTTCAGGATAAGCGTCAGCGGGCCCGGCCAGAATGCGTCGATCAGCGCGTGCGCGTCGGCCGGCAGGTCGTCGGCCCAATAGCCCGGATCGCCGCCGGGCGGCAGATGCACGATCACCGGATGGTTCGCCGGGCGCCCTTTCGCCGCGTAGATGCGTGCGACGGCCTCGGGATTCGCCGCATCGCCGCCGAGCCCGTACACGGTTTCGGTCGGGAACGCGACGAGCTGCCCCGCGTCGAGCAGCGCGGCGGCCGCGTCGATCTGCGCGGGCGTCACGTGCTTCGGGAGATCGCTGGACATCTGCCGGCGCCTCAGTCGAGCGCCACGCGCAGCAGCTGCGCGCAGGCGGTAGCGGCGGCGACGGCGTCGTCGCGCGTCTCCGCCGTGAAGTTCACGTGGCCCATCTTGCGGCCAACGCGCGCTTCTTCCTTGCCGTACAAGTGCAGGTGCGCGGCCGGCATCGCGGCGACCGTGTCCCACGGCGGCGTGACGGCGTCAGCCGCCGCACCGTCCGGGAACCACACGTCGCCGAGGATGTTCAGCATCGCGGCCGGCGAATGCTGGCGCGGGTTGCCGAGCGGCATGCGCGTCATCGCGCGCACCTGCTGCTCGAACTGGCTCGTTGCGCACGCATCGACCGTGTAATGACCGGAATTGTGCGGGCGCGGCGCCATTTCGTTCGCGACGAACGAGCCGTCTTCCAGCACGAAGAATTCGACGCACAGCACGCCGACGTAGCCGAGCGTGTCGGCGATCCGGACGGCCGCCTGCTGCGCCTCTTCGACGCGCGCCCCATCGGCGGCCGGCGCCGGCACCACCGTCAGCGCGAGGATGCCGTTGTGATGCACGTTCTGCGCGAGCGGGAACGCGGCCGAGCGGCCGTCCGCGCCGCGCGCGATCAGCGCGGACACTTCGTATTTCAGCGGCAGGCGCTTTTCGAGCACGCACGGCACGCCGCCGAGCGCCGCATGCGCGTCGCGCGCTTCCCGCGCGGTGCCCACGCGCACCTGGCCCTTGCCGTCGTAGCCGAGGCGCGCCGTCTTCAGGATGCCCGGCAGCACCGCGTCGAGCGCGGCATCGTCGAGCGCGGCCAGTGCGGCCGCCGATTCGATCACGACGTGCGGTGCGACCGGCACGCCCGACGCTTCGATGAAACGCTTCTCCGCGATCCGGTCCTGCGCGATCGCGACACAGCGGCCGGCCGGCGCGACGAACGTCGTGCGCGCGAGGAAATCGAGGCTCGCGGCCGGCACGTTCTCGAATTCCGTCGACACGGCATCGCACAGCCCGGCCAGTTCGGCGAGCGCGGCTTCGTCGTCGTAGGCCGCGCGCAAGTGGCGGTCGGCGACCGTACCGGCGGGGCTCGTCGGATCGGGATCGAGCACGGCGACGCGATAGCCCATCGACTGGGCGGCAAAGCAGAACATGCGGCCGAGCTGGCCACCGCCGACCATGCCCAGCCACGCGCCGGGCAGGATCGGGGAAACGGAATCAGGAGTTGCGGTCATGTCAGTGATCGGTCGCGGCGGGCGCTGCCCGCCGCAGTGGGGAGGGTCAGGCGGCCGCAATGCGCGGCCGCCGGTGCCGTCATGCCAGCGGCGGCAGCACCATCGCGTGCGCGGCTTCGTTCTGGCGCACGCGGAACGCGGCGAGCCGGTTCGCGTAGTCGACCGACGTGCCGGACAGGATCGACACCGCGAACAGCGCGGCATTCGCGGCGCCGGCCTCGCCGATCGCGAACGTCGCGACCGGCACGCCCTTCGGCATCTGCACGATCGAGTGCAGCGAATCGACGCCCTTCAGGTACTTGCTCGCGACCGGCACGCCGAGCACCGGCACGGTGGTCTTCGCGGCCAGCATGCCGGGCAGGTGCGCGGCACCGCCGGCGCCCGCGATGATCGCGCGCAGCCCGCGCTCGCGCGCCTTCTCCGCGTAGTCGAACATCTCGTCGGGCATCCGGTGCGCGGACACGACCTTCGCTTCGTACGGCACGCCGAATTCCTGCAGGATCGCGACCGCGTTCTTCATCACGTCCCAGTCGGAACTCGAACCCATCAGCACGCCGACGAGCGGCGCGCTGTGCGTGTGGGCAGTCTGGACTTCACTCATTTCGTGCGTTCCTTCTGTCAGGCGAGCGGCTGGCCGGTGATGCGCTCGAGCGCTTCCTGGTACTTCGCGGCCGTCTTCTCGACGACGTCGGCCGGCAGCGCCGGCGCCGGCGCGGTCTTGCCCCACGGCTGCGCCTCGAGCCAGTCGCGCACGAACTGCTTGTCGAACGACGGCGGGTTGGTGCCGACCTGGTACTGGTCGGCCGGCCAGAAGCGCGACGAATCGGCGGTCAGCACTTCGTCCATCAGGTACAGCTTGCCGTGGTTGTCGAGGCCGAATTCGAACTTCGTGTCGGCGATGATGATGCCGCGCGTCGCCGCGTAGTCGGCCGCTTCCTTGTACAGGCGGATCGAGATGTCGCGGATCGTCGCGGCCAGCTCGGTGCCGATGCGGCGCTCGGTTTCCTCGAACGTGATGTTCTCGTCGTGCTCGCCGAGCTCGGCCTTCGCGGCCGGCGTGAAGATCGGCTCGGGCAGCTTCTGCGCGTTCTGCAGGCCTTCCGGCAGCGGCACGCCGCACACGGCGCCCGACGCCTGGTATTCCTTCCAGCCGCTGCCGGCCAGGTAGCCGCGCACGACCGCTTCGATCATGATCGGCTCGAGGCGCTTGACGACCGCGGCGCGGCCCTTGACCTGCTCGACCTCATCGGCCGCGACGACTGCTTCCGGTGCGTCGCCCGTCAGGTGGTTCGGCACGATGTGCGCGAGCTTGTCGAACCAGAAGTTGGCCATCTGGTTCAGCACGCGGCCCTTGTTCGGAATCGGCTCGCCCATGATCACGTCGAATGCCGACAGGCGATCGGTCGTGACGATCAGGAGCTTGTCGTTGCCGACCGCGTAGTTGTCGCGGACCTTGCCGCGACCGAGGAGCGGCAGCGAGCGGAGCGTGGATTCGTAAAGGGTAGACATCGTCTTTTCGCAGATAAGGAGCCAAACAAAAAGGGAAACGCCGTTCCCCGCGGCAGGCGGGAACGGCGGTCTTGCAATGCGTCGGCGAACCGCCGGGAGATCACGCCCGTCGGTTGCCGGCCGGCCCTCGTTCGGCCGGACGGAACGGCTGCCGAAGCCGGATCCGATCCGGCCCCAAGGCAGTCAGCCCCGGCCCGGCGCGACACCGGGCGGGGCAATCGTACTACAGTCTCAGCGCACGACCTGCGCGAGCGCGCCGGACTTGTACTGTTCGGCGATCTTGTCGAGCGACACCGGCTTGATCTTCGCGGCCTGGCCTTCGCAGCCGAACGCGAGGAAGCGGTCGACGCAGACCTTCTTCGCCGCTTCGCGCGCGGGCTTCAGGTAGTCGCGCGGATCGAACTTGCCCGGGTTCTCGAACAGGTAGCGGCGGATCGCGCCGGTAATGGCGAGACGCAGGTCGGTGTCGATGTTGATCTTGCGCACGCCGTGCTTGATGCCTTCCTGGATTTCCTCGACCGGCACGCCGTAGGTTTCCTTCATGTCGCCGCCGAATTCGCGGATCTCGGCCAGCAGTTCCTGCGGCACCGACGACGAACCGTGCATCACCAGGTGCGTGTTCGGGATGCGTGCGTGGATTTCCTTGATGCGCTGGATCGACAGGATGTCGCCCGTCGGCTTCTTCGAGAACTTGTACGCGCCGTGCGACGTGCCGATCGCGATCGCGAGGGCGTCGCACTGGGTCAGCTTCACGAAGTCGGCGGCCTGCTCCGGATCGGTCAGCAACTGCTCGCGGGTCATCGTGCCTTCCGCGCCGTGGCCGTCTTCCTTGTCGCCCTTCATCGTCTCGAGCGAGCCGAGCACGCCGAGTTCGGCTTCGACCGTCACGCCGATCGAGTGCGCCATCTCGACGACCTTGCGCGACACGTCGACGTTGTATTCGTACGAGGCGACCGTCTTGCCGTCGGCTTCGAGCGAGCCGTCCATCATCACGCTGGTGAAGCCGCTGCGGATCGCGGCCATGCAGACTGCCGGCGACTGGCCGTGATCCTGGTGCATCACGACCGGGATGTGCGGATACGACTCGACCGCCGCTTCGATCAGGTGGCGCAGGAACGGCTCGCCCGCGTACTTACGCGCGCCGGCCGATGCCTGCATGATCACGGGCGCGCCGACCTGATCCGCCGCCGCCATGATCGCCTGGACCTGTTCCAGGTTGTTCACGTTGAAGGCCGGCAGGCCATAACCTTGCTCTGCCGCGTGGTCCAGCAATTGACGCATTGATACGAGAGGCATTGTGGAACTCCTTGGAATGAAAACCGGTGCGCCCTGACGCCGGCGCGGCGCTCGCTCCCGTCTGGACCGGGACGGCACGGCGCGGCTGAGCGTCGAATAGCCGCATTTTATCGCGAAGCGCCTCCGATTCCGACCGACCGGTGACGCGTACTCGCAATTTGTTACCTTCGCACGGCACAATCCACCCAAAAAACAGAAAAAAAGCCGCGCGGGGCTCCAGACCCCGCGCGGCTTTCGTCAGAAAATGGCGCCCGATCGGCTCGGGCGGCTGCCCGGCCGGTCAACAGGCCGGCCGATGCATGCCGTGCCCGGCTCAATAATGCTCGCCGACCCGCACGATCTTCAGCGTGTTGGTGCCCCCCGCCTGCCCCATCGGCTCGCCGACGGTCAGCACGACCATGTCGCCGTGCTGCACGTAGCCCTGCTTCACGACGATCTCGAGTGCCGCCTGCAGCGCCGAGTCGCGGTCGCTGTTGAAGTCGACGTGCAGCGGCGTCACGTTGCGGTACAGCGCCATCGTGCGCTCGCTGCCGACGCGCGGCGTCAGCGCGAAGATCGGCACGTGCGTGTAGTGACGCGACATCCACAGCGCGGTCGCGCCCGATTCGGTCAGCGCGACGATTGCCTTCGCACCGAGGTGATACGCGGTGAACAGCGCGCCCATCGCGATCGACTGGTCGATCCGCGTGAACGTGCGGTCGAGGAAATCCTTGTCCAGCTCGACGTGCTCGGACTTTTCCGCCTCGACGCACACGGCCGCCATCGTCTCGATCGTGACGACCGGGTACTTGCCGGCGGCCGTCTCGGCCGACAGCATCACCGCGTCGGTGCCGTCGAGCACCGCGTTCGCGACGTCCGACACTTCCGCGCGGGTCGGCACGGGCGCGTGGATCATCGATTCCATCATCTGCGTCGCGGTGATCACGAGCTTGTTCGACTCGCGCGCCATCCGGATCATCCGCTTCTGCAGCGCCGGCACGGCCGCGTTACCGACTTCCACCGCGAGGTCGCCACGGGCGACCATGATGCCGTCGGATGCGTCGAGGATGCTCTGCAGCGCCGGAATCGCTTCCGCGCGCTCGATCTTCGCGATCATCTTCGGCTTGATGCCGTACGGCGCGCCCGCGATGTTCGCGAGCTGGCGCGCCATTTCCATGTCGGTCGCGTTCTTCGGGAACGACACCGCGACGAGATCCGCGCCGAGCGACATCGCCGTGCGGATGTCCTCCATGTCCTTCGCGGTCAGCGCGGGCGCCGACAGGCCGCCGCCCTGGCGGTTGATCCCCTTGTTGTTCGACAGCTCGCCGCCCACCTTGACGATCGTGTGGATCTCGTCGCCGAGCACGCGCTCGACCGTCAGCACGATCAGGCCGTCGTTCAGCAGCAGCAGGTCGCCCGGCTTCAGGTCACGCGGCAGTTCCTTGTAGTCGAGGCCGACCCGCTCGTCGTTGCCGAGCTCGCAGCCCGCGTCGAGGATGAAGGCCTGGCCCGGCACGAGCGTCGTCTTGCCGTTCTCGAACTTGCCGACGCGGATCTTCGGGCCCTGGAGGTCGGCCATGATCGCGATCTCGCGGCCGACCTTGCGGGCAGCCTCGCGCACCATCTCGGCGCGCTGGCGGTGATCGTCGGCCGTGCCGTGCGAAAAATTGAGCCGCACGACGTCGAGGCCCGCCTGCATCATCTGCAGCAGAATCTCCGGCGAACTGGAAGCCGGGCCGATCGTGGCGACTATCTTGGTGGCGCGCTGCATGAAACTCCTCATCTGGATCAAGGTGGATGCGCTGGGTGAAACGCTGCGAGAGCCGGAAGCGGCGGGCCCAGCGGCGGCCGTTCCGGGGGGCGTGCCGGTGCTTGCGCCCGGCATCGCTTTGTTCTGAATCTCGTGGTGCTGCACGGCCGCGTCGCCGGCGGCCGCCGGTGCGCGCGGGGCGGTGTTCGCCCGCGCGGGCGCGCGTTTGCGCTTGCCCGCGCCGGCCGGCTGCTCCGCTTTCGCGGAGCGCACGGCCTTCGTCACCCCTGCGCGCGCCGCCACGCTCAGGCCGCCCGCGTTTCGAGCACTTCCACCGCCGGCAGCTTCTTCCCCTCGAGGAACTCGAGGAAGGCGCCGCCGCCCGTCGAGATATAGCTGACCTGGTCGTGGATGCCGTACTTCGCGATGGCCGCGAGCGTGTCGCCGCCGCCCGCGATCGAGAACGCGGACGATTTGGCGATGGCTTCGGCGAGCGTCCTGGTGCCGTTGCCGAACTGGTCGAACTCGAACACGCCGACCGGGCCGTTCCACACGATCGTGCCGGCCTTCTCGAGCTGGCTGGCGAGCGCCTTGGCGGTGTCCGGGCCGATGTCGAGGATCATGTCGTCCGCTTCGATGTCGGCGACCTGCTTCACCGTGGCCGCGGCCGTCGGCGAGAATTCCTTGGCCGTCACGACGTCGGTCGGGATCGGCACCGACGCGCCGCGCTCGCGCGCTTCGTCGATGATCGCCTTCGCTTCCGCGACGAGATCGGCTTCCGCGAGCGACTTGCCGATCGACAGGCCGGCCGCGAGCATGAACGTGTTCGCGATGCCGCCGCCGACGATCAACTGGTCGACCTTCCCGGCCAGCGACTTGAGGATGGTCAGCTTGGTCGACACCTTCGAACCGGCGACGATCGCAACCAGCGGACGCGCCGGGTTGCCGAGCGCCTTGCCGAGCGCGTCGAGTTCGGCGGCCAGCAGCGGGCCCGCGCACGCGACCGGCGCGTACTTGGCGATCCCGTGGGTGGTCGCTTCCGCGCGGTGCGCGGTGCCGAACGCGTCGTTCACGTACACGTCGCAGAGCTTCGCCATCTTCTGGGCGAGCTCGTCCGAATTCTTCTTCTCGCCCTTGTTCACGCGGCAGTTCTCGAGCAGCACGACCTGGCCAGGCGCGACGTTCACGCCGTTCTCGACCCAGTTCGACACGAGCGGCACGTCCCGGCCGAGCAGTTCGGCGAGGCGCTTCGCGACCGGCGCGAGCGAATCTTCCGGCTTGAATTCGCCTTCGGTCGGACGACCGAGGTGCGACGTGACCATCACGGCCGCGCCGGCGTCGAGCGCGGCCTGGATGGCCGGCACGGACGCGCGCACCCGCGTGTCTTCGGTGATGTTGCCGTGATCGTCCTGCGGGACGTTCAGGTCGGCGCGGATGAATACCCGCTTGCCGGCGAGCTGGCCGGCGGCGATCAGGTCGGTAAGACGCTTGACTTGGCTCATGTTGAACAGATTGAAGTAGTGGATGGGGAAAGGGGGTTCACGCTGGACGTGCGCGGGCTGCCGCGAAAGGGCGCCGGATGCGGCCGTGGCTGGCGGTTCGCATGACGCGCACGGGAAAAAATCTCGAACGGGCATTCTAGCCGATCCACCCGGCAGACTGACCCGCGGGCGGCGAATTCCGCCTATTTGGGATCGCACGCGGCGATCGATACATTGCCGCAACGCAACAATGCCCGTGCGCAAGCGGCCGGCGGCCGGTGCGGCGATGCGTCAGAAGATCAGGCGCAGCACGGTGAAGACGAGCATTCCGACGATGATCGTGCCGAGCATGCTGCGGCGCCACAAAAACCAGCCGAGGCCGGCGAGCGCCGCGTAGAACGGATGGTTGGACAGCGCAAACGACAGCCCGGCCGGCGTTTCGAGCACGTCGGGCAGCACGACCGCGACGAGCGCGGCGGCCGGGGCGTAGCGCAAAGCGCGCTGCGCGCGCTCGGGCAGCACCGTGCGTTCGCCGCCGAGCAGGAACAGCGCGCGCGTGACGGCCGTGACGATCGTCATGCCGACGATCACGATCCAGATCTCCGTCGCGCTCATTCGATTTCCTTGTCGTGCACGGTTTCGGTGCGAATGCGGCGCCAGTCGGCGCGTTCGACGAAGAAATCGGCCGTGCAGCCGGCCGCGAGCGCGGCCAGCACCGCGATCGGCAACGCGAGCCGGTACGGCAGGTCGAACGCGATCAGCGACACGATGCCCGCGACCGCGACGGCCGCGAGCGTCGAGCGGTTCGCGACCGCCGACACCATGATCGGGATCAGCGCGAGCGTGCCGGCCAGCTCCAGCCCCCAGCTCGCGGGAAAGACGCTCGCGAGCAGGATGCCGGCGAGCGACGACACCTGCCACGACGCCCAGCTCGCGAGCGCCATCCCCCAGAAGTACGCCTCCTTGCCCGGCACCTGGCCGTACGCGAAGCCCTGTTTCTGGAACAGCAGGTAGATCACGTCGCCGTTGAAATAGCCGATCGCGAGGCGCCGCCACAGCGGCAGGTAGGAAAAATGGGGAGCAAGCCCGGCGCTGAAGATCACGAAGCGCATGTTGACCATCGCGGCCGTAAGCAGGATCGTCCAGACCGGCAGCTTCGCGACGAGGAGCGGCAGCACCGCGAGCTGCGACGAGCCCGCGTAGACGAAGATCGACATCGCGCTCGCCTGCCCGAGCGTCATCACCGACTTGCTCATCGCGACGCCGGTGACGAGCCCCCAGGACAGGATCGCCATCAGTGTCGGGGAATAGTCGCGCGCGCCCTGGATCAGCGCGAAGCGGTCGGTGGCGGACAATCGAGCGTGCATGGGAAAGCGGGCCGCAGCGGGCGGTTCGTCCGGGCCCCGGCGCCTCCTGCCGGCACGGCCCGTCGTTATTGGAATCGGTGCCGGACGATTATAGCGCCGGCCCCGCGCCGGCCGACCGGATCGACACCAAATGACGCTAAAATGTGCGTCTTTCCGGCTCAACGCTGCACACACCCCGCAGCACCTCACCGCTTCCAGGAGAATCCTATGTCAATGGCCGACCGCGACGGCAAGATCTGGATGGACGGCAAGCTGATCGACTGGCGCGACGCCAAGATCCACGTCCTGACCCATACGCTGCACTACGGCATGGGCGTCTTCGAGGGCGTGCGCGCGTACAAGGCGGCCGACGGCAGCACCGCGATCTTCCGCCTGCCCGAGCACACCAAACGTCTGCAGAATTCGGCGAAGATCTTCCAGATGGACGTGCCGTTCGACCGGGAAACCCTCGAAGCCGCGCAACTCGAAGTCGTGCGCGAGAACAAGCTCGAGTCGTGCTACCTGCGCCCGATCATCTGGGTCGGCTCGGAAAAGCTCGGCGTGTCCGCGAAGGGCAACACGATCCACGTCGCGATCGCCGCGTGGCCGTGGGGCGCCTACCTCGGCGAGGACGGCCTCGCGAAGGGCATCCGCGTGAAGACGTCGTCGTTCACGCGCCACCACGTGAACGTGTCGATGGTGCGCGCGAAGGCGTCGGGCTGGTACGTGAACTCGATCCTCGCGAACCAGGAAGCGACTGCCGACGGCTACGACGAAGCGCTGCTGCTCGACGTCGACGGCTACGTGTCGGAAGGCTCCGGCGAGAACTTCTTCCTGGTCAACAACGGCAAGCTGTACACGCCCGACCTGGCGTCGTGCCTCGACGGCATCACGCGCGACACGGTCATCACGCTCGCGAAGGACGCCGGCATCGAGGTGATCGAGAAGCGCATCACGCGCGACGAGGTCTACACGGCCGACGAAGCGTTCTTCACGGGCACGGCCGCCGAAGTCACGCCGATCCGCGAGCTCGACAACCGCACGATCGGCAGCGGCGCACGCGGCCCGGTCACGGAAAAGCTCCAGTCGGCGTTTTTCGATATCGTGTCGGGCAAGAACGCGAAGTACGCGCACTGGCTGACGAAGGTCTGAGTGCGCTGCACCACCGACCGCCCCACAAAAGAGTGATAAAGAGAAAGTCTCATGAGTGAAATCAAGGAAATGCCGCTGGTCGAGCTGACGGCCAAGGATCTCCCCGCCTACTGCCCGAACCCGGCCATGGCACGCTGGAGCGCGCACCCGCGCGTCTTCATCGACGTGTCGCACGGCGAAGCGCGCTGCCCGTACTGCGGCACGCGCTACAAGCTGCGCGACGGCGAGGTGGTCAAGGGCCACTGAGCCCCGTCAGCCGGGCCCGAGGGCCCGCCGCTCGCGAGGCGGCGCAGCCGGCATGCCGGCGCGCCGCCCTTTTCCCGTTCTGAACAACCCGAACGCGGTGCCTGTGCACCGTGCTTCATTACGACATCGGAAGTCGACCTGATGCGTCGAGCGCTGGTTATCGCACCGAACTGGATCGGTGACGCATTGATGGCGCAGCCGCTTTTTGCGCTGCTGAAGAAGCTCCATCCCCGCATCGCGATCGATGCCGTCGCGCCCACCTGGGTCGCGCCCGTGCTCGAGCGGATGCCCGAGATCCACGATGTCCACGCGACCGACCTCGCGCACGGCAAGCTGCAGCTGCTGCGCCGCTGGCAGCTCGCGAGCGACCTGCGCGACGTCGGCTACGACGCGGCGTACGTGCTGCCGAATTCGCTGAAGTCCGCCGTGATCCCGTGGCTCGCGAACATTCCGCTGCGGATCGGCTATACGGGCGAGCACCGCTACGGCCTGTTGAACGTGCGTCACGCGAACCCCGACAAGTCGGCCGAACGTCCGCCGATGACGACGCACTACGCGGCGCTCGCGTATGCGCCGGGCGCGAAGCTGCCCGAGTCGATGAAGACGCTGCCGCCGCCGCGCCTCGACGCCGACCTGAACGAGACGGCGCGCGTGTCCGCACGTTTCAATCTCGATACACGCAAGCCGCTCGTCGTGTTCTGCCCCGGCGCGGAATACGGTCCGGCCAAGCGCTGGCCGCCCGAGCATTTCGCGACGCTCGCGACGATCGTCCACCAGTCGTTCCCGTACACGCAGATCATCGCGCTCGGCTCGCAGAAGGACGCCGCCGCCGCGCAGGCGATCGCCGACCACGCGCCGAACGTGCGCAACCTGTGCGGGCAGACGTCGCTGTCCGAGGCGTGCGCGCTGATCGCGCGCGCGAATGCGGTCGTGACCAACGATTCGGGGCTGATGCACGTCGCCGCCGCGCTGCGCCGGCCGCTCGTCGCGCTGTACGGCTCGACGGATCCGCGCCACACCCCTCCGCTGTCGGAGCTGGCGAAGGTACAATGGTTGCATCTCGAATGCAGTCCCTGCTTCCAACGCGAGTGCCCGCTCGGCCATCTGAACTGCCTGCGCGAACTCGGTCCCGAGCAGGTATTCGGCGATTTGCGCGGCATGCTCGTCGGGCAGCGCTGACCCTGACCGGCAGCGCCGCACGACGCGCCGGGCAATCCGATTCACCGGTGCACGGCGGCTCCACCCGGGCCGCCGTGCTGAATACGGCGCGCGACGCGCGCGAGAGATAACCCCGATGCCACGTTTTGCCCGCCTTTTCGAAGCCGCTGCCGATACGCTGAACGCCTACTACCAGGCCGTCGCCGATGCCAATCTCGACGCGCTGCTGGGGTTGTGGATCGACGAGGACTTCGCCAGCTGCGTCTGGGCCGACGGCGAGCATCTGCACGGCCTCGACCAGATTCGCAGCGGGCTGGCCAACCGGCTCGCAACGCGCCCGGTGACGATCGAACCGCTCGACATTCGCGTGTACGACAGTCTCGGCACCGTCGTCTACACGATCGCCGAAGCACATCAGCAGGCCGACCTGACGGCCGACCCCGACATGGTTTTCGCCACGTACGTGATGATCCACGAACGCGGCGAGTGGCGCATCGCGCATATCCACGCGAGCCCGATTCCTGAACAGGCGGCCGGACAATTCGCCGCGAAGATCCGTCACGGGCAGGGTCCGCTGCACTGACGACGTAACGAAGCAACGCATTAGCGGGGCGATCATGAGTACGGCTTCTCCGCCCACCTCGCCGCTGACCGGGGCCCCGGCCCCCGACGACGATTCATTGCGCTATCGCGCACCACGCTGGCTGCCGAACAGCCATGCGCAAACCATCGTGCCCGCGCTGTTCGCACGGCGCCCGGCCGTCGCGTACCGACGCGAGCGATGGGAAACCCCCGACCACGACTTCATCGATCTCGACTGGGTCGCGCATCTCGACAGCGCGGCGCCGGCACCCGATGCGCCGCTGTTCGTGCTGTTCCACGGCCTCGAGGGCAGTTCCGGCTCGCACTACGCGCTGGCGATGATGGCCGCCGCGCGCGCAAAGGGCTGGCACGCGGTCGTCCCGCACTTTCGCAGTTGCAGCGGCGAGATCAACCGGCAGCCGCGTTTCTACCATCTCGCCGACAGCGCCGAGGTCGACTGGATCCTGCGCCGGCTCGCCGCGCAGCATCGCGGGCCGGTCGTCGCGGCCGGCGTGTCGCTCGGCGGCAACGTGCTGCTGCGCTGGCTCGGCGAACACCGCAGCGACACGTCGATCGTGCACGCGGCCGCCGCGATCTCGACGCCGATCGACGTGCATGCGGGCGGCCGTGCGTTGTCGCAGGGTTTCGCGATGGTCTATACGCGCAGTTTCCTGAAGACGCTGAAGCGCAAGGCACTCGCGAAGCTCGATCAGTATCCGGGGCTGTTCGACCGCGACGCGATGCTGCGGGCCGTGACGATGCGCGACTTCGACGAAGTCGTGACCGCGCCGCTGCACGGCTTCGCCGACGCCGACGACTACTGGACCCAGGCGACGACGCGTCCGCTGCTGCCCGCAATCGACGTGCCCACACTGATCCTCAACGCCCGCAACGATCCGTTCCTGCCGGAATCCGCGCTGCCGAGCGCCGCCGACGTGTCGCCGGCCGTCGAGCTCGACCAGCCCGAGCACGGCGGCCATGCGGGATTCATGACCGGGCCGTTCCCCGGCCGACTCGACTGGCTGTCGGCGCGGGTGTTCGGCTATTGCTCCAAATTCGTCGACCATGGATGACATCGTCAGGCAGGCCCTCGCCAAGTGGCCGAACGTCCCGCACTGCACCGGCTGGCTGCTGCTCGACCGGCGCGGCGAGTGGCGGCTGCGCGACGCCGCCGCGCAAGCCGCCGGCGAGCTCGGCTCGCCGATCCGGCATGCGGCGCTGAACGCGTTCATCGGACGCAATTTCGAATGCGACGCGCACGGCCAGTGGTTTTTCCAGAACGGGCCGCAGCGCGTGTACGTCGAGCTCGCCTATACGCCGTGGGTCGTGCGCCTGGCCGAACGCGACGGACGGCTCACGCTGGCCGACCAGACCGGCGCACCGTTCGAGCCCGACGCCGCGTGGCTCGACGATGCGGGCGGCGTGCTGTTTCGCGCGGCCGGCACGCCGCCGCGCGTCGCGGCGCTGCACGACCATGATCTCGGCCTGTTCGCCGATCACGCGGACTTCGACGCGACGCCGCCCGTGCTGCGCTGGCGCGACGGACGCACGCTGCCGCTCGGCAACCTCGTCTGCGCCGACGTGCCGGCCACGTTCGGCTTCGTCGCGAGTCCTGCGCAGCGGGCGCTTCGCGACGCGTCGCCGGATGACGGCAACGTCGAAGGCTGAAGGCGCGACCGCCCTGCCCTGCCCGCCTGGCGGCCGTCATCCGCGGCCGTTCTTTTCGTCCTCGCGCTCTTCCTTGTAGCGCGCCTCGAATTCCAGCAGCCGCGCGCCGATGATCGACTGGTCGTAGAACGACACGTCCTTCGCGTCGCGCGCCTCCTTCAACTGCCGGATCGCCGACGGCCACGCACCGTCGAGCGCGAGCTTCTCCGCAAGCGCACGGCGCCGCGCCAGCACGTCGCCCTTGCCGTCGCTCGCCTTCGCGAGGTAGTCCCACCAGTCCGGCTGCTCCGGGTCCGCCTTCGCCTGGGTGTGCGCGAGCGCCTGTGCTTCGGCGAAGCGGCGCGCGGCGATCAGCGCCTGCAGGTGCGCGACGATCGCCGCATGCGACGCCGGCCAGCGCCGCTGCGCGAGTGCCGCGAGCCGCACCGCGTCGTCGGTCCGGCCCGCGCGGCGGGCGATGTCGGCGGCGAGCACGTCGAGGCTCGGCGAACTCGTCGCCGGATCGTCCGCGCGCCGCTCGCGTGCGTCGAAGCCGGCGCGTGCCGACGCAAGCGCCTTGTCGGCCGCGTCGTACTGGCCGAGCAGCGTGTTCGCGAGCGCAATCCCGTACTCGTTCGCCGCGACGTTCGGCGCGGTGCGATCGTCGAGCTCGAGCTGCATCCGGCGCGCCTCCGCCGCGATGTCGTTCGGCGCGCGGTTCTGCAGAATGCGCAGCCGCGCACGCACGAAGCCGTATTCGGCCGACTGGCGCGGCTGCCGGTACGGCGCGCGGCGCGCGCGATCCTCCATGTCGGCGATCCGCTCGCCCGTCAGCGGGTGCGTGCGCGCATAGGCCGGCACGCCCGCATCGCCCATCGACGCGCGTTCGAGCCGTTCGAAGAAGCCCGGCATTCCGTACGGGTCGTAGCCGGCGCCGGCGAGCAACTGGAACCCGACACGATCGGCTTCGCGCTCGGCCGTCCGCGAGAAACGCAGCTGGTTGTCGACCGCATACGCCTGCCCGCCCATCGCGATCGCGCTGCCGAGATCGCCGCTGCGTGCGAGCACGCCCGCCAGCACGCCGAGCAGCATCGACGCGAGCGCGGCGTAGCCCGTCTTCTCGTTCGCGCCGATCATCCGCGCGATGTGCCGCTGCAGCACGTGGCCCATCTCGTGGCCGACCACCGACGCGAGTTCGGATTCCGTCTGCGTCGTGACGACCAGCCCGCTGTTGATCCCGATGAAGCCGCCCGGCATCGAGAACGCGTTGATCTGCGGATCGCGCACCGGAAACAGCTCGAAGTCCGGCGTGTAGCCGCCGATATAGCGCGCCGCCGCCGCGGCCGCGAGCCGCTTCGCGATCGCGTTCAGGTAGTCGCGCACGAGCCAGTCGTCGAGATAGTCCGGGTCGCGCCGCACCTCGCGCATCACGCGTTCGCCGAGACGGCGCTCGGCCTGCGGCGTGAGCGAACCGCCGGAGCCGTCGCCGAGGTCGGGCAGCTCCAGCGCGCGCAGCGGGGCGCGCAGGCCCGCAACGGGCGCGGATGCGCCGTCGGTGCCCGACAACCGGCTTTCCGCGCCGCCGTAGGTGCCGAATACGCCGGTCGCGATGCCGGGCGGCACCGTCGAAATCGACGGCGACGCGCCGGCCGCCGGTTCGAGCGGCAGCGCGGACGCACGCTGTGCGTAGCCGCTCGGCGGCAGCACGAGCGCCGCCGACAGCAACACGGCAAGCAACTGTTTGACACGCATGGCAGGTTGAAGGCGACGCCGTCCCGCGCGCCGGGCGCGCATCGCGGCGGTTGGTCTGAATATTCGGGTCATTGTACCGGTGCGATCGCGACTGTTCGGTGCGGCGGATGCGTCATCTGCGCGCCTGGCGCAGCACGGGCCACTGCTATGATAGGCGCCCGTCGGATGCGGTGGCTCGACCTGCCGCGAAACAGGAGATCGGAGCAAGACATGTCAGGACTTACCCATTTCGACGCCGCCGGCCACGCGCACATGGTCGACGTCGGCGGCAAGCAGGAAACGCAACGCATCGCGGTCGCGCGCGGCACGATCCGGATGCTGCCGGCGACGTTCGCGCTGATTCGCGACGGCAAGGCGAAAAAAGGCGACGTGCTCGGCGTCGCGCGCATCGCCGCGATCCAGGGCGCAAAGCGCACCGCCGACCTCATTCCGCTGTGTCACCCGCTCGCGCTGACGCGCGTGGCCGTCGACTTCGAACTCGATGACGCACTGCCGGGCGTGCACTGCGTCGCGCAGGTCGAGACGTTCGGGCGGACCGGCGTCGAGATGGAAGCGCTGACCGCCGTGCAGGTCGGGCTGCTGACCGTGTACGACATGTGCAAGGCGGTTGATCGGGGGATGGTGATCACCGATGTGAGCGTGCGGGAGAAGCGCGGCGGGAAGTCGGGAGACTGGAGGGCGGACGACGCGGCGGGTTGAAGCACGCGTGCGCCGGGGCAGTTCGGGATAAATCGTCGGCCGTAACGATTCCCCATTTCAAACAATAGAAAATCAGAAGAACAAGTCATCGATGAAGAAGACGCTGCAGTACGCCGCGCCGATACTGTGCGCACTGTTCACGCTGCCCGCCGCGAGCTTCGCCGCCGGCCCATGCCCCGCCGCCGACACCGCCGCACGCGCAGCCATCGACGCGCAGCACCGCGTCCAGCAAGCCCGCAATCCGCAAAGCGACGGTGGCGGCACCGTCGACGTCTCGCCGCCTTTGCGCGACGCGATCCGCGCGTACAAGCAGGCGCTCGTCGGCGCGATCGACGCACGGCTCGCATGCAGCGACGAACACGTCGATCCGGCCGCGCTGCAAAGCACACTGGCGGCAACGCTCGGCGTCCCCGCCCAACCTGCGCAGCCGAAAACCGGCGAATCGGCGTTCGGCCACAACCCGGACGTCGACGTCACGCGCGACGGCACGTCCCGCCCGCTTCTCTTCGTGCGCGCCGGCTTCGACATCGCGTGCGGCGACGACAACCTGCTCACGGCCTTTGCATGGGAAAACGGCGGCTGGCGCCGCGTGCTGCGCTGGCAAGCCGACGACTACAAGAACATTGGCGGTGCCTACGGCAGTGGCTTCTGGTTTGGCGCGTTGCCCGACGGGCAGGTGGCAGTCGTCCACGGCACGCCGTGGTGCTCGTCGCGCTGGAGCCGGTTCGGCGCGGACGTGGTCGCGCCGGCGAACGGCGCGGCCGCGCAACGCACGCTGTTCCACACGGATCACGGCTACGTGCTCGACGACAACGCGATCCGCTTCAAGGTGCGCCCCGACGGCTTCGAGATGCGCACGACGGTCGGCTCGCGCGACAGCGACGTGATGACGCGACCGGGCATCTTCCGCTATCGCGTCGACGGCGACACCGTGCAACGCGTGCAGCCCGTCTCGGTCAACGGCCGCGATTTCGTCGACGAGTGGCTCGAAGCGAACGATGCGTTCGCGCGCGAATGGACCGAGCCGGCGGCGGCCGCGGCGGCGCTGAAGGCCCGGCAGGCGTTCAATGCGGAAAGCAAGGCGCCCGATATCGGGTTCGCGTATGGTCCGGTACGCGGCTGCTCGGACAGCAAGGATCGCTTCCAGGTCGAACTGGATCTGACCGGCAAGGAAGGTGAGACGGTCGCGCGGCGCTACGCGCTGATCCGCCAGGAGCGCAACGGGTTCACGATGCTCGGACTGCACAAGACGGCCGAGCCGGCATGCCACGGCGCGAACCTGATGCCGCAGCGCTGAACCGCGATCATGCGATGAAACGGCGCCCCGGGACGGTGGCGCCGGACAGGAAACGCCGGCAAGCAGCCACCGCGCCGCGGCATGCCCCGCCGCGCCGGCCGCCCATCACTCGCCGCGGCGCGGCTCGAACACGAACGGTTGCGTGAGCAGGAACGGATTCGCGGTCGCGCCGGTCTGTGCGCAGGTCGCGTGCGTCATCGCTTCGACCGCCGCGCGATCCGCGGCCGCGTTGCGGCTGCTCGTCGTGACCGTGACGTTCTGCGCTTCGCCAGACGTCGTCATCATCGCGCGCACCAGCACCGTCACCGGACGCGTGAGCGGTTTCGCGGTATCGGGATAGATGGCGCGCGGAATGTGGCACGTCAGCTTGCTGTCCTGCGACGACGACAGCATCGCGCAGCCGGAAAACAGCACGGCGACGGCAGGCAGGATCAGGTAGGTCGAGCGAATAGCCATGGTCGAATATCGTTCTTCAGTACTGTGTGCGCATTGTGCACGCGCCGCCTCGCGCGTGGCGGCGATTTGACAATGGTTGACGCGAATCGCACCGGATTCGGCCAGCATCCATTCGTTCCGGGAAGCAATCGCCGCCCCGTCACGGCCGGCCGCCGCTCCCTGCGCCACCGCAATCCGACAGGCGCCGGGATTCCCCGCCCGGCGCTGCGCGACATTACTCCGAATCGTCGTCCGACTCGTCGCCCTCCGCGTCGGGCGGCACTTCCCCGTACTTCGCGACGAGCGTCGCCTTGAACGCCTTCAGTGCCGGTTGCTGGTCGCACAGCTTGTACAGCGACGCGAGCTGCTGCGGCCAGTCCTTCAATTCCTTCGCAAACACGTGCAGGCGCGCGACCGTGTCGAGCGCGTCGTCTTCGCGGCCGGCCAGTGCCTGCAGCGCCGCATAGCGGCGCAGCACCGTCTCGCCCGGCAGCAGCGCGATCGCGCGCTCGTGCGCGGCAAGCTTCAGCGGCAGGTTGTCCGGCGAAATCGTCAGTAGCGTGGCCGCCCCGTAATCGCCCCACGCGCCGAACAGCCGCGACGGCGCATCGCGGTACTGCGCGGCCGGATCGTTGCCGTAGTACAGCACTTCCGCACGCTGGTAGTCCCGCAGCACGGGCACCGCCGCCAGCACGCCGCCGATCGACAGCACCGCGAACAACCCGAACGCCGCGCGGCCCGGCAGCAGACGCAGCGGCTTCACGTCGAGCAGGCCGATCACGAACATCGCCGGCAGCAGGAAGAACATGTACTGCTGCGGGTATTCGACAAGCGCATGCATCAGCAGGATGCCGATCAACGCGAGGCCGAACACGCGCGTGCTCGACTGCGGCGCGCGTACGGCGCGCACGAACCACGTCACAAGCGCGATGACGAGCACGCCAAGGCCGACGAGGCCGGACTTCGCGAGCAGGTCGATGAAGATGTCGTGCGAGTTGTTCGCGATTTCGACGCCGCCGAGCGTGCGCACCAGCGCGAACTGGTGCGACGGGAATTCGCCCCAGCCGACGCCGAGCAGCGGATGCTCGCGGAACATCGCCAGCCCGTACTTCCACAGCGCGAGGCGCGGCGCGATCTGCCCCGCGTCGCGCATCCGCTCGGCCGCCGATTCGGCGAGCCCCAGGTGGAAACGCACGTTGGCCCAGCGCACCGCGACGTTCACCGCGACGAACGCCACCGCGAGCGCGACCGGCATCAGCCATGCGCGGCGGTTGCCCGGCGTGCGGCGCGACTCGAGCCATGCCATCCAGAAACCGGCGACGACCATCACCGCGACCTGCAGCCACGGGCCGCGCGACACCGTCAACGCGAGCCCGCCGGACAACACGATCGACAGCGCGAGCCACGCCCACACCGCGAGCCGGCGCGTCTGCACCAGATACAGCGCACCCGCAAGCGCGAACGCGATGTAGGTCGCCAGGTGGTTGGCCTGCGCCATGTTGCCGTACGGACGGCGGTCGACCGCGACGTTGTACAGCACGACGAACGGCGACACCGCGGATTCGAAATGGAACAACTGCACGACCTGGCTCGCGACCGCGAGCATCCCGCCCAACAGCAGCGCACCGGCCATCATTTGCGCGGTGGCTTCGGCAAGCCCCTCGCGCGCGAGCGCGTAGCCAGCCTGCATCGCGACCAGCGCGGCGGCCAGATAGCCGACCGCCAGCCAGTTCATCGACGGCACCTTCAGCGGCATCAGCGCGACCTGCGCGATCAGCACCGCTGCGAACCCGAGCGGCGCGACGAAGGCCGCCGGCGCGGCGAACGGCTGGGCCGGGCGCCCCGTGCGCGCGAGCAGCACGACGGAGAGCCCCACCAGCAGATACAGCACCAGCGCGGCAAACTCGGAATAGAAAGTCGGGATCGGATACGTATGATTCGTGATCGAGTACGGCACGATCAGGGCGACAGCCAGCGCAACGAGCGGCAACGAACGGGAAAAAGTAGAAGGCATGAGCGAACCGGATGTCAGCAACCGGCGCACTATACAAAACTTTCCTCGCTCTGTGCGGGCCGGTCGCGCCGTTATCCGATGCGACAGGGCCGCCACGGCGGGTGCCGCGCCGTGCCGGCCAGCCCCGCGCTGGTCGCCACGCCGCCTACGCTACGCGCGGCATTCCGCGGGCGCATATTTCGCGGGCAGCGTCGCCGCGTCCGCCGGCAACGGCCCCGCGCCCGGCGCCGGCAGCGACGAAGCCGTCTTGCCGGCGGCAAAACACTCCCACACGATGGCACCGGCCTGCATCGCACCCTTTTTGAGCGGGACGCGAGCGGTCGGCGTGTCGGCCTTGTCCGGTGCGGACGGCACCAGGACGAGCGTATTCGTGCCAGCTGCGGCGACGCGGGCTGTGAAGGACACCGTGATCTGGCCCGTGTCGCCGTCGATGACCACGGATTCGACGTTGCGGGTGCCGGCCGGGGGGCTGTAGCCGCCGTCGAGGCCCGCGCCGCTCGCGGCGTTGTCGGCAACCGCGAGCCGCGCGGACGACGCGAGCGCGAGCCCCTCCCCGACGCGCGAACGCGCGAGGTAGTCCTGGTACGCGGGAATTGCATAGGCCGCGATCACGCCGACGATTGCGAGCACGATCATCAGCTCGATCAGCGTGAAGCCAGCCGGCCGCCAGCGCGGCACCGGCCGGCGCGCGCGCTGCAGATCGGCGGCGAGGCGACGAAACAGGGAAACGGAAAAAGCTTCGAACATGACAGGCTCCGGAAACGAAAAACGCCTGCCGAATCAGGCAGGCGTTTCGATCGTAGCCAGCGGGCCGCGAACCCGGCAGTCGGCCGGACGGCCAACGTCAATGCGCTTGCGCAACGCCGCGGCGACGCCGCAGCGCGTAACCGGCCACCACGACGAACAGTGCGCCGGCGATGCTCGCGCCGTAGATCGCGGCCGGCGTATCGAGCACCGGCCAGCGATCGCCGACCGGATCGTGCACCATCAGCCCGCCCGCGATCCAGCCGAGCAGCCCGGCGCCCAACGCGACGACGACCGGAAAGCGGTCGAGCAGCTTCAGCACCAGCGTGCTGCCCCATACGATGATCGGCACGCTGACGACGAGCCCGAAAATCACCAGCGCCAGCCGGTGCGTCGGATCCGCCTGCTCGGCCGCGCCGGCGATCGCGATCACGTTGTCGAGGCTCATCACGGCGTCGGCGATCACGATCGTCTTCACGGCGTCCCACAGCCGGTCGGCCGGCTTCACGTTGTCGTGGGCGTCGGCGTCGGGGGCCATCAGCTTGATACCGATCCACAGCAGCAACAGGCCGCCGCCGAACTTCAGGAACGGCACGTCGAGCAGCACGACCGCGAACGCGATCAATGCGACCCGCAGCAGGATCGCGCCGGCCGTGCCCCATACGACACCACGCAGCCGCTGGTTGGCCGGCAGGTTGCGGCACGCGAGCGCGATCACGACCGCGTTGTCGCCGCCGAGGAGGATGTCGATGATGACGATCTGAAGCACGGCGCCCCAGTGGAGCGACGTCAGGAATTCAAGCATGAGCGGTTTCGGGTGAAGGCAGTGGTTGCCGGACAAGAAGGCCGGGCGAACGCCGGACGTGCGTCGCGCATGCCCGGTGCTTACAAAAACATTGCACGAGCATAACAAAAAACGCCGGCAAAGCCGGCGTTTTCTGCAGGACGAAACACGCGGAACTTACAGCGCCTTCTTCAGCAGGCGCCCCATTTCCGACGGGTTGCGCGTGACGGTGATGCCGCACGCTTCCATGATTTCCAGCTTCGCTTCGGCCGTATCCGCACCGCCCGAGATCAGCGCGCCGGCGTGGCCCATGCGCTTGCCCGGAGGCGCCGTGACGCCCGCGATGAAGCCGACGACCGGCTTCTTCATGTTGTCCTTGATCCACTCTGCCGCGTTGGCTTCGTCCGGACCACCGATTTCGCCGATCATCACGACCGCATCCGTATCCGGATCGTCGTTGAACATCTTCATCACGTCGATGTGCTTCAGACCGTTGATCGGGTCGCCGCCGATACCGACTGCCGACGACTGGCCGAGGCCGAGTGCCGTCAGCTGAGCAACCGCTTCATACGTCAGCGTGCCCGAACGCGACACGACGCCGATGCGGCCCTTGCGGTGGATGTGACCCGGCATGATGCCGATCTTCAGTTCGTCCGGCGTGATCGTGCCCGGGCAGTTCGGCCCGAGCAGCAGCGTCTTGCGGCCTTCGCGACGCATGCGGTCCTTCACTTCGATCATGTCGCGCACGGGGATGCCTTCCGTGATGCAGATCGCGAGATCGAGGTCGGCTTCGACCGCTTCCCAGATCGCAGCGGCAGCGCCTGCCGGCGGAACGTAGATGACCGACACGGTCGCGCCGGTTTCCGCCTTCGCTTCCTTGACGCTCGCGTAGATCGGAATGCCTTCGAAATCTTCGCCGGCCTTCTTCGGGTTCACGCCCGCGACGAATGCTTCGCGGCCGTTTGCGTATTCACGGCAGGCGCGCGTATGGAACTGACCGGTTTTGCCGGTAATGCCCTGCGTGATGACCTTCGTGTCCTTGTTGATCAGAATCGACATGTATTTTGACCTCTGTTCGATTGGCGTCGCGTGCAAGCCGCGCCGCCATGCGTATTCGATAGCGTTACTTGCCTGCGGCAGCCGCGACGACCTTCTGCGCAGCTTCTTCCATGCTGTCGGCCGAGATGATCGGCAGGCCCGAATCGGCCAGCATCTTCTTGCCGAGGTCCTCGTTCGTGCCCTTCATGCGCACGACGAGCGGCACGTTCAGGTTCACGGCCTTCGAACCGGCGATCACGCCTTCCGCGATCACGTCGCAGCGCATGATGCCGCCGAAGATGTTCACGAGGATCGCCTTCAGATCCGGGTTCTTCAGCATCAGCTTGAACGCTTCCGTGACCTTCTCGGTCGTCGCACCACCGCCGACGTCCAGGAAGTTCGCCGGTTCGCCGCCGAACAGCTTGATGGTGTCCATCGTCGCCATTGCCAGGCCTGCGCCGTTCACGAGACAGCCGATGTTGCCGTCGAGCGAGATGTACGCGAGGTCGAACTTCGACGCTTCGATTTCAGCCGGATCTTCTTCGTCCAGGTCGCGGTACGCGACGATTTCCGGGTGGCGGAACAGCGCGTTCGAGTCGAAGTTGAACTTCGCGTCGAGCGCGGTGACCTTGCCGTCGCCGGAAACGTTCAGCGGGTTGATTTCAGCCAGCGATGCGTCGGTTTCCCAGAATGCCTTGTACAGGCCTTGCAGGATCGCGCGCGCTTGCGGAATCGAAGCAGCCGGCACGCCGATCTTCGCGGCGAGATCGTCGGCTTGCGCATCGAGCAGGCCCGTCGACGGCTCGACGATGACCTTGTGGATCAGTTCCGGGTGCTTTTCGGCGACTTCTTCGATGTCCATGCCGCCTTCGCTCGAACCCATCAGCACGATCTTCTGCGAGATGCGATCGACGACGAGGCTGACATACAGTTCCTGCTTGATGTCGGCGCCTTCTTCGATCATCAGGCGGTTGACCTTCTGGCCTTCCGGACCGGTCTGGTGCGTGACGAGCTGCATGCCGAGGATCTGGTTCGCGTATTCGCGCACCTGCTCGATCGACTTCGCCACCTTCACGCCGCCGCCCTTGCCACGGCCACCCGCGTGAATCTGAGCCTTCACGACCCAAACCGGGCCGCCGAGCTCTTCCGCCACCTTGACGGCCTCGTCAACCGAGAACGCCGGCTTGCCGCGCGGTACCGCGACGCCGAATTTCCGCAGGATTTCCTTACCCTGGTACTCGTGAATCTTCATGCGTGATTCCCTTCAGTCTGAGAGT
>NZ_JBQEON010000005.1:0-6801 GCF_052045245.1 Burkholderia sp. 22313
GAGCCGACCATGCAGCCAGCCGGATTGGTGACACTGACGATGCGAGAGCTTGATCGACTCAAGGTGATCCAGGCAGTGGTGGACACGGGCTTGAAGCCGGGACGTGCAGCCGAACGGCTGGGCCTGAGCGTGCGCCAGGTGGAACGGCTGGTCATCCGGTATCGAGAGCACGGACCTGGCGGCGTCGCTTCGGGCCGTCGTGGCCGGCCAGGCAACCGCAAGCTCGACGAAGGACTAGCGTTACGCGCCTTGACCATTATTCGAGAGCGCTACGCCGATTTTGGGCCGACGCTGGCCTGCGAGAAGCTGTGGGAATGCCATGGCATTCGGCTGGCCAAGGAGACGGTCAGGAAGCTGATGACGGATGCCGGGCTCTGGATTCCGCGCCGGCAGCGTCCGCCGAAGGTCTACCAGCCGCGAGCGCGCCGGGCGTGTCTGGGTGAACTGATCCAGATCGATGGTTGCGATCATCGAAGGTTCGAGGCCCATGCGCCGCCCCGCACGCTGATACCGCACGCCACGGATTCGCGCCCCCGTCTCTCAATCCGATGATCCCGCGGACCGGCCATCGTCGATAAAGTGCATCGTCAGCGCGGCTAGCACGGCAGGCAAGCCGATCGCCATGAAGTTCCAATGGATCGGCAACGCCATGTCAACCAGGAAACCGATGAAGATCGGCGCGAGAATGGCGCCGCTTCGTCCCACGCCGAGCACCCAGCCAATGCCCGTCGCCCGGATGGCGGCCGGATAGAACTGCCCCGCATACGCGCAAAGCAGGATCTGCGTGCCGATCGTGCTCGCCCCTGCCAGCGCGGCAAGAAGTAGCATGGATGCCGTCGGCAACCCGAAACCCAGCAGCGTGATCGACACCGACGCGAGTACGAACATCGTCATCAGAACGTGCTTGATTTGCGAACGATCGGCCAACCAGCCTCCGCCGATCGCGCCGGCCACCGCACCGCCATTGAGCACGAACGCAAACGTCAACGCCGAGCCCATGCTGTATCCGGTGCTTGCCATCAGCTTGACGAGCCACGAGCTCAACGCGTACACCATGAACAGGCAGATGAAGCACGCGCCCCAGAACATCATGGTGCTGACGCCGCGCCCATCACTCAGCAGCAGTCGCAGCGGCGCCCTGCTCGCTTCGTCCTGCTGGCTCCAGCGCAGCCGGTGATCGCTTCGGACCTTCAATTCTGGATCGATCCGACACGCAATGTTCACCAGCGCCTGCTGCTGTCCGTTGCGAGCCAGAAATGACAGCGATTCCGGCATGCGCCGAAGAAACATCGGGATCAGCAACAGCGGCAAGCCGGCCGCGATGAAGACGGAGCGCCAGCCGTAACCGTCGATCATCGCCTTGCCCAGCAGCGCGGCCAGCATGCCACCCACCGAGTAGCCACTGAACATCAGCGCGACCAGCGTGCTGCGCACGCGGCGCGGCGCATACTCGGTCATCTGTGCGATGACGTTCGGCATCACGCCCCCAATGCCGATTCCCGCGATGAATCTCGCGACACCGAATTCGACCGGGTTTCGCGCGATGCCCGCCGCAACGGTAAGGAGACTGAACAGCGCGATGCAGCAGGCGATTGTGCGGCGGCGGCCAATCCTGTCGGCCACCGAGCCGAGCAGGACGTTGCCGAGCATCATGCCGAACAGCGCCGAACTGACCATGAAGCCCGCCTGTGCCGGGTTCACGCGCATCTCCTGCATGATGGACGGCAACGCGATGCCCACGATCGCCAGATCGTAGCCGTCGAAGATGATGATCAGCGCGCACCAGAACAGCACGACACGATGGACCCTGCCCACCTTTGCTTCGGCCACGAGCCGCTGCAGATCGATTTCCCGCATGGTTTCTCCTCCGCGTAATAGTTGGATTCAATATCGCCGCCGACTGGCTAGCCGATGCGGCTGGCCAACGGCGGCGAGTTCCGCTCGAATTTACAATTCGTCAAGATGTCAGCGCCCCGCCGCACGACCCGGGCACCTTGGCAGGCGCACCACGACGGGCCAAATATCGCTCACACCGGAACTGCCTCGAATTCTTGGGATGTCGAAATTGCTCGTCTATCCATAAACTTCGCGTCAGTGCGCCGACTATCCACTTTCGGCGGTTTTATGAATGGCGACGGCGACGCCGATCCAGCCGCGCTGGCACGGATTTTTTGCGTTTCCCGCGCACAATTCCGAGATAAACAGCATGCTCCCCCAACCGTTCAATCCGTCCGCGCTGCGCGCGTACCGGCTTTTCGAGTCGCAGGATCTTGACGAAACTCGCGAACAGATTTCCCGCGTGATGCAGTCGCATACGCTTTCCCCGTCTGATCGCGAGCGGAGTCGATCCTCCCGGATGAATTTCGTAGCCCTGAATAGCGTCGGGATCGGCACGATCAGGTTCGGCAACGCAATGCGCGTCCTGGTCGACGCGATCGACGGTTACCACCTGCTGATGTTCTGTCTTGCCGGAAGCGCGCGGGTTCGCACGATGGGGCGCGACCTGTTCATCGATACGCAGACAGCCGTGCTGTGCCCGTCCGGCGAATGCTTCGACGCGCAGCTATCGTCCGACTGCGAGCAGTTCGTCCTGCGTATCGACACGTCGATGCTTGAACCATGGGAAGGCGGCGATGGCATGGGTCTCGGGCCGTCGCTCAACCTGGGTCACGCCGCGCTGCGCTCGTGGATGCAGCAACTGGCGCTGGTCTCGAGTTCGCACGAGATGCTGGCTCAGGCGAGCGCCAATCCGCGCGTCGCCGATCGACTTGCGCATTTGCTGATCGATTTGCTGGACGACGCGCACGCGGCCAGCCCGCGTGCCGCCGCGCAGCGCGATCTCGCGGCGAGTGGCGCGCGGCGGGCACAGGCCTATATGGAGGCACATTTCGACCAGCCGCTCCAGATCGCGGACATCGCCCGCGCCGCGGAAACATCCGAACGCACGCTGCGCACCCTGTTTCTGCAACTGCATGGCACCAGCCCGATGCGATACCTGCGCGATCTTCGGCTCGATCGCGCGCGCGAACGGCTCAAGTCGGCGAAGTCGCGCTTCAGCGTCGCGGAAATTGCGCTCGATTGCGGCTTCACGCATCTCGGGCGATTCGCGATTGCCTATCGCGAGAAATTCGGAGAACGCCCGTCGGACACCGGTCGGCCATGATCGGCGCTCGGGGCGGCGCGTCGTCGGTACCTTGACAGCGAGGTCGATCCTGAGCATCACCGTTGGCAACGGGGCAAACTGCCTGGGGCGAAACCGCGATCGCGAAGCGGCTGGCCGATACGCACTGCCCGATCGACCAGACCCATCGCGCCGGTGAAACGCCACTGCCGTTCGCCGCATGGTTCGGCCGGCTCGACATGCTGCCGGTGCTCGTCGCACATAGTGCGAATCCGGATCACGTCGATGCGCGCGAACCAGTTGGCGCGACGCCGAACGTCGATGTGACTGGCACGCCCTGCGCGGCGCTGCGCCGCGACGCGCGGGCAAGAACGCCTCCTGCGTCGTTTTTGCGCGAAATTGACGAAGAAACTGGTCACGTTGTGACATTTTTCCTAATCTGATTGCAGCGGCGCCGTGATTTCGGCGTTCCGGTCAGGACAATCTTTCATATGACGCCTCGCCAGCTTACGAAAATGCATCGCATGACGCACGCAAGCCGGCATTTTCGTGTCGTCCCGGCCGGAATCGTGACGTGCCCGTACGTACGCACGATGCTTTCCACGCAGTCAACCGCAGGAGACGCACAATGAGCAAAACGAACCGATGGGCGGTCCTGGCAGTTTTCGCACTGCTGGCGGGTTGCCACCACGCGGCGAAAACGCCCGAGAATGCCGGCATGGCGCCGGCGCCGTCGAGCGAGGCAGTCGCGACGGTAGCGGCCGACGATCTCAACAATCCGAACAGCCCGCTCGCGAAGCGCAGCGTCTATTTCGATTTCGACCAGTATTCGGTGAAGCCGGAATACGAGTCGCTGCTGCAGACGCACGCCGACTACCTGCGCAGCCACCCGTCGCGCCACGTGCTGATCCAGGGCAATACCGACGAACGCGGCACGTCCGAATACAACCTCGCGCTCGGCCAGCGCCGCTCGCAGGCCGTGATGAGCGCGCTCGAGACGCTGGGCGTGCAGGCCTCGCAACTCGAAGCGGTCAGCCTCGGCAAGGAAAAGCCGGTCGCGCTCGGCCACGACGAGGAATCGTGGGCGCAGAACCGCCGCGCCGATCTCGTCTATCGTTGATCGTCGTGCGGATGCCGGCCACGCCGCATCCGTTACCCGTGATGCAGCCAATCGCCGGGGCGCACCGCGCGCCCCGGCAGCGTGTCGCCGTGCGCGTCAGCTCGTCTCGTCCATCAGCGCCATCATCGACGCCGTCTCGTCACGGCCGAGCGCGCTACGCAGCGCGAGCACATAGACGATCACGCTCCACACCGCGACGATCAGGATGTCCCAGCCGAAGGGCATGATGCCGAGGCCGCCGCCGATCCCGCCTAGCCACGACAGCAGCCACAGCCCGCCGAACCACGGCAGCAGCCACGCGATGTGCTTCCAGCCGAATTGGCGCGCGCTGCGGCGCAGGATCGCGTGATGGTAAATCGCATACGCGACGAACCCGATCGCCACCAGCGAGAACAGGAAGTTGTTGGTGCGAAAGCCGGTCCAGTAGATCACCAGATCGCTGCACACGAACGCGAGCGGCGCAAGCAGCCCCGCGCCGCGCATCCTGAACTGCCGCTCCATCTCCGGCAGGTTGCGGCGCAGGACCATCAGCGCGACCGGGCCGAGCCCGTATGTCAGCACGGTGACGGACGTGATGTAGTTCACCATCTGCTGCCACGCGGGGAACGGCAGCAGGAACACGACGCCGAACGCCCACATCACCACGACCGACATCCACGGGATCCGGTTGCCGTTCAGTCGCGTCAGCGCGCGCGGGCCGGCATCGAGTTCGCCAGCGGCGAACAGGATGCGCGAGCCGCCCGTCATGTACATCAGCCCCGTGCCGCCCGGCGACACATAGGCGTCGATGTACAGTAGCGTCGCCATCCAGCCGAGCCCGAGGGTCGCGGCGAGGCCCGCGAACGGTCCGGTTTCGCCGGTAAAGCTCAGATGGTTCCAGCCGTGCGCGAGATCGGCCGGCGCGAGCGCATAGATGAACGCGACCTGCAGCAGGATGTAGATGACGGCCGCGAGCAGCACCGCGCCGATCACCGCGAGCGGGATGTTTCGGCGCGGATTGGCGCTCTCGCCGCCGAGGTCGATCGCCGTGCGAAAACCGAGATAGCTGAACACGATGCCGGCCGCCGGCAGCGCGGTGAACATGCCGGACAGGCTGTAGCTGTCGGGCGCGGCCTTCATCACGCCCCAGTGCGTGCTCGCGCCGAGCAGCCCGGCGATCGTCACGAGCGGCACGCCGATCTTCCACCATGTGATCGTCGAATTCACGGTCAGCAGCCAGCGCACGACCATCAAATTCAGCAGCGCCATCACGCCGAGCAGCGCCGCGCACGTAACGAAGCCGGTCGCAGTGAGCAGCCCGGCGCCGCCCGGCCGAATGAACCACGGCAGATAGTTGTTCGCGTAGGTGACGATCGCTTCGGCTTCGACGGCCGGCACCGGCACGTACGCGAGGAACAACAGCCAGCACCAGATGCGTCCCAGCCCTTCCCCGTGACTGGCGTGGCTCATGTGGACGAGCGCGCCGCTACGCGGGAACAGCGCGGCCAGCTCGGCAAAACACAGTGCGATCAACAGGATGATGATCGCGCCGAGCACCCAGCTGCCGATGCTCAGCGGTCCGGCGATCCTCGATGCGTGATAGGCGCCGAACAGCCAGCCGGATCCGACCATGCTGGTCGTGCTGGCGAACAGCAGGCCGACGATGCCGGCATCGCGCCGCAGCTTGCCTTCGAGGTTGAGGCTTGAGGTCGTGCTCATGCGAGACTCCTTGCAAACGACCTCCCCCTGCATGATTGATTTGCTTTTAACCGGGTCGACGGCCGACGGACACCCGCCCCGCAACGTGCGGGGCCGGTTTTGAACACTGCGGGAAGCGCCGCGGCCGGCGGCGAGATGCGACGTTCGATCCAGAACGGACGGCGTCGCGCGGGCATGTACGTTGCGGGGCGTCGGTCGCCGCATGCCGGGTTGCGCACGCAGCGATCCGCTGGAGACCGGTCATCTCGTGATACGAATATAGACCTGCAGCGCGCGGACTGCAAAAGCCGAGGCGGCAGCGTTGTTCGCGTGCGCAACGCCCGCCGGCCCCCCACGTCAGCACATAACCGATCATCGAACCGGTGCCGCCGATCGCGAACGACACGCAACCGAGCACGACAGGACTGGACGGACGCGACGATTTGCGCGGCGCTCGCTCGACGGCGGTGCTCATGGTCCCTGTCACGGGAATCGGAATGGCGGCGAGCCGGAGTGTACCAAGCCGCTGCGCCAGTGACCGATCCGGCACCCGCATGCAACGCGCACCGATAGACAAAACGCATGGAATAAACCGCCCACCCGAAACGTTTCGTCATCGCGCGGTCGCCGTTCATGCGAACCGCCGTGCCGCGCGGCCTGCGCGACGTAAGGAGGCTGAAATGAATTCGGCAAGATTGACCGCGGCACTGCTCGCGGCGCTGATGCTGGTGCTGTCGGCGGGATGTACGTCGTCGGGCGGCGGCGTATCGCAAGGCACCGGCATGAGCCGGTACGGCGGTGCGGGCGGCAGCGGAGGAGGAAGTGGCGGCGGAGGGGGCGGCGGCTACTGAAGCGCCGCCGGACGGGCTCGAACGGGGCGTCG
>NZ_JBQEON010000005.1:6814-55664 GCF_052045245.1 Burkholderia sp. 22313
ACGCCCTGCTTCGCCCCACGCTTTACCGGCGCATGGCCTTCACGTCGGCCGGCGTGACGCTCGCGGGCTGGCCGCCCCACGTCGCACGCAGGTAGTTCGCGAGCTGCGCGAGTTCGTCGTCGCTCAGCGTGTGCGCGAAACCCGGCATCGGCTGCAGGTTTTCGAGGCCCGCGAACTTCTGCTCGTCGACGCCATCGAGCATCGCGACCAGCAGGTTGCGCGCGTCGCCCTGACGCAGCGTCGAATTGCCGTTCATCGGCACCGCCACGTGCGGCTTGCCTTCGCCGCTGAAGCCGTGGCAACCCGCGCACACCGCGAGATACACCGAACGGCCGGCCGCGAGCTGCGCGGCATCGGCCGACACCGGCTTCACGGGCTGCGGCGCCGGCGGCGTATCGCCGAGCAGATACACGGACAGCGCGCGCAGGTCGTCCTTCGCCAGGTACTGCGTGCTCAGGTGCACGACCGGATACATTTCGCCGAACGCCGAGCCTTGCGGCGCGATGCCGACGCCGAAGAACGTCTGCAGGTCGGTGCCCGTCCAGCCGCGCGCGGCGAGGCCGGCCGGCGTGATGTCCGGCGCGGCCACGCGGCCGAGCGCGGCGCCCGCGAACGGCTTCGCGCCGTCGAGCTGGCCGGTGAACGCGCGCGGCGTGTGACATTCCGCGCAGTGACCGAGCGCGCCCGCCAGATAGCGGCCGCGCTGCCAGTCGGCGGACTGGCCGCTCGACGCATCGGGCAGGCTGTCCTTCAGGAACGCCATGTCCCAGAACACCATGCCGAAGCGCAGGTTGTACGGGAACTTGAGTTCGTGCGCGCGATTTGCCTGCGCGACCGGCTTCACCGTCTTCAGGTACGCGTACATCGCGTCGGTATCGGCACGCGTGAGCTGGCGGTACGACGTATACGGCATCGACGGATACAGGCGCTTGCCCGGCGCCTTGCCGTCGTGCAGCGCCGCGTAGAAGTCGTCCGCGCTCCAGTTGCCGATCCCGCGATCCTTGTCGGGCGTGATGTTCGAGCCGTAGAACGTGCCGAACGGCGATTCGAGCGGTGCGCCGCCGGCGAACGGCGCGCCGTCCTTGGCCGTGTGGCACGCCGCGCAGTCCGCGGCCTTGACGAGATAGCGGCCCCGCGCGACCTGGTCGGCACCGGGCGCGCCCGAAGCCGCGCTCGACACCGGCGCGTCATGGCCGCCGCAGGCGGCGAGCAACAGCGCGCAGGCGGCCGCGAGTGCGGGCAGGCCTGCGGCCCGCGCGGCACGATGGGCGAATGTGCGTTTCATGCGGCGTCCTTCACGAGTCCCGGCGTCGTCAAAATCACGTCCTTCACGGCTTCGTAGTAGCGGACGTAACCCGTGCAGCGGCAGAGGTGCGCATTCAGCGCATCGGTGATCGTGCGCTCGACGTCGGCCTTCGCGATCGGCTCGCGCTTCAGGCGCTCGATCAGCACCGTCGCCGCGTTGACGAAGCCCGGCGTGCAGTAGCCGCACTGGAAGCTGAAGTGCTCGAGGAACTTCTGCTGGACCGGCGACAGCTCGACCACTTCGCCGGCTTCGTTGCGCTTCGCATGGCCTTCGATCGTACGAATCGAGCGGCCGTGGAAGAAGTGCGCGCCGGTGATGCAGGTGCGCATTTCCTCGCTCGTGCCGTCCGGCTGGTCGACGATCACGACGCACGCGTGGCAGATGCCCTGCCCGCAGCCGAGCCGCGAACCGGTGAGGCCCGCGTACTCGTGCAGGAACTCGATCATCATCAGCCCTTCGGGCACCTGCATCGGGCCGACGGACTTGCCGTTGATGTTCACCGACAGCGGCTTCTGCCGAAAGCGCACGAGCGGACGCTCGACGGCGGCCGGTGCGGCAGCGGGTACGGCGGATGCAGCGGGCACAGCGGGTGCGGATGCCGGGGCGGCCGAAGCCGCGTTCGGCGCGGACGCGCCGGTCGCAACCGCGCTGGCGCTCGCGGCCGGTGCGGCGGTTTGGGCGGTCGTCATGCGAGCACCTCCTGAATCTTTTGCGGGGTCACCGGCAAATCGGTGAAACGATGGCCGATCGCGTGCGCGATGCCGTTCACGATCGCGCCGACGACGGGGATCATCACCACTTCGGCGACACCCTTCGGCGGATCGGTCTCGGACAGCGGCGGCAGGATGTCGCCCGTCTGCGACCACACGGCGACATCGGTCGCGCGCGGCAGCTGATAACGGTTGAAGTTCCACGTGCCGTTGCCCGGGCCGTCTTCGTAAAGCGGCAGATACTCGTGCAGCGCGTGGCCGATGCCCATCGCGAGACCGCCCTGCAGCTGGCCCGACACGAGCTGCGGCGAGATCTGGTTGCCGCATTCCATGATCGAGTGATGCGTGAGCAGCTCGACCTTGCCGGTCGCTTCGTGCACGGCCAGCTCGACGAGCGTGCCGACCGCCGTGTAGTACGTGACGGCCGCGTTGTTGCGGCTCGTCGGCGGGATGAATACGCGCTTGCGGTCCAGCACGCGATAGCCGTTCGCGGTCGGTGCCAGCGTGCCGCGCATCGCGGTCGCGCCGGCCGGCGCGGCGGTGCCGGGGATCGGGCCGGCGTCGCCCGTCTTCGGCGCGCCGACGCGCAGCGACAGCCCGTCGATCGGCAAACGATCGACCGCGCCGCCCACGTCGAACTCGGCGTCGGTCCATTGCCAGCGGTTGAACACGTGCACGACCGCGCCGGTCGGCAGGCCAAGCGCATGCGCCTGCTTCGCGAGCTGTTCGAACGTCAGCGGCTCGAGGCCGTCGGCGGTCAGCTTGCCGTCGACCCAGCGCGCGTCCTCGAAGCGGATCGTGTACGGCGCGGCCTGGCCGCCGCCGAGGCCGCGCGTCCAGATCGACATCGCGGCCGGCCACAGACCGTAGCGGAACACGGCACGTGCGGCTTCGCGCGTGCTGTGCGTGAAGTAGTACGCGGAATTCGTCGCGCTCGACGGTGATGCATAGCTCGGCGACCAGCGCGGATTCGCGCTCAGCCGATCCTGGTCGGCCTGCGACATCAGGTACGGATCGCCGCTCGTCTCGACCGGCAGGTCCGGCCATTCGGTCACGGCGACGCGCACCTCGGTCGCCGGACGGCCGAGCCACTTCGCGACCGCGACGGCCTGCGACGTCGACATCCCGGTGCCGATCTCGGCCGCCGTGTGTTGCAGCGACACCTTGCCGTTCTCGTCGAACTCGACCTTCGCGAACGAGGCCTCGGCACCCGTGCCGAAGTCCTTCTGCACGCACGCGAAGCCGACGCCGTAGCGCTTGCCCGGGTTCGCCGCCTCGAATTCGGCCTTGCGTGCCGCGCGACGCGTCCACAGCGGATGCTGCTTCGCGCGCTCCAGCACTTCGTCGACGCGCAGCGCGCCGGCGGGAATCGCGCCCTGCGTGTTCTTCATCCCCGAACGCAATGCGTTGCGCAGGCGGAAATCGATCGGGTCGATGTTCAGCTGGGCGGCGATCTCGTCGACCGCCATCTCGGTCGCGGCCATGCTCTGCAGCGTGCCGTAGCCGCGTGCGGAGCCGGCGTCGATCGCGCGCGACGCGATCGCGACCGATGCGAGGTCGCTCTTCGGGAAGTAATAGATCGATTGCGCGGCCGTCGCGCCGACCATCGCCACCGACGGCGAGAAGTTCGAGCGGCCGCCGCCGTTCGCCTCGAAGTCACCCTTGAACGACTGCAGCAGGCCGGTGTTGCGATCGACGGCGATCCGGTAACGCATCCTGAACGCGTGACGCTTCAGCGACGTCTGGAACTGCTCGTAGCGGTCGTTCGCGAACCGCACCGGACGGCCATCCGCGTACAGCGCGCAGACGAGCCCGTAGAACGGCACGTTGAAGTGATCCTTGGAACCGTAGCCGACCGTGTAGCACGGGTGCACGAACAGCTTCTTCACCGGAATGCGGCACTTCGCGACCATCTCGGCCGCGTGCTCCGCCACTTCCAGCGGCGACTGCGTCGGCACGACGAGGTGCATCGACTGCGTCGCGGTGTCGTACCAGCAGTTCGCGTTGTCGGGTTCGAGCGCGGCGGTATCGACCGACTGCGTGTTGTACTCGCGGTCGAACACGAGCCAGTCGGCCGACGGACGATCGAGTTCGGCCGCGATCTGGCCGGCCAGGAACATGCCTTGCTCGTCGAGCTTGCCGTGCTCCTTGCCGTCCGGCCAGACCGGCAGGTGCTTGCGCATCATGCTTGGAAAGATCGGCGCGTCCTTCAGGCTCGAATAGACATCGTCGTCATAGGCCGTCTTGCCGCCCACCCGCACGTAGCGGAACGTGCCCCACGGATCGCGCTCGAGCGGGCCCGTGACCGCGCCGTAGCGGATCACGTCGTCGCGGAACTTGAGCGCGTTCTTCGCGAAGCGAAAGCGCGCGAAGTCGTGATAGATCAGGATCGCGACCGCATGGCCAAGATACGCGGGCGTCTTGCCGGCAGGCAACAGCATGTCGTCGCCGTAGAACGTCGGGAACGCGACGCCGTCGCGCGCGAGATCGTCGGCCGTGACCACGCGGTCCGGCTTCAGTTCGTCGCCGAGCAGCGACAGGTCGAAGCCTTCGTACGTGCGGTCGGCCTGCGCGACGCGCAGGATCAGCGCATGCGATTGCTGCTGCGGCCAGTGCGGCATGTCGGCCGCGCGCACGTCGCGGGCGAACACTTTCGAGCCCGTGACCTTCGCGATGCCGTCGATGCGGAACTGGGGGATGCCGGTGACGCTATCCCATTTGACCGGGGTGAGGAGTTTTTCTTCGAAGAGCGCCGCGAACGCGCGGCTGCCGATGGGCGCGACGTAGACCGCGACGCCCGCCAGCACGCTGGCTTTCAGAAAACCCCGCCGTGACAGGCCGTGGTTTTTCATGTGGGGGAACCTCCTGATGCGGCTCGGACGGCGCTCGGGTGTCGCGCGTTCGGAGCGGCGCGCATTCTGGCATTGTTTTTGATATATCGCCTATAGTATTTCTCGCATGAAATACTTATTGGATTTCTTATAATGGGATTCAGACGGGCTGCGGCGCCCGGTCGCAGCAGGCATCCGTGCGCGGTTCGGCGGTATCGCGGTGGCCGTATCGATCGCCGGCGGCCGATCGCGCGCCGTCGGCAAACCTCGTGCGACGCACGCCACAATCGGTCCGCGGGCCGTTGCCCGAGATCGTCCCTCGGGCAACGATCCTGCCTTCGCGACGGCGAATCCGCAAGGCGCGCGCCGCCGTGGTTTACGACTACGCGCGCAGGCTTGCGGACGCCACGCGGCGCCAATGTTTCATGGTAATGTCATGCGCATCCGGCTCGCCGCTCACTCCGCCCTCTGCCGTGCGGAGCCACCGGCCAGGAGTCGACATCGTGTCGGGGTAAAACAGCCATGGCAGTCAGGACGCGCCTCCTGAACTCCGTTCTCGCCACTCCCCCTTGCGGCAATCACCGCGTGACGGCCGCACTGCGTCCATCGATGCTCGTCACGCTGTTCGAGGACGTGCGCCCGATGGCGTTGTCCGGCCTCGCCAGCGCGTTCGTCGCGGCGATCGCGCTGATCCGTCTGCATCAACTCTGGTGTTTCGTGTGGCTCGTCGTCGACGTCGGCCTGCTCGGGGCACGGCTCGCGATCGCCCGCGCGTACGCGGTGCACCGCGCCGCCGGCGACGATCGCGCCGAGTACTGGGCGCTGCATTATGCGCCCGTTTCGCTCGCCGCCTGCTTCGTGCTCGGTCTCGGCGTGATGGGGTGCGTGCAGGCGTCCGACGTCGAACTCGGCACGCTGTCGGTGATGGTCGCGGGTGGCGTGTTCGGCGGGATCGCGTCGCGCAATTCGGCGCTGCCGCGGCTGGCGATGACGCAAGTCGCGCTCGGCGTCGTGCCGATCGGCGTCGGCGCGCTGCTGGTCGACCGGCCCGGCGCATGGCTGCTGGTGCCGCCGCTCGCGATCTATCTGGCGGCGATGCGCACGGTCGTGCAGCGCCATTACCGCGTGCTGGTCGCGCTGATCGCCGCGCGCCAGCGCAACGCCGAGCTCGTCGCACGCTTCGACGCCGCCCTCACCTACATGCCGCACGGCCTGTGCATGATCGACGGCGAGAGCCGCGTGATCGTCGCGAACCGGCGCACCGCGCAACTGTTCGGCTCGCCGCGCGAGATCATGCTGGATACGCCGCTGCCCGACGTCGTCGCGGCGCTCGGCACGAACGCCGTCGCCGATCCCGGCAATGCCGGCCTCGCCGCGCAGTGCGCGGTCTGGCTGACCCGCGACGAACCCATCCCGTTTGACATCGCGCTTGCCGATGGCCGCCAGCTCGAACTCACGCGCCATCGCGTGCCGGACGGCAATGCGGTGATCATCGTGGAGGACGTCACCACGCGCCGCCGTGCCGAGCAGCACATCCGGCATCTGGCGCGGCACGACGCGCTGACCGGCTTGCCGAACCGCCGCGAACTGCATGCGGAACTCAAGCGGATGCTCGCGCACCGGCCGCGCCTGCCGAACCCCACGCTTGCCGTCATGTATCTCGACCTCGACGGCTTCAAGGCGATCAACGACCGGTTCGGCCACCAGGCCGGCGACGAAGTGCTGGCGCAGGTGGCATTGCGGCTCGGCAAGACGCTGCCGCCCGGCGAGCTGGCCGCGCGGATCGGCGGCGACGAATTCATCGTCGCACTCGACGCCACCACGACGCACGCGTGCTCGCTGCTTGCCGCGCGGATCATCCGGCAGATCTCGGCGCCGTACACGCTGTCGATCGACGAGACCGTCAGCATCGGCATCAGCATCGGCATCGCGCTCGACGACGGGCACGGCTCGCCCGACGAACTGATCCGGCAGGCCGACAGCGCGCTGTATGACGCGAAGTCGGCCGGCAAGGGGATCTATCGCTTCTATTCGGCGGGAAGCAATCGCGTGGCGCCCGTGGCCGCGAGCTGATCGCTGCGCACGACGAAGCCGCGCCGCGCGCGGTGCCGCGGCCGGTTGCAGCGGGTCCGTCGATTGCCCCGCATTCCACCCATTCCCCTGCGCTTCCAGCGATTCAATTCCGCAACCCTTCGCGCGCTCCGCGCGTGCGCGCATGGGCGTGTGTGTCGCGGCACCGGCCCGTGTCACGTGACGTGTTCCGTAACATCGGCCCGCGCCGCGCGTCACGTTCGCCGCAGAAGCCCGCACGATCGCGGCGGCGCGCGGTATTTCATGGCTGGCACTCTTATTGCTCCTTGACTGGGAAACAGCAAGTCCGGGAGCCAAACATGAATACCGTCGAAGTCATCAGCCACGCAGAAGCGATCGATCAACTCGACGTGATCGACGGCGCCTCGCTGATCCGGCGGCTCGTTTCCGAGCGCCGCACGCCCGCCGCCCGTGAAGCCGCGTGCGTCGACAACCCGCCGCTGACGCTGTACGGTGCGTTCCGCCAGGGCGTCACCGATCACGCGGCCCGTCGCGCGAATCCGTATCGCGCGGGCAGCCGTTTCTGGGCGCTGTGGGAAGAAGGCCGTATCGAGGCTGAAACGTCGGGCCGCTGACGCGATCACGCGCGCCGGCCCCGTCGCCACAAGGGGCTGGCGCGAAACGCGGCGTGCGCCGGCGCCCGATTCGCACGCCGGCAGGTGTTTCAGCGCTGCAACATCGCGCGTGGCTGCTCCGGTTGCATCTGCCGTGCGTTCGCGTACCGGACCGTTGACGGCGTTCGGGTTCGCCGGTGCCGGGTGCGCCGCGCGGCGGTCGTTTCCCGATAAGATGGCAGATTCCCGTTCTTCGAACGAAGCCGCCATGACCGCCTCCTCCTCGTCACACCGAAATCCCATTCACTGCGAAATCGATCTCGATGCGCAAGGCAAGCATGCGGGCTACCTGCGGCTGCCGCATTCCGTGCATCGCTCCGCATACGGCTGGCTGCCGATCCCGATCGCGTCGATCCGCAACGGCGACGGCCCGGTCGCGCTCGTGATGGCCGGCAACCATGGCGACGAATACGAAGGCCAGATCATCGTGTCGCAGCTGATGCGCGAGATCGATCCGGACATGGTGAGCGGACAACTGATCCTGCTGCCGATGGCGAATTTCCCCGCGGCCGATGCGGGCCTGCGCGTGTCGCCGCTCGACGACGGCAACCTGAACCGCAGCTTCCCTGGCGACCCGACCGGCACGCCGACGCAGATGATCGCGCATTACATCGAGCATGCGCTGCTGTCGCGCGCGCAGTATCTGGTCGATCTGCATTCGGGCGGCAGTTCGCTGCTGTACCAGGGCGGCAACATGCTCGCGATCGACCCGCTCGACGATGAAGAAGCGGCGAAGCTCAACGGGCTGCTCGTTGCATTCGGGCTGCCGAATGCGCTGCTGCATGCGCCGAATCCGGTGCATTCGGCCTCGGCCGCGCGCCGGCAAGGCGCGATCTCGATCGTGACCGAACTCGGCGGTGCGGGGATGGCCGATCCGTCGCTGATCCGGCTGGGGCGTCACGGGCTGCTGCATTACCTCGGGTATATCGGTTTGCTGCACGGCGCGCTCGTGCCCGATGCGCCGCCGACCGTTACGCGGTTCCTGCGTGTGGACGGCGATCGTCACTTTGTCTACGCGTACGAACGCGGGCTGTATGAACCGCTCGTCGAACTCGGCGACCAGGTGAAGGCCGGACAGCCGGCCGCGTGGGTGCACTTTCCCGATACGCCGCTGCGTGAGCCGGTGCTGCACCGGTTCAAGGGGGATGGTGAAGTGGTGTGCAAGCGCGTGCCCGCGCAGGTGCGGCGTGGGGATTGCCTGTTTCAGCTGGCGGAGGCGTCGACGCCGGCGCGGGTCATCGAATGACGCACCCGACGGATTCCGCACTGCACGCAGAACGTGGAATCGTCGCCGTCATATAGAATGATGCGCTTTGCCCGTACTCCCATGTGGTTCAAGAACCTTCAGCTTCATCGTCTTCCGGCACCCTGGGCCGTCACGCCTGACCAGATGGAACAATGGCTGGCGCCTCATGCGTTCCAGCCGGGCAGCAGCGTCGAAATGCAGCGCGCCGGATGGGCGTCGCCGCGTGACGACGGCGCGCTCGTGTATTCGATCAACCGGCAGATGCTGCTGCTGTTTCGTACCGAAAAGAAGCTGCTGCCGGCGTCGGTCGTCAATCAGGTCACCAAGGCGCGTGCACTTGAAGTCGAAGAGCAGCAGGGTTTCAAGGTCGGCCGAAAGCAACTGCGCGAACTCAAGGAGCAGGTGATCGACGAACTGCTGCCGCGCGCGTTCAGCATTCGCCGCGATACCCGCGTGTGGATCGATACGGCGAACGGCTGGCTCGTCATCGATGCGGCGGCACAGGCGCTTGCCGACGACGTTCGCAGCCTCCTCGTCAAATCGATCGACGCGTTGCCGCTCGCGGGCCTTCAGGTGGCCCGCTCGCCGGTGGCCGCGATGACGGACTGGCTGCTGTCCGGCGACGCGCCGGGCGGCTTCACGGTGGACCAGGACGCCGAGTTGCGCTCCAGCGGCGAAGGCGGTGCCACGGTGCGATATGTCGGCCACGCGCTGGAAGCGAACGACATGCGCCGGCACATCGAAGCCGGCAAACAATGCATGCGCCTCGCGATGACCTGGGATGACCGGATCTCGTTCGTGCTGACCCCGTCGCTCACGATCAAGCGTGTCGCGCCGCTCGACGTGATCAAGGAAGCGGCGGATCCCACCGCGCAAAATGACGACGAACGCTTCGATTCGGACGTCACGTTGATGACGGGGGAATTGAGCCGGATGCTGACCCAGCTTGTCGATATCCTGGGTGGCGAACAGCACGGCGCGATGCATCAGGCAGCAGCCTGAACGCTATCGTCGTCGATCATCGCCCCGCGACGGCGGGGCACGGGCGCGGCTCCCCACCACGCCCGTTCGCCACCGCCCCTCCCCCTGCAACCCTTCTGACATCCCCCACGAAATCCTTATCGAAATTGCTTCGTTCGCCTTTCCCGGCCGCGCCGCTAACGTGTTCAAAACGGCGGCGGCACGCCGGATGCAGCGCAGCAAGCCCCGCGGCCGCCGTCATCACGACAACCGCGTCGCGATAACGGAACAGGCCGGACGGGCCGAGTGCCCCGCACCCGCCAGGACCATCCGCATCGCGCGCCCTTCGCGATGCCCATGGCCACGAACGACCGCCTGATCGACACGACGCCGCTCGACGTCCGCGCCCAGCCGCTGATCGACGCGCTGATCGACGAATACGCGACGCGTTACGACGCGTATCGTCCCGACAGCCGCGCGTCCGCGCGCGACGAACTCGCGCGCTACCCGGCCGAGCTGTTCGCGCCGCCCGAAGGCGCGTTCGTGCTGCTGCTGCGCGACGGCGCGACGATCGGCGGCGGCGCGTTCAAGCGCTACGACGCGCAGACCGCCGAACTCAAACGCATCTGGACCCGCGCGGACCTGCGCCGCCAGGGGCTCGCCCGCGTGATCGTCGACGCCCTCGAGCTGCGCGCCGCGCGGCAGGGCTACCGGCGCGTGTACCTGACCACCGGCTTCCGCCAGCCCGAAGCATGGGCGCTGTACGACCGTACCGGCTATACGCGGCTGTTCGACGCGTCGATCGACCCCGAAGCGTATTTCCACCTGCGCTTCGGCAAGGATCTCGCCGATCCGTCGCGCACGTCGACGCTCGCCGACCTGTGGGCGCCGCTGCCCGAAGCGGCCCTGCCGCGCTGAACCCGCCCGCCTCATCCGACCTTCGTTCCCGACGACTCTCCGACAGCACGACAACAGGACGCATCCATGCAACGAGCCGCCCCCTTCGCGCCCCGCGCCATCCGCACGCTGGCCGCCGCCCTGATCGGCCTGACCGCGCTCGCCGCGGCCGCCGCGACCTTCGACCTGAGCCCCGAGCAGCGCGGCCGTCCGCGTGGCACGGCCGATGCGGCCGTCGAGCGCGCGGTGCCCGCGTCGTTCAGGTTCGCCGAAGCGGGCACGCTGACGATCGGCGTCGCGCCGAGCCTGCCGCCGATCAGCACGTATGCGACCGACGCGCGCACGGTGATCGGCTTCGACGCGGACGTCGGCCAGCTCGTGTCCGACAGCCTCGGCCGCAAGCTGAAGATCGTCCCGCTCGCGTGGGCCGACTGGCCGCTCGCGCTTGAATCCGGGAAAGTCGACGCGGTGATCTCGAACGTCACCGTCACCGAGGAGCGCAAGCAGAAGCTCGATTTCTCGACCTACCGCAAGGACCAGGTCGGCTTCTACGTGCGCAACGACAGCAAGATCCAGTCGATCCGCGAGCCGAAGGACGTCGCGGGGCTGCGCATCGTGACCGATGCCGGCACCAACCAGGAAAAGATCCTGCTCGCGTGGGACCGCGAGAACGTCGCGCACGGCCTGAAGCCCGTGCAGATCCAGTACTACGACGACCAGGCGATGCGGATCGTCGCCGTGCAGTCGGGTCGCGCGGATGCGGTGTTCAGCGTGAACTCGGTGCTCGCGTACCAGAGCGCGCAGCAAGGCAAGACGCGGCTCGTCGGCGCGATCAGCGGCGGCTGGCCGCGCACGGCCGACATCGCGATCGCGACGCGCCGCGGCAGCGGGCTCGCCGAACCGCTGACGATCGCGCTGAACGGGCTGATCAGGAACGGGCGCTATCAGCAGATCCTCGATCGCTGGAACCTCGCGTCCGAAGCGATCGACCAGTCGCGCACGAATCCGCCGGGCTTGCCGAAGAGCTGAGCGCCGCCCCGTCCACGCCTTCGCAGGAACGCCGATCACCATGTCTTATTCGCTTTCATTGCTGGACAAGAGCCCGATCGCCGACGGCGCGAGCGCCGCCGACGCGCTGCGCTTCACGACGACGCTCGCGCAGCGCGCGGAACAGCTCGGCTACGCGCGCTTCTGGGTCGCCGAGCATCACGGCGCGCCGGGCTTCGCGAGTTCCGCGCCCGAGATCGTCGTCGCGCATCTGCTCGCGCACACGTCGCGCATCCGCGTCGGCTCGGGCGGCGTGATGCTGCAGCACTACAGCCCGTTCAAGGTCGCCGAGTCGTTCAAGCTGCTGGCCGCGCTCGGGCCGGGCCGCGTCGATCTCGGCATCGGCAAGGCACCCGGCGGGCTGCCGCTGACCACCCGCGCGCTGCAGTGGTTTCACGACAAGGCGAAGAAGCCCGACTTCGCGGGCCAGCTCGCGGAGCTCGACGCGTTCCTCGGCTGGGGCGTCGCCGAGGATCATCCGCTCGCCGGCGCGGTCGCGCTGCCGGTGCCGCCGCACCTGCCCGAACGCATCCTGCTCGGCGGCTCGCCCGCTAGCGGCGCGCTCGCGGCGCGCCACGGCTGGCGCTTCTGCTACGCGGGGCACTTCAACGGCGACGACGCGAACCTCGAACGCTCGCTCGCGGCCTATCGCGACGCAGGCGGCACGCGAGCGCTCGTCGCGCTGTACGCGGTCGCCGCGTCGACGCGCGACGAGGCCGAGCAACTGATCGGGCCGCTGAAGATCTTCAAGCTGCAGTTGGCTGGCGGCCAGAGCTTCAATCTCGGCAGCGCGCAGGCGGCTGCGGAATTCGCGCGGCAAAGCGGCGCGTCCGACTACCGGATCGACGAGCTGCGCCCGACGGTGCTGGCCGATACGCCTGAGCGCGTGCATCGTGCGCTCGACGCGCTGAGCCGTCAGCTCGACGTCGACGCGTTCGTGATCGATTCGCCGGTGTCCGACTACGCGGCGCGGCTCGCGTCGGTCGAATGGCTCGGCGGCGCGCTGTCGACCACGCCGTTGCAGGCGGCCCTCGCGGCCGACCGCTCCCTTTCCCCTGACCAGAACGCGTGACGCTCCCATCATGACGACCCGACGATCGATCCCTTTCGGCCTGATGCTGCAAGGCGCAGGCAGCCACATGAACGCGTGGCGGCACCCGAGCAACCCGCCGGACGCAAGCATCAACCTCGACTTCGCGATCGGCATCGCGCGCAAGGCGGAAGCCGCCGGCATCGCGTTCGCGTTCGTCGCGGACGGCCTCTACATCAACGAGAAGTCGATCCCGCACTTCCTGAACCGCTTCGAGCCGCTGACCGTGCTGTCGGCGCTCGCGGTCGCGACGAACAAGATCGGCCTCGCGGGCACGATCTCGACGTCGTATAGCGAGCCGTTCACGGTCGCGCGCCAGCTCGCGTCGCTCGATGCGATCAGCGGCGGGCGCGCGGGCTGGAACGTCGTGACGACGCCGCTCGAAGGCACCGCGAAGAATTTCGGCAAGGCGCATCCCGAGCACGAACTGCGCTACGCGATCGCCGACGAATATCTCGACGTCGTGCAGGGGCTGTGGGACAGCTGGGACGACGACGCATTCGTGCGCGATCGCACGAGCGGCCGTTTCTTCGACCGCGACAAGCTCCACACGCTCGATCATCGCGGCCGCTTCTTCAATGTCGCCGGCCCGCTGAACATCCAGCGCTCGCCGCAGGGGCAGCCGGTGATCTTCCAGGCCGGCGCGTCCGACACGGGCATCGGGCTCGCGGGCAAGTATGCGGATGCCGTGTTCACGCATTCGCCGTCGCTCGACGAAACGGCGGCGTTCACGCAGCGCGTGAAGCAAAGCGCGGTCGAGCACGGGCGGCAGCGAGGCGACGTGAAGATCTTCCCCGGCGTCGGGCCGATCGTCGGCCGCACGGCCGCCGAGGCCGAAGACAAGTACCAGGCGATCCGCGACCTGCTGACGATCGACGAGGCGCTCGCGTATCTCGGCCGCTATTTCGATCACCACGATTTCACGCAGTACGCGCTCGACGCGCCGTTCCCGGAACTCGGCGAGCTCGGCCGCAACAGCTTCCGCTCGACCACCGACCGGATCAAGGCCGACGCGCAACGCAAGCACCTCACCCTGCGCGAGACGGCGCTGGCCGTCGCGACGCCGCGCCCGAACTTCATCGGCACGGCCGAGCACGTTGCCGACGAACTGATCCGCTGGCACGACGCCGGGGCCGGCGACGGCTTCATCCTCGGCTTCCCGGTTCAGGCGCAGGGCGTCGACGACTTCGTCGACCTCGTGATCCCGGTACTCGAGGCGCGCGGCCGCTACAGCCGCGACCTGCCGGGCAGCACACTGCGCGACCACCTCGGCCTGCCGCGCAAGGCGAGCCGCCATGCGGCGCCCGGCGCGGTGCGGAAACAGGACGACGCGGCCGAAGCGCACGCATAACGCCACCGTGCCGCCGCGCCGCCCGCGCGCGGCGCGCCCGACCGACCCGATCGAGGACCTACACCGACATGAGCGACACGACCCATCTCGGCGGCGCGCTGCCGCCGCACTCTTCTTCCCGCATCCGCGACGCCGGCACGCACCTGCGGATCGTGCCGGCCCGGCACCGGCTGCGCACGGCCGGCACCGTGCTCGCCCTCGTGCTGATCGCGCTCGCGCTCCATTCGATCGTCGGCAACCCGCAATGGGGCTGGCCGGTGTTCGCCGAATGGTTCCTGTCGCCGCCGGTGCTGTCCGGGCTCGCGCGCACGCTGGTGCTGACGCTGCTCGGCGCGGTATTCGGCTTCGCACTCGGCGCGTTCGTCGCGCTGGCGCGGCTGTCGCGCTCGCGCGTGCTCGCCGCGAGCGCGTGGGCCTTCGTGTGGCTGTTCCGGTCGATTCCGCTGATCGTGCTGCTGCTGATTCTCAACAACCTCGGCTATCTGTACGAACACGTGCGGCTCGGGGTGCCGTTCACCGACATCGTGTGGTTCGACACGCCGACCACCGACCTGATCAGCCCGTTCCTCGCGGCCGTGCTCGGCCTCACGCTGAACCACGCGGCGTTTTCCGCGGAAGTGATTCGCGGCGGCATTCTCGCGGTCGACCAGGGGCAGCTCGAAGCGGCCGCCGCGCTCGGCCTGCCGCGCGGCCGCCAGACCACGCGGATCGTGCTGCCGCAGGCGATGCGCGCGATCCTGCCGACCGCATTCAACGACCTGATCACGCTCGCGAAAGGCACGTCGATGGTGTACGTGCTCGCGATGCCCGAGCTGTTCTACACGGTGCAGGTGATCTATCGCCGCAATCTCGAAGTGATTCCGCTGCTGATGGTCGCGACCGTCTGGTATCTGATCATCCTGACCGTGCTGTCCGCGATCCAGGTGCAGGTCGAGCGCCACTATGCGCGCGGTGCGCTGCGCAACCCGCCGCCGTCGGCGCTGACGTTCGTGCTGGCACGCATCGGTGCGCTGCGGCGACGCACGGCGGCCGCTCGCAACGCGACGGCCGCCGCAACGGCTCGCGGCGACACGGCAGCCGCGCCGGTGCCGCGCGCCGGCGGTGAAGTCGCGGTGCACAACGTATCGAAGCAGTTCGGCATGCAGCGCGTGCTCGACAACGTGTCGTTCGTCGCGCCGCGCGGCAGCGTGACAGTGATCGTCGGGCCGTCCGGTTCCGGCAAGTCGACGCTGCTGCGCACGATCAACCATCTGGAACGCGTCGACGACGGCTTCATCGACATCGACGGCGAGCTGATCGGCTATCGGCGCGACGGCGACGTGCTGCACGAACTGAACGAGCGCGACGTGCTGAAGCGGCGCACCGCGGTCGGCATGGTGTTCCAGAACTTCAACCTGTTCCCGCACCTGACGGTGCTCGAGAACCTGATCGAAGCGCCGGTCGCCGTCGGCGGCGTCACGCGCGATGCCGCCGAGCGCGTCGCGCGGGCGCTGCTCGCGCGCGTGGGCCTCGCCGATAAAGCCGATGCGTACCCGCGCCAGCTGTCCGGCGGCCAGCAGCAGCGCGTCGCGATCGCCCGGGCGCTCGCATTGCGTCCGAAGGTGCTGCTGTTCGACGAGCCGACGTCGGCGCTCGATCCCGAGCTCGTCAATGAAGTGCTCGACGTGATCAAGGAGCTCGCGCGCTCGGGCACCACGCTCGTGATCGTCACGCACGAGATCGGCTTCGCGCGCGAAGTCGCGGACAACGTGCTGTTCATGGAGCGCGGCCGTGTCGTCGAGTCGGGGCCGCCGGCCGTCGTGCTCGACGCGCCGGCCCATCCGCGCACGCGCGCGTTCCTGGCGCGGGTGCTGTGATGCGCGCCGTGCCCCACCTGCGAGGCGAGCGCCGATGATCGACCGACGCCAGTTCATCACCGCCGCACTCGCGGGCGCCGCCGGCCTGCGGTGGCAGGCAGCCGAGGCCGCCGCCGCGACGGCGGACCTCGATCCGCGCCAGGCCGGCCGCATCCGCGCGGCGCGCGACGATGCGGCGATTCGCGCGGCAAGCCAGTATCGCTGGGTGCGCGATGGTGCGTTCACGGTCGCGATCTCGCCGCACGCGCCGCCCGTGTCGACCTACGCGACCGATGCGCGCACCGTGGTCGGCGCCGATCCGGACTATGCGCAGCTCGTCGCCGACGCATTGGGCCGCACGCTGGTGCTGCTGCCGATCGCATGGGCCGACTGGCCGCTCGGGCTCACGTCGGGCAAGTACGACGCGGTGATCTCGAACGTCGGCGTGACCGAGAAGCGCAAGGAGAAATACGACTTCACGACCTACCGGCTCGGGCTGCACGGCTTCTATGTGCGCACCGCGAGCCCGATCGCGAAGATCGCCGAGCCGAAGGACATCGCGGGCCTGCGCATCATCACCGGTGCGGGGACGAGCCAGGAGCGCATCCTGCTCGAATGGAGCCGTCGCAATGTCGCGCAAGGGCTGAAGGCGACCGACCTGCTCTATTTCGACGACGATGCGGCGTCGCGTATCGCGCTGCTGTCGGGCCGTGCCGATGCCGAGCTGAATCCGAACGCGGCGCTCGCCTACGAGGCCGCACGCGATGGCAAGATCCGCCGGGTCGGTGTCGTCAATGCGGGCTGGCCGGCGAATGCGGACGTCGCGATCGCGACGCGTCGCGGCAGCGGGCTCGCGCCGGCGCTCACGCTCGCGACGAACGCGCTGATCGGCAACGGCCGCTACGGGCAGGCGCTGGCACGCTGGGGGTTGCAGAGCGAAGCGGTCGCGCGCGGAGACGAATCCACCGGGGCTGCCGTCGTTTTGACGGGAAGCGCCGATTCGCCCGCGCACCCAATGCCATCGTCCCGGCATTCCGCGACGGACATGCCGGGGCGAACCGATGTATCGAACGCCACCGGGTCACCGCCGGCCGTTCGAATGAATCCTCGATAGATATTTCGCACACGAAATACCTCCCGGACTATATTTCGCACACGAAATAACGATCCGGAGCGAGGACGATCATGAGGTCGGAACCCATCGAGTTTTCCGCCGCGGACGGCTATACGCTGCGCGGCACGCTGTGGTCGCCGGAGGCGGCGCCACGCGCGCTGGTCTTGATCCATCCGGCCACCGCCGTGCCGGAGCGGCTGTATGCGGGCTTCGCGCGCTTCCTGACCGAGCGCGGCTTCGCGGCGCTGACCTACAACTATCGCGGCATCGGCGCATCGCGGCCCGCGCGGCTGCGCGCGCTGCACGCACGCATGCGCGACTGGGTCGAGCTCGACGTCGGCGCCGCGATCGCGTGGGCGCGCGATGCGTACGACGGGCTGCCGCTGCTGGCCGTCGGCCACAGCGTCGGCGGCCACGCGATCGGATTGTCGGCCGGCACCGCGCACCTGCGCGCGGCCGTGATGGTCGCCGCGCACGCGGGCAGCACGCGGCTGATTGCCCGCGCGGCGGAGCGGCTGAAGGTACGGTTGATCCTGCGCGTGCTGGGCCCGCTCGCATCCGCGCTGCTTGGCTACGTGCCAGGCAAGCGGCTCGGGCTCGGCGAGGATCTTCCCGCCGGCGTATTCCGCGAATGGAGCCGCTGGACCACGCTGCCGCGCTACTTCTTCGACGATCCGACGCTCGGCGCGGCCGAACGCTTCTCGAAGCAGCAATTGCCGATCCTCGCGCTCGGCTTCGACGACGATCCGTGGGCGAACCCGCCCGCGATCGACCTGCTGGTAAGCTACCTGACCCGGGCGGCGGTCGAACGCCGCCAGATCGATCCGCACGCCGCCGGCAGCGGGCCGGTCGGGCACATGGGCTTTTTCCGCAGCCGGCCCGGCACCGTGCTGTGGCCCGGCGTCGCCGACTGGCTCGCGCAGGCGATCGACACGCCACGCGATGCGGATCGCCCGTCCCTTTCCATTGCAGCCGGGAACCGAGCTTGAGCGAAGACCGACGACTGTTTTTCCTGTTGAACATCGGCCAGCGGCGCGTGCAGCGCTGGATCGACCGCACGCCCGACACCGATGCGCGCGCCAGTGCCGCCCAGGCCGGCGTGCTGTTCTGCCTCGCGAAGCAGGACGGCGCGCTGATCGGCGAAGTCGGCGCGGCATTGCAACTCGCGCCGTCCGCGATGACGGGGCTCGCCGACCGGATGGCGAAGGCCGGCCTGCTCACGCGTCACGCCGATTCGGACGACGGGCGCGCGACGCGCCTGTACCTGACCGACGCAGGTCACGCGGCGCTCAAGCGTGCGCGCGTGCTGCTGCGCGAACTGAACGGCAAGCTGTGCGACGGGTTTTCCGACGCGGAACTCGACGTCGTCGCGCGCTGGCTGCGCGCGTTGCAGGACCGGTTTCCGGGCGAGCGCTGAACGGCGCCGGCGGCACGCTGCGTCCGCGCGATGCCGCGTATCGATAGCGATTCCGATTCGCGCTTTCGATTCGCACGTTCGATTCGGTTTCCGAACTTTTTCCGGCGGCAAATTTTGCAATCCGGACGCACCGTTCCGGCATCGTTTTCCGGCTACGCCCTGTTACAAAAAATTGCCTCCCGCAGCGCATACGAATCGCCTACATTGCAATCCACTTCGATGCATTCATCGTATGCACGGAACGGGCTTCCCGTCGGGTCCGCCTTCCCGGACCGGCCCCACAAGCAATGAAAACGAACAGGAGTCTTGACCGAAGTGCTGGCGGTATCCAGCGCACGCGGATTGCGATGACCGAAGCGGCTTCCTGAACGACACGACCGGCGCGTTGCACGGCATCCGTTGCCGCGCGCCGGTTCGCGTGGCGTCGCCGTGCCCCGCCATCGCCGCCGCACGTCAACGAGGAGCAGTCCATGCGACGCACGATCGTGTCCCACTCGCTTGCCACCCGTCTCACCCGCCTGTCCGCCGCCATGGCGATGGCGACGGCCGCCGCCGCGGCCCATGCCGATCCGTTGGCCGTCTCCGGCCCCAGCCCGTTCGCCGCGTGCACCATCGGCGGCCCGGGCACGAACTACGTGAACGCCGAGGTCGAACCGTGGCTCTCGGTCAACCCGGCGAATCCGACCAACATGATCGCCGTGTGGCAGCAGGACCGCTGGTCGAACGGCGGCGCCCACGGGCTCGTCGCCGGCTACACGTTCGACGGCGGCGCAACCTGGGCGCGCACGCCGCAGCCGTTCAGCGCCTGCGCGCCCGGCGGTCTCAAGTACGAGCGCGCGTCCGATCCGTGGGTGTCGTTCGGGCCGGACGGCACCGCGTATTCGGTATCGATCTCGTTCAACCAGTCGAACAACAGCAACGCGGTGGCGGCGTCGGTGTCGGCCGACGGCGGCCAGACGTGGAGCAGCCCGGCCGTGCTGATCGCGAACGACGAGCCGACGACGCAGTTCTTCAACGACAAGGAATCGGTGACGGCCAACCCGGTGAAGGCCGGCACCGCCTATGCGGTGTGGGACCGCCTCGAGCTGCCGAACGGCAACCCGTACGCGAACCTGCACACGCAGGCGTACCGCGGGCCGACGTTGTTCTCGAAGACGGTCGACGGCGGCAAGACGTGGAGCGCCGCGAAGGTGATCGTCGACGTGCCGTCGCGCGAGCAGACGATCGGCAACCAGATCGTCGTCGATCCGAAGACGGGCACGCTCTACGACTTCTTCGACCTGATCCAGCCGCCGTTCAGCAAGGCGGCCGGCAAGGTCGCGTTCATCAAGTCGACCGACGACGGCGCGACCTGGACGAAGCCGCAGGTGATCGCCGGGCTGCAGACGGTCGGCGTGACCGATCCGAACACCGGCGAACCGGTACGCACCGGCGACATCATTCCGGAGCCCGCGATCGATCCGGCCTCGGGGCAGCTCTACGTCGTCTGGCAGGACAGCCGCTTCAACGGCGGCAGCTACGACGAGATCGCGCTGTCGACGTCGAAGGACGGTGGCGCGAGCTGGAGCGCGCCGCTGCAACTGAACACGCCGACCGGGCGCCCCGCATTCAACCCGTCGGTGCGCGTCGACAATACCGGCGCGGTGATGGTCACCTACTACGACTTCCGCGATCTGCAGGCCGGCAACACGACGACGTTGCCGACCGGGTTCTGGCGCAAGATCTCGCATGACGGCGGCACCACGTTCGCCGACGAGCGGCGCGTCGGCGGCCCGTTCGACATGAAACTCGCGCCGAACGCGGAAGGTTTCTTCATCGGCGACTACCAGGGGCTCGACGTGCTGCCATCGTCGTCGTTCCATTCGCTGTTCGTCCAGACCAACGCCGGCAACCTGACGAACCGCACCGACGTGTTCTTCGCGCCGTGATGCGCGTGTGAATGTCGCACCGCCGCGGCGCCATGCGTCGCGGCGGTGGCCGCCAACCCGCCGCCAGCCCGCCGCCAGCCCGCCGCCCGCGCGTCGCGGCACCCGCTTTCCGCCCCGCCCCCATTTCGATCGCCCGACAGACATCCTGCAACCGGCTTCGATCCGGCTTGGATTTTGAAATGATATAACATATCATCTCGCGACCTCGTCCCCCTGAAACCGTTCCATCCGGGTGGCCGGGGCCACGCCGAGTCACGTTCCAACGGGTCACTGCGCGTCAGGGATGCAACAATATATCGTATCCAAACGTGCCCCGACTGTCTCGTTTCCGATCCGATTCCAACCGATTCATCGACCATGCGCGACCTCCCTCGTCTACCGCTTCGCCCGCTCTCGCCCGTTTCGCTGATGCTGTTCGCCGCCGTCGCACACGCGCAGGCCGCCGATACGCCTGCCCCGTCGACACCTGCCCTGACCACGCCGCTCGCGCCGATCTTCGTGACCGCGAACCCGCTCGGCGATGCCGAGTTGATCGCACCGACCGCCCGGTTGTCCGGCGACGCGCTGACACGTCGCCAGGCCGATTCGCTCGGCGAGACGCTCAACGGCCTGCCCGGCGTGTCGACCACCACCTACGGGCCGATGGTGGGCCGTCCGATCATCCGCGGGATGGACGGCGACCGGATCCGGCTGTTGCAGAACGGCGTGGCCGCCTACGATGCGTCGTCGCTGTCGTACGACCACGCGGTGCCACAGGACCCGCTGTCGATCGAGCGCGTCGAGATCGTGCGCGGGCCGGCCGCGCTGCTGTACGGCGGCAACGCGGTCGGCGGCGTCGTCAACACGATCGACAACCGGATTCCGCGCGAAGCGATCGAAGGCGTGACGGGCGCGCTCGACGCACGCTACGGCGGCGCGAACGCGGTGCGCGCGGGCGCCGCGCAGGTCGAAGGCGGCAACGGCCGCTTCGCGTTCCACGTCGATGCGTTCGACCGCGAGGCCGGCAAGCTGCGGATTCCCGGCTATGCGCGCAGCAGCGCGCAACGCGCGCTCGACGATGCCGATACGCCGCAACCGCAAGGCAACGTACCGAACAGCGACGGCCGCGTGCACGGCGGCGCCGTCGGTGCGTCGTACACGTGGGCGGACGGGTTCGCGGGCCTGTCGTACAGCGGCTACGAGTCGAACTACGGCTCCGTCGCCGAGGACGACGTGCGCCTGCGGATGCGCCAGGAGCGCCTTGCGCTCGCGTCCGAGATCCGTAACCTGAGCGGTCCGTTCACGAAGCTGAAATTCGACTTCGCATACACCGACTATCGCCACAAGGAAGTCGACAACGGCGAGACCGCGACCACCTTCCGCAACCGCGGCTACGAGGCGCGCATCGAGGCGCGGCACCGCCGGATCGGCCCGTTCGAAGGCGCGATCGGCGTGCAGTTCGGCCAGAACACGTTCTCGGCGCTCGGCGACGAAATGCTGGTGCCGTCCACGCGCACGAACAGCGTCGCGCTGTTCGGCCTCGAGGAATGGCAGGTCGACCCGGCGCTGAAGCTGAGCCTCGGCGGGCGCTTCGAGCACGTGAAGGTCGATCCCGATCCGGCCGGCGTCGAGAAGTTCGCGGGCGCGACGCCGCGCGACTTCAATGCCGGCAGCGTATCGGCCGGCGCCTTGTTCTCGTTGACACCCGTGTGGTCGGTCGCGGCGAACGTCGCGTACACCGAACGCGCGCCGACCTTCTACGAGCTGTACTCGAACGGCCCGCACGATGCGACCGGTCAGTTCCTGATCGGCAACCCGAACGCATCGAAGGAGAAGGCGGTGTCGACCGACCTGTCGCTGCGCTATGCGAGCGGCCCGAACCGCGGCAGCGTCGGCGTGTTCTACAACCGCTTCTCGAACTACCTGGCCGAGTACAACACGGGCCGTGTCGTGAACGACGACGGCGAGCCGGTTGCACCGGGCACCGACGCGCTCGACGAAGCGATCTATCGCGGCGTGCGCGCCGAGTTCTACGGCGTCGAACTCGACGGCAAGTGGCGCGCCTTCGCGCGGCGCGGTCATACGGTCGACCTGGAACTGACCGCCGACTACACGCACGCGCGCAACGTCGACACCGGCCAGCCGCTGCCGCGCATCGCGCCGCTGCGCGCGACGCTCGCGGCCGACTACGGCTATGGCCCGTTCGGCGCGCGCGCCCAGGTCACGCACGCGTGGTCGCAGCACCGCGTGCCCGACAACGACTCCTCCACCGACGGCTATACGTCGCTCGGCGTGATGCTGACTTACACCTTCCGCGTCGGGGCGACGCACTGGCTCGCGTACCTGCGCGGCAACAACCTGACCAACCAGGAGATCCGCTACGCGACCTCCGTCGTACGCGGCTTCGCGCCGGAAGGCGGCCGCAGCGTGATGGCCGGCCTGCGCACGACGTTCTGATCATTTCGCCGCCCGCGGCGCGTGCCGCGGGCCTGTCCGGCGCCGCCAATAACCGGCGCCGGTTTTCGTTTGCCGGCGTTTTATTGTCGGCGGCGGCCATTGCCCCCCTATTTTTCGCCTATACGCACCGTTATTCATCGACGAATTTAAAAATCCCGGAATACCGGAAATTAGAGGATTTGTTTCATTCAATCCAGCGTTAAACCGTCCGGGATAATTCACCTGCGAACACGTCCGGCCACGCGTAATTGCCCGTTTTTGATCCAGATCAAAAGCGCCCCGCCAGGCGAGCCTTCGGGCGAGAGGAAAATCGATCTCAGGGTTTTCGAAGGGTAAAGAAATATCCGGAATTCCCGTTAATGACGGCACGAGCCCGTATCCGGTCGAACAATAAAATCCAATCGCCCACCACTCGCACAGAGGCACATCGTGAAAATCGCCAAAATAAGCATCAAGGCAAAACTGCTTGGCGGCTTCGGTTTGTTCGCCGCAATCGTCGTGATCGTGTCCGGCATGGCACTGAAAGCGCTGTCCGATGCGAACGACGAATTTTCCCGGTACATGAACGGCATCAACGCGCGGGCGAACCTGTCCGCGCAAATCCGCACGGCGGTCGACCGGCGCGCGATCGCCGCGCGCAACCTGGTGCTCGTGACCACGCCGTCGGACGTCCAGCTCGAACTCGCCGAAGTGCAGCAGGCGCACAAGGACGTGCAGGACAATCTCGAGAAACTGAAGGCGCTGATGGCGAATGCGACCGACACGACCGATCGCGCGCGCGAACTGGTCGCCGAGATCGTTCGCGTCGAAACCCGCTACGGGCCCGTGGCGCTCAATATCGTCGGGCTCGCGCAGGCCGGCAAGAAGGAGGATGCGACCGCCGATATCGACAATCACTGCCGTCCGTTGCTCGCGCAACTGATTCGTGCAACCGATGCGTACGCAACCTATACGCATGAGCGCGAAGTCGCGGTCGCGCAGGAATTCGCGGATCGCTACACGACCGCGCGCAACCTGCTGTCGGCGATCTGCCTGATCGCGATCGCCGTCGCGGTGGGCGGCGGCCTGTGGCTGACGCGCAAGATCACGATGCCGATCGTCGCGGCGGTCGGCGTCGCGCGCACGGTGGCGAACGGCGATCTCGGCAGCCGCATCAGCGTGAGCGGCAACGACGAGACGCGCGACCTGCTCGACGCGCTGCGCACCATGAATACGCGGCTGATCGACATCGTCGGCCGCGTGCGCGATTCGTCGAACAGCATCGCGCATGCGGTCGGCGAGATCGCGTCGGGCAACCTCGACCTGAGCCAGCGCACCGAGGAACAGGCCGCATCGCTGCAGGAAACCGCCGCGACGATGGAAGAGTTCACGTCGACGGTGCGCCTGAATGCCGAGAACGCGCAGCAGGCGAGCACGCTCGCCGCCAATGCATCGGACGTCGCGCAACGCGGCAGCTCGGTGGTCGGCCGCGTGGTCGACACGATGACCGAAATCGGCCACAGCTCGTCGAAGATCGCCGACATCACCGGGATCATCGAAGGCATCGCATTCCAGACCAACATCCTGGCCCTGAACGCGGCCGTCGAAGCCGCCCGCGCGGGCGAACAGGGCCGCGGCTTCGCGGTCGTCGCGAGCGAGGTGCGCAGCCTGGCGCAGCGCTCGTCGACCGCCGCGAAGGAAATCAAGGAACTGATCTGCGCGTCGGTGCAGACGATTCAGGACGGTTCGGCGCTCGCGGGCGAAGCCGGCAAGACGATGGCGGACGTCACGCAGGCCGTCGCGCGCGTGACGGACATCATGGGCGAAATCGCGGCGGCATCGGCCGAGCAGAGCCGCGGCATCGACCAGGTCAACCTGACGATCACGCAGATGGACGAGACGACCCAGCAGAACGCGGCGCTCGTCGAACAGGCCGCGGCCGCATCGAAATCGCTCGAGGCACAGGGGCGCGACCTGTCGGAGACGGTGTCCACCTTCCGGATGCCGGCCGGCGAACCTGCAACAGCATCGCACGCGCGTGCACATGCCGCCGATGGCGGCCCGCACTGGCAGGCCGCTGCCGCATAACGCATCACGCGCAACACGATGCGCGGCCGCGCGACACAGGGTCGGGCCGCGCATCGCCGGTTTCTTCGTACGATGGCCGCTGTTGCACGCGTGCGAAGCCGAACCGGAACGTCGAGAATCGCGCATCGCCCGCGCGAGCAGCCCGCGCATCCCACGCACGGCCTCCGCCACGCGCGAACCTGCTCGATCCCTCCGCATCGTTCGTACGTTTCGGAGCGGTCGACAGGATACCGATCGACACTGCACGCGCGCACGAATACACGATCGTTCGCGCCCATCGGCAATACCCCTTCCCCCTGCGTCCGTTCCCCGTTGCCTGCACCGCGCAGGCACACCTGCGCAATTTTCAGTCCCACCCGCACGACGTAAAGCGGCACGCGCACCACGCGGCGCGCGAACGCCGGCCGATCGCGGTCATGCACTTTTAAATCAGCCGAATGACGAGTATCCTAAAAAAGCACTCCACGTTCGAACGGCGAATCGCATGCCCTGATTCCCGTGCGCTCGTATCGCGGCCCCATCGCGCCTCGCGTCGATGGCGGCGTCCGCCTCGCGCCCTGGCCGCACGAACCTTCCCCAACCATTCGCAGGAGAGCTGGTGAGCCGACTCGTCGTCGTATCCAATCGCATTGCAGATCCCCGTAAAGCCGCGGCCGGCGGGCTCGCCGTTGCCGTGAAGGACAGCCTGCAGGAATCGGGCGGCGTCTGGTTCGGCTGGAGCGGCAGGCTGCGCGGAGAAGGCGAACGTCCGGCGCACGGCGACGACGTGCAGATCCAGAACGTCGGCGGCATCCAGCTCGCGACGATCGATCTCGATCCGCAGGATTACGACGCGTACTACCTCGGCTACTCGAACAACGTGCTGTGGCCGGTGTTTCACTACCGGCTCGATCTCGCGCAGTTCGACCGGCGCTTCGCGGACGGTTACCGGCGCGTGAACCAGCTGTTCGCGCGCAAGCTGAGCACGCTGTTGCGTCCGGACGATACGGTCTGGGTCCACGACTACCAGCTGATTCCGCTCGCCGCCGAGTTGCGCGCGATGGGCTGCACGAATCCGATCGGCTTCTTCCTGCACATTCCGATGCCGCCGCCGCCGATCATGGCCGCGATTCCGGAGCACGAATGGCTGATGCGCTCGCTGTTCGCGTACGATCTCGTCGGCTTCCAGACCGAGTCGGACCTGCTTCACTTCGAGCACTACGTCGAGGCGGAAGCCGGCGCCGCGCGGCTGTCCGACGGCCGCCTGCGCGCGTTCGGCCGCACGCTGTCGGCCGGTGCGTTCCCGATCGGCATCAACGTCGACGAATTCGCGGCGCTCGCGGAGAATCGCGACGGGATCGACATGTTCGAGCGGATGCGCGACGAGTATTCGCGCCGCCAGCTGCTCGTCGGCGTCGACCGGCTCGACTACACGAAGGGGCTGCCGCAGCGCGTGCACGCGTTTCGTCAGTTGCTCGAACAGTATCCGGAGAACCGCGACCGCGCGACGCTGATCCAGATCGCCGCGCCGAGCCGCGAGGATCTCGGCGCATACGACGACCTGCGGCGCGAGATGGACAGCCTGTGCGGCGCGATCAACGGCGATTACGGCGAGCTCGAATGGATGCCGATGCGCTACATCCACCGCACGGTCGCGCGCAAGCGCCTGCCGGGCCTGTATCGCGCCAGCCGGGTCGCGCTCGTCACGCCGTTGCGCGACGGGATGAACCTGGTCGCGAAGGAATTCCTCGCCGCGCAGGACGAAGCCGATCCGGGCGTGCTCGTGCTGTCGCGTTTCGCGGGCGCGGCCGAGCAGCTGAAATCCGCGCTGCTCGTCAATCCGTACGACACGCAAGGCACCGCGCAGGCGATCCAGCGCGCGCTCGCGATGCCGCTCGAGGAGCGCCGCCAGCGTCACGACGCGCTGATGGCGATCGTGCGCAAGACCGACGTGCACTGGTGGCGCACGCGCTTTCTCGACGCGCTCGCCGAAGCGGCGGAATTCGCTGCCGCGACCGAATCCTGACCCATCGCGTCCTGCCGCACGTTCACACGCCGGTCGTCTCGCGGTCGAGCACCACGCCGTTCACGTCCTGCACCGCCACCGAGATCGGAATGCCTTCGCGCATGCTCTCGGTCACCACGCAATACGCGTCGAACCGATCGAGCATCCGCGTCGCCGCCGCGAGATCGGCCCATGCCTTGCCGACCGACAGCGTCACGGCCATCGCGCCGACCCGCACCCGCCCCGCGTCGCTCTGCACCATGTCGACGTCGATGTGCGCGGCGACCGGCTGCGGATCGACGCGCTGTTTTTCCAGCGCGAACAACAGGCTCGCCGCCAGGCAGCTCGCGACCGCCGCGGCCAGCAGCCGCACGGGGTTCGGACCGCGGCCGGCGCCGAGCGGCGGCGGCTCGTCGGTGAGCACCGGCGACAGTTCGGTGCCGGCAAACGTGACTTCGAAACTGAAACGCGCATGCTGCGCGACATCGACCGATACGTGCGCCTCGCTCATGGCGACTCCGTGACTGGAATGAGGACGACGAAGGCCGGCGCAACGCCGCGCCGGCATGTGGGAATGGCAGCGACGGGGCGCCACGCGCGTGGCCGCGCCGCCGGCCGCAGGCAGGATCCGCGCTTCAGCGCTCGGGCTCGCGCGGTGGCCCGTATGCAACGAAATCGCGCTCGACCGCCGAGGCCTGCTCGGGCTCACTCGCGCCCGCGCACGGCCCGTGATCGGTCATCGGCGGCACGGTGTCCGGCACCGCGCGTCCGTCGATCAGCGCCTGCAACGCATCGCGTTCGAGCACCTCGCATGCGAGCAGCCGTCGCGCGATCCGCTCGAGCGCCTCGCGACGTTCGCCGAGCGTCGCCGCGACGCGAGCATGCGCGTCGGTCAGCAGCGTGTGCACTTCGTCGTCGATCATGCGCGCGGTGTGCTCGCTGCAGCGCCCTTCGCTCGCGTGCCAGGCGCCGGGCATGCCGCTGCGCGCGTCGCCGTCGTCGAAACTCACCAGCCCGATCTTCTCGCTCATCCCGTACTGCATGACCATGTGGCGCGCCATCGCGGTCGCGCGTTCGAGATCGTTCTGCGCACCCGTCGATACGTCGCCGAATACGAGTTCTTCCGCGACGCGTCCGCCGAGCAGCGCATCGATCCGGTCGAGCAGCTCGCTGCGCCGCAGGACGTAGCGATCCTCGGTCGGCACCTGCTGCGTGTAGCCGAGCGCGGCCACGCCGCGCGGAATGATCGACACCTTCTTCACCGGATCGCAGTGCGCGCGGCTTTCCGCGACGAGCGCATGGCCGGCTTCGTGATACGCGATCGTCAGCTTCTCCTGCGCATTCATCACGCGGCTCTTGCGCTCGAGGCCCGTCAGCGCGCGGTCGATCGCCTCGTCGAAGTCGGCCATCCCGATCGCCGGCTTGCCGAGTTCGGCCGCATGCAGCGCGGCCTCGTTGACGACGTTCGCGAGATCGGCGCCGACGAAACCCGGCGTGCGCGACGCGAGCTCGCCCAGGTCGACTTCGGCCGCCAGCTTCACGCGCTTCACGTGCACGCCGAGGATCTGGCGGCGGCCGTTCACGTCGGGCCGGTCGATCGCGATGTGACGGTCGAAGCGGCCCGGGCGCAGCAGCGCCGGATCGAGAATCTCCGGCCGGTTGGTCGCGGCCATGATGATCACGCCGGAGCCGGCCTGGAAACCGTCCATCTCGACGAGCAGCTGGTTCAGCGTCTGCTCGCGCTCGTCGTTGCCCGACATCGGGCCGACGCCGCGCACCTTGCCGAGCGCATCGAGCTCGTCGACGAACACGATGCACGGCGCCTTCTGCTGCGCCTGCTCGAACAGGTCGCGCACGCGCGCCGCGCCGACGCCGACGAACATTTCGACGAACGCCGAGCCGCTGATCGAGAAGAACGGCACGGCCGCCTCGCCCGCCACCGCACGCGCGAGCAGCGTCTTGCCGGTGCCGGGCGCGCCGACCACCAGCACGCCCTTCGGGATCTTGCCGCCGAGCCGCTGGTAGCGATCGGGATTGCGCAGGAACGCGACGAGCTGCTGCAGCTCGGCCTTCGCTTCGTCGATGCCCGCGATGTCGTCGAACGTGATGCCGGTTTCCTGCTGCACGTACACGCGGGCGCGGCTCTTGCCCATCCCGGTGAAGTCCTGCAGCCCGCCGCGCTTGCGCAACATCAGGTTCCAGATGAACACGAACGCGACGAGCGGGACCAGCCACGACGCGAGCGACGTGATCCAGCCGGTGTCGGACGCACCGTGAAAGCGGATGCCGGCGGCGGTCAGCGCGTCGATCAGTTGCGGATCGGTCACGCGATTGGTGGCGAAGCGCGGCGGCGTGCCGTCCAGCTTCACGGTCGCGACTTCGGACGCCGGCAGCATCGCGCCGGCCTGCGGCATCTTCAGCGTGCCGGTGATCGACGTCGGACCGACCTCGAGATCGTCGACGAGCCGCGCGGCGACGAGCCGGTGAAAGTCGCTGTACGCGATCACCGTCGACGCCGGCCGCAGCATCAGCAACTGCGCGGCAAACAACACGAAGAAGCCCGCCGCGATCAGCAATCCTGCGTAATCGAATTTCCTGTCCATGACATGACATCGGGCCGGCCGCGCCGTGCGGCGTGCGCCTACGCGTGCCCGCGCACCCGTCCGGCGCGCGGCATCGGCGGCCACGCGCACACGGAACGCATCCGCGCCTTCGTCGCCTCGTTTCGTCGCATGAATGACAGCCGCGAGCGCGCCGTCCGGCCACGCTCACTGGGGTAGCACGCCGCAACGTGCCGCTCGTGATTCAAGTCTAGTTCGCGCGCGGGCGCCGCGCTGCGTCCGACAAACACCTTTCACCGAGACGGCCGGCCGCGTTATAGTCGCAATCGTGACATTTTTATGACAATTGACGGCGCCCGCTCGGCCGGGCGCCGCCTGTTGCGTCCCGTCCCGCGTCGCGGCAGGCTATGCGACGCTGCCGCGCATCGAACGACCACGCCCATTGGAGGAGCACACGCCGTGAACGACACCCCCGATCGCCCCGACGACCTTCCCGTTGATCCCGACCGTCGCCGTGTCCTCGGCGGCCTCGCCGCGCTCGGCGCGGGGGTCGCGCTCGGCGGCTGCGAGACCACGCCGGGCAGCGCGCCGCGCGCCGCCGCCGACTTGCGGCTCGACGAAGCGCTGCGTCGCCAGGTGCGCCACATCGTCGTGATCTATGCGGAGAACCGCAGCTTCTCGAACCTGTACGGCGACTTCCCGGGCGTGCAGTATCCGCTGAGCGAAGTACGGCCCGAGCATGCGCGGCAGCTCGATCGCGACGGCAAGACGCCGCTGCCGGTCCTGCCGAAGATCTGGGGCGGGCTCGTGCCGCAGGCGCAGGAAGTGGACGGCAAGCGCTACGCGATCGCCGAGCGCGACATCGACAAGCTGCCGAACGCGCCGTTCCGGATCGCCGACGCGCAGGGCAGGCCGTTGCCGAACGGCGTGATCACGCGCGACCTGTGGCACCGCTTCTACCAGAACCAGATGCAGATCGCCGCGGGCCGCAACGACCAGTTCGCCGCGTGGGCCGATTCGGGCGGCCTCGTGATGGGCCACTACCGCAATTCCGCCGACACGCTGCGGCTGTGGAACCTCGCGCGGCAATACACGCTGTGCGACAACTTCTTCATGGCCGCCTTCGGCGGGTCGTGGCTCAACCACATGTTCCTGATTTCCGCGCAGCCGCCGATGTATCCGGATGCGCACAAGCATCCGCACGCGGCCAAGCTGCTGTCGAAAGTCGATGGCGACGATCCGGCCGGCACGCGCCTGACGCTCGCCGCCGATTCGCCGGCGTCCGCGCTCGACGGCCCGCCGAAGTTCGCGGTCGACGGCCCGCTCACGCCCGACGGCTACGGCGTCAACACGATGGCGCCGCCGTACCAGCCAAGCTACGTGCCGCCGGCCGATCCGGGCAACGCCGCGTATGCGGATCCGTCCGACCATCGCGTGATCCCGCCGCAAGGCCATGCGACGATCGGCGATCGCCTGTCGGAGAAGAACGTCGACTGGGCGTGGTACAGCGGCGCGTGGCAGTACGCGCTCGAGCACCGCGAAACCGGCACGGTGCCCGATTTCCAGTACCACCATCAACCGTTCAACTACTTCGCGAACTACGCGCCGGGCACCGAAGCGCGCCGCCTGCACCTGCGCGACGCGGGCCTCGGCGACGCGCCGTCGACCAACCACTTCATCGCCGACGTCGACGCGGGCCGCCTGCCCGCCGTCGCGTTCTACAAGCCGCAGGGCAACCTGAACATGCACGCCGGCTATGCGGACGTCGAATCGGGCGACCGGCACATCGCGAACGTGATCGAGCGCATCCGGCGCGGCCCGCAATGGGCGAACACCGTGATCGTGATGACGCACGACGAGAACGGCGGCTGGTGGGATCACGTCGCGCCGCCGGTCGGCGATCGCTGGGGCCCGGGTTCGCGGATTCCGGCGCTCGTGATCTCGCCGTTCGCAAAGAAGGGCTACGTCGATCACACGCTGTACGACACGAATTCGATCCTGCGCTTCATCAGCCGCGTGCACGGGCTCGCGCCGCTCGACGGTGTCGCCGCGCGCGACAAGGCGTTCGCGTCGCGCGGCGCGCCGCCGCCGGGCGACCTGACGAACGCGCTCGACCTCGGCTGACGAACGGCCGACGTCTCGCGGAAACGACGACGCCCCGGTGCGACGCGGTTGCCCGGGGCGTCGTGCGTTCCGTTCCGTGTTGTACGTTCGCCGTTCCGCGTCCGGTTCCGCGTCCGGGTCAGCCGACGCTACGCGGCACTGCGCAACGCGTCGCTCGCCGCACCCGCGGCGTGACGGCCGGCCTGCCGGCCGAAAAACGTCGCATCCGCCAGCGACAGCCCCGAACTGTAGCCCGCGCCCCAGCGCGGCAGCCCGCAGCTCGTGCGGCCGGCCGCATAGAGGCCCGCCACCGGCGCGCGTGCCGCGTCGAGCACCTGCCCCGTCGACAGCGTATCGAGCCCGCCCAGCGTGAAATGCGGATAGAACGCATAGTCGATCCGGCAATCGAGCGCGACGAACGGTGGCTCGATCAGCGGCTGCAGCCACTTCTTCGCCTTGTGGAACAGCGGATCGGTGCCCTCGGCCGCGTGGCGGTTGTAGACGTCGACGGTCGCCGTCAGCGTGCCGGCCGGCATCTGCAGGTCGCGCTCGACTTCCTCCCAGGTCTCGCCCGCCGCCGCGATGCCGATCCGCGCGATGTCAGGCGGCGCCTGGTAGGTCGCCTGATCGGCCAGCAGGTAGATCCGGTCATCGGCCTGATGGAACGCGTGATGGCCCGTGCGGCCGTGATAGCCGTCCTCGTTGATGAAGCGCTGGCCACGCGCGTTCACGAAGATGCCGCGAATCAGCGATTCGGGCGCGTAGAACGGCAGGCTGACGAAACCCTGATCCATGTGGATCGCCGCACCGCCCACGCTCTGGCCGAGCAGGATGCCCGAACCGTCGTCGCCGGGGCTGCCGATCGGTGCGTCCGAGCGCAGGAACTGCGGTGCGTGCCGGCGCACCATGTCGCGGTTCATCGCGAAACCGCCCGCACACAGAATCACCGCGCGGCGCGCCCGCACGCAGGTGGTTTCCCCATACGCGCGCAGCACGGCGCCGCGCACGGCACCGGCATCGTCGACGATCAGCGCCAGTGCGCGCGTGTCGTAGCGCGTCGAGACGCCGAGCGCCTGCACACGCTCGGCCAGCACGCGCATCAGCAGCTGCCCGCCGCCCCAGCCCGGCCATTGCGGTGTGTGCCCGCGCGGGCACGGCTTCGCGGCCTCGCTGAACGGCCAGGCCTCCTCGCTGCCCGACCAGATCAGGCAGTCGTCGGTTTCGGGTTCGACGATCCGCTCGGCGATGAACGTGTTCTTGTACGTGAGGCCCTGGGCGACGAGCCAGTCGTGGTGCGCGAGGCTCTCGTTCGCATAGACGCGCACCTTCGCCTCGTCGGCGTCGCGGCCGCCCGCGAGCATCAGGTAGCGGTACAGGTCCTCGGTGTCGTCGCTGAAGCCGGCCTGGCGCTGCGCCGGCGTGCCGCCGCTGCCGCCAAGGTAGATCTCGCCGCCGGACAGCGCGCTCGTGCCGCCGTAGCTCGATGCGCGCTCGACGATCAGCGTGTCGGCGCCGGCGCTCGCGGCTTCGATCGCCGCGCACGCGCCGGCCGCGCCGAAGCCGACGATCACGACGTCGTGTTCGGCGTCCCAGCGACGGACGTCGCGGAGGTTCAGGGGGCGAGTCAGGGAGTATTCGGATGACATGGGGGCAATCGTCTGCGTGAAGGAAATCGGGAAACCGGCGTCGGTGAAAGGCGGCGGTCGCGGCGCGGCGCCATCTGGCAGGCAGTGGGGCAAGGTCACTGGCATAGGGCCGATCCGAGCGCTCGACGCGCTCGCATGCAAGCCGTATTCAGCGTCGTGGGCCGTGGGCCGGGCATTCGAACCGCAGCGTGAAACCGGATGGGCCGGTACGCGCCGGACGGAACGCGGCAAGTGCGCCGCGACGCTGCGCGAAGCACGGCCATCCCGCCACCGGACGCCGCCGCATCGCGACGGCGTCGAGATGCCGTCGAATGGGCGCGGCGCGCGGCCGCGCCGGCGTCACATGCCGCGCAACGCGGCGAATCCGAAGTGCGAAGGATCGATCGGCACGCAACCGGCCGCCAGGCCGTTCGTGTCGACCGAGCGGCATTGCAGGATGCCGGCCGCATACGGCGGCGACGGGACCTGCTCGGCGCCGTAGCGCGCCATCGCCATCGCCGCGAACGTGCCTATCGCCAGTACGCACAGCTTGCGAGTCGTCAGTCTCATGATCGTCGTTCCCTCCGGTTGGCCGCCAGCGCGGTTCGTATCCGGCGAACGGGCCTCAGGCAAACGCGCAAACAGGCCATCGCACCGGATGACTGCACGGTAGCCAGCGCCGGGCCGCCGGCCATCGTCCATTTCGACTAGGGACAAACGCGAAGCGGACCAGGCACGACGTGCCGCGTTGCAGCATCGCGGCGCGGGCGAGTCGTCGCCGGGCTCCCGAAACCGCCTGCCGCAGCCCGCCGGTATGGGCCGTGCCATCGTCGGACGAATGCCGTCGATTCGCCGCCGCATCGCAGCATCGGACGATGCGCGGCCGTCAGGCCCGGTGTTTTCCCCGATCCGTGCCCTGCTCCGTATGGATGATGAGGATCGATCGGTCCGATGCGAACCTGCGCGTCGACGCCGCAATGCCGCCGCGTCCGCACGTGCGGCGCGGCCGAGTCTTTCCGTTCATTCACGGGAGTACCGCATGACCGATTCGAATCCCCGCCACGCGCTGTACGAGCTTGCATGCCGTTACGCGCAGGCCGTCGACCGGCGCGACTGGCCGCGTCTCGCCACCCTCTTCACCGCCGACGCGCAACTCGACGGCCCCGGTTTCCGCTTCGACGACCGCGATGCGATCGTTGCCGGCATGCGCGTGATCGAGCGCTACGAAGCCACCCAGCATCACGTGCATAACCAGCTCGTCACGCTCGACGGCGGCGCGGCCGATGTCGAGACCTACGGCGTCGCGTGCCACGTGTACGTGCGCGACGGCGTGAAGCGCAAGCTCGACTGGGGGCTGCGCTATCGCGACCGCTGCGTGTTCGACGGCGGCACGTGGCGCTTCGCCGCGCGCACGCTGCACGTCGACTGGTCGCAAGACCTGCCGCTGGAGGGCTGAACGATGCGTGCCTCCCTTCCCCTCGCCGGCCGCACCGCGCTCGTCACGGGCGGCGCCGGCGGCATCGGCGCGGCCGCGCTCGACGCGGTCAAGGCCGGCCGTGCGCCGGGCGCCGCATGAGCGCCCGGCTTCTTTCAACGTCACTGGAAATCCACCCGACATGAATCGAGTCGCAAACAAGGTCGCGCTGGTCACCGGCGCGGCGAGTGGCGTCGGCCGCGCGGATGCGCTGCTGCTCGCTGCCGAAGGCGCGCGCGTCGTGCTCACCGACATCGACGAGGACGCAGGCCGCGCACTGGCGCGCGAGATCGGCGACACCGCGCTGTTCGTGCATCAGGACATCTCGGACGAGGACGGCTGGCGCCACGCGATCGGGGCGACGCTCGAGCGCTTCGGCCGCCTCGACGCGCTGGTCAACAACGCGGCGATCTGCCCGGTCGGCTCGATCGAGGACACGAGCCTCGACACCTGGCGGCGCGTGCTGCGCGTCAACGCGGACGGCTACTTTCTCGGCTGCAAGTACGCGATCGGCGCGATGAAGCACAACGACACGCCTGGCTCGATCGTGATGATGTCGTCGGTCGCCGCGCTCGGCGGCCTGCCGATGATGTGCGCGTACACCGGCTCGAAAGGCGCGGTGACGGCGCTCGCGCGCAGTGTCGCCGTGCACTGCAAGCGCAGCGGCTACCGGATCCGCTGCAACTCGATCCATCCGGACGGCATCTGGACACCGATGACGCAGGCGCTGATGCCCGGCCTCGATCCGGCCGAGCTCGGCATCGGCACCGATCCGATGGCGCGCATGTGTGATCCGCAGGACGTCGCGAATCTCGTGCTGTTTCTCGCGTCCGACGAATCGCGCTTCGTGAACGGCGCGGAGCTGCGGATCGACAACGCGCAACTCGTCGCGTCGCTGTGATGCGGCGCGCGGCTGTTCCATTCCAGGGAGTGAACCGATGATTTCATTTACCGGCAAGACCGTGCTGGTCACCGGCGGCGGTGCAGGCATCGGCCGCGCGTGCGCCGAAGCGTTCGGCGCCGCAGGCGCGCGCGTCGCGGTGGCCGAGCTCGATCCTGCACGCGCACTGGACGCACGCCGGGCACTCGAAGCCGCGGGCGTCGATGCACTGGTCGGCACCGTGGACGTCACGCGCCGCGACGAGGTCAACGCTTTCGCGCGGACGGTCGACGCGCGCTTCGGCGGCCTCGACGTGCTCGTCAACAACGTCGGCGATTTCCTGCAGATCGCAAAGCCGTTCGACGACCATACCGACGACGACATCGCGCGGCTGTTCGACGTGAACCTGCGCCAGGTGTTCGTGGTCACGCGCGCGATGCTGCCGTTGCTGCGCAAGCGCGGTGCGGGCAGCAGCATCGTCGGCGTGTCGTCGATCGAAGGCTTTCGCGCGATTCCGAACTGCAGCGTCTATGCATCGTTCAAGGCCGCGCTGACCGGCTTCACGAAAAGCCTCGCGCTCGAACTCGGGCCGGCCGGCATCCGCGTGAACCAGATCGCGCCGGAGACCACCGAGACGCCGCAGGTGCCCGCGAGCGCGATGGTCGCGGCCGAACATCGCACTCACATCCCGCGCTGGATTCCGCTCGGGCGCTTCGGCGCGGCCGGCGACATCGCGGGTGCCGCGCTGTTTCTCGCGAGCCCGCTTGCCGCGTGGGTCACCGGCACGACGCTGCATGTGGATGGCGGCGCGTTGGCCGCCGCCGGCTGGTATCGCGATCCGAACGGCTTCTGGACCAACATGCCGGTCGTCACCGGCAACGGCTTCAATGCCTGAGCGGCGGCCACACGCGCACAACGGCATCCATTCCTTTCAAGCGGCGCACCTGCGCCGCCACCGGAGCACACCTTGAAAATCCTGATCATCGGCGGTACCGGCCTCATCGGCGGCCACGCCGCGCTGCATCTGCACGCGCAAGGCAACGACGTGACGCTCGCCGCACGCAAGCCGGCCGCGCCGGGCAGCGCGCTCGCGCGTTTCGACGTGCTGCTGCGCGACTACGTAGCCGGCAACTTCACCCGCGACGATCTCGCCCCGTTCGATGCGGTCGTGTTCGCTGCCGGCAACGACATTCGCCATCTGCCGCCCGGCACCGACGAAGCCGCGCACTGGGAGCGCGCGAACGTCGACGCGGTGCCGCGCTTCTTCGCGCTCGCGCGAGACGCGGGCGTGAAGCGCGCGGTGCTGGTCGGCAGCTTCTATCCGCAGGTCGCGCCGGCACTCGTCGACACCGTGCCGTACGTGCGCTCGCGTCACCTCGCCGACGAACGCGTGCGCGCCCTCGCATCGCCGACGTTCGCGGTGTGCAGCGTGAATGCGCCGTTCGTCGTCGGATCGGTGCCGGGATTGCGCAACGAGATGTTCGCCGCTTACACCGGCTATGCGCAGGGCAAGCTCGCCGGGCTGCCGGTGTACGGGCCAGCGGGCGGCAGCAACTTCATCTCGACGCAATCGCTGTCGGAAGCGATCTGGGGCGCGCTGCAACGCGGCGAAGCGGGCAACGCGTATCTGGTCGGCGACGAGAACCTGAGCTTCGCCGACTACTTCGCGGCGTTCTTCCGCGCGGCCGGCAATCCGCAAGCGGTGCCGTCGCTCGACCAGGAGCATCCGCTGCTGCCGGACATCGCGATCTATACGGGCCGCGGCAACGTCGTGTCGTATGAACCCGATCCGGCCGAGCTCGCCCTGCTGCGCTATCGGCGCGGCGACGTGCAGCGCGCGGTGAACGAAATCGTCGCGCATTGCGGCGCCTGAGTGCGCCGCGCGACGCACGCGAAGCGATCACCGAAGCGCAAACGACAACGTCCCGCCGGCGGCGGGACGTTCAGGCCATTGCTCGGTTACGTCGATGCCGACTGTCAGCCGCCGATGCGCTGCTCGATCTTCTTCATCGTATCGGTCAGCTCGGTCGGCAGGCGCAGCTTCAACTTGTCGAACAGCTCCGCATGCAGCTTCAGCTCGTCGCGCCATTCGTCGGCATTCATCGACGTGACTGCGTCGAACTGCTCGCGCGTGAAGTCGAGCCCGTCCCAGTGCAGGTCGTCATACGCCGGCGACACGCCGAATGCATGCTCGCCGCCGCCACCGTTGCCTTCGAGGCGATCGAGCATCCACTTCAGCACGCGCATGTTCTCGCCGAAACCCGGCCACACGAACTTGCCGTTCGCGTCCTTGCGGAACCAGTTCACGCAGTAGATCTTCGGCAGCTTCGCGCCCGCGTCTTCGAGCTGCTTGCCGAGCTTCAGCCAGTGCGCGAAATAATCACTCACGTTGTAGCCGCAGAACGGCAGCATCGCGAACGGGTCGCGACGCACGATGCCCTGCTGGCCGACGGCGGCGGCGGTCGTCTCCGAGCCCATCGTCGCGGCCATGTACACGCCTTCGGTCCAGTCGCGCGCCTCGGTCACGAGCGGGACGGTCGTCGAGCGGCGGCCGCCGAAGATGAACGCGTCGATCGGCACGCCGGCCGGGTTTTCCCAGTCCGCGTCGATCGACGGGCACTGCGACGCCGGCGCCGTGAAGCGCGAGTTCGGATGCGCGGCCTTGCGGCCGGTTTCCTTGGCCGTCTCGGGCGTCCACGGGTTGCCCTGCCAGTCGGTCAGCTTCGCGGGCGGCGTGTCGGTCAGGCCTTCCCACCAGACGTCGCCGTCTTCCGTCAGCGCGACGTTCGTGAAGATCACGTTTTCCTTCAGCGTCGCGATCGCGTTCGGGTTGGTCTTCACGCCGGTGCCCGGCGCGACGCCGAAGAAGCCGGCTTCCGGGTTGATCGCGTACAGGCGGCCGTCGCGGCCCGGCTTCAGCCAGGCGATGTCGTCGCCGATCGTCGTGACCTTCCAGCCGTCGAAGCCCTGCGGCGGAATCAGCATCGCGAAGTTGGTCTTGCCGCACGCGGACGGGAACGCGGCCGCGACGTGATACTTCTTGCCGGCCGGCGACGTCACGCCGAGGATCAGCATGTGTTCGGCAAGCCAGCCCTGATCGCGGCCCATCGTCGACGCGATGCGCAGCGCGAAGCACTTCTTGCCGAGCAGCGCATTGCCGCCGTAGCCCGAACCGAAGCTCCAGATTTCACGCGTGTCAGGGAAGTGCACGATGTACTTGACCGGGTTGCACGGCCACGGCACGTCCTTCTGGCCCGCTTCGAGCGGATGGCCGACGCTGTGCACGCACGGCACGAACTCGCCGTCCTCGCCGAGCACGTCATACACGTCGCGGCCCATGCGCGTCATGATCCGCATGTTCACGGCCACGTACGGGCTGTCGGACAGTTCGACGCCGACGTGGGCGATCGGCGAGCCGAGCGGGCCCATCGAGAACGGCACGACGTACAGCGTGCGGCCGCGCATCGAGCCGCGGAACAGGCCGTTCAGCGTCTCGCGCATTTCTGCCGGATCGATCCAGTTGTTGGTCGGGCCGACGTCGTCGGCCGATTGCGTGCAGATGAAGGTGCGATCCTCGACGCGCGCGACGTCGGACGGATCGGACTGCGCGAGATACGAGTTCGGGCGCTTCGCCGGGTTCAGGCGGATGAGCGTGCCCTGGTCGACCATCGCCTGGCAGAACGCGTCGTTCTCTTCCTGCGAGCCGTCGCACCAGACGACGCGATCGGGTTCCGTGAGCGCCGCGATTCGCGACACCCAGTCGATCAACTTGCGATTTTTGACGAATGCCGGGGGAGCGATCAGCGGGCCGTGCGTCGCTTCGGCCAAGGTGTTTTGCGACATGGGGATGTCTCCAGATTATTGGGCGGGGATGGGGGATGCGGGGCGAGCCCGCGAGATGAGAAATGCGATCGGAGCGCAGGGTGCGGCGACGCGCAAGGCGGGACACGCGAGCGGAGCGCGTGTCGATGCCGCGATGCGGGCGAGAGAATGTGATGTCTCGTATGAGCGTGCGAACGCGAGTTTCGCCATGCAAGCAACCTGCCGTACAACTCCATGCCGGCCAGCATACCATCGCCGTTATTGGACAGGCGTTGCGTTGCAACAAGAAACAATTGTGACGACGTGCCGGCACGCGCGTTGCAAACAGGTCCTTTTTACAGCGTCGACGTGCGCGCTTTGGGGACGAAACGGCTGGAACGTCCGTCCGGCAAGGGTTCCGAGAAAGCGGAAAAATCGGCGCGCCGCACGCGCACGCGGGCATGCGAACCCGCGCAGCGCGAATTCACGTTTTCGCTACTCAGGCAAACCCTGAATTAGGTTGCGTACACAAACATCCGCCTCGAATGCGTTGTGTACGCTACCGCTCAAAACGGCGCGCCGGGCAATCCGGGGTAATACGCGCCAGCCGCCATCCCGCCATCGACGGACAGTTCCGAGCCGTTGCAGTACGACGCTTCGTCGCTCGCGAGAAACAGCGTCGCGCGCGCGATTTCGTCAGGCAAGCCGACGCGCTGCAACGGCACGTGCGCGTAGTGCTTGTTGATTTCGTCGAGCGGTGCGCCGGTCGGGTTCGACATCGCGGTGTTCACGCCGCCCGGATGGATCGAGTTCACGCGCACGCCCTGGTGGCCGAGTTCGAGCGCCGCGACCTTCGTCAATCCGCGCACCCCCCATTTGCTCGACACGTACGCCGCCAGCGCGTTCACGCCGCGCAGCCCGTCGACCGACGAGATGTTGACGATCGACCCGCTCTTCTGCGCGATCATCCGCGGCGCGACCGTGCGGATGCCGACGAACGTGCCGACCAGATTGATCGATACCGCACGCTCGAAATCGCGTGTCGACAACTCCGTGATCGCGCCGAACATCAGCACCGCCGCGTTGTTGACGAGCACGTCGATGCGGCCGAACTGCTCGACGGTCGCATCGGCCACACGTTGCCAGTTCGCTTCGTCGGCCACGTCGAGCCGCATGAAACGCGCGGCATCGCCGAGCTCGCGCGCCAGCGCTTCGCCTTCCGTATCGAGCACGTCGCCGATCACGACGCGCGCGCCCGCCTCGACGAACAGCCGGCACGTCGCCGCGCCCATTCCGCGCGCGCCTCAGGCGACGATGGCCGGATGCGCCTGCACGGGGCCGCCGAGCAGTTCGCGATACGACGGCGGCTGCTTGCCGTCGAGATCGACGATGCCGTACTGGAGCGCGGCTTCCGCGCCGACCAGCACCTGCCCCGACAGTGCCATGCGCTGCGGATCGGCATGAATCGCGCGAATCACGCGACCGGTGAATTCCGGGCTTTCGGCGACCAACGAGAATTCCTTGTACAGATCCGGATGCTCGTCCCACACGCGCGTCGTGCGCTCGGTGCGCAGCGGTCCCATCCAGATCGACACCGACGCGACGTCGAACGGCCTCAGGTCGACGGCCATGTCCTTCGCGAACTTGTCGACGCCGGACTTCTGCGCGCCGTACGCGGCGCCGTGCATGTAACAGCTCGCGCCGAACGACGACGTGAACGCGATCAGCCCGCTGCGACGCTTCGCCATCAGCGGCGCCGCGTGCCAGCTCGCGACGTAGGCCGAGCGCAGCCCGACATCGAGGATGTTCACGAGGTCGAGCGACTTCTCCCAGAACGGGCCGGGCAGGATCAGCTGGTCGTGCAGGCAGGTCGCGTTGTTGACGAGGATGTCGAGCCGTCCGCATTCGCGTTCGACGCGCTCGAACAGCGCCTTCACCTGCGCGTCGTCCGCGTGATCGCATGCAACCGCGATCCCGCGCCCGCCGAGTGCGTCGATCTCGCGCGCGGTCTCATGGATCGTGCCGGGCAGCGGCGCGTCACCTTCGTTTTGCGAACGGCCCGTCACGTAGACGGTCATGCCGGCCGCGCCGAGCGCGCGCGCGATGCCTTTGCCCGCGCCGCGCGACGCGCCCGTCACGACGGCGACCGGCGCCTCGTGGTTTCGTGTCATGTTCGATGTCTCCTGGGGAATGGTCTCTGGTCTCGACCGGCGTGGCGCATGCGCGTGCGTCATGTGCGCACGTCACGCATCCGGCGGCTGCGCGCCGGCGAACAGCACGCCCGGCGCATCGCCGTCATAGCGGGCGGACAGCGTCGACGTGACGATGCAGCGCGTGGCCGCGATCTTCCATTCGCCGTCGACCTTCCGGTATTCGTCGTCGTAGGTCGCGCCGAGCTGGGTGAGCGTGCGCGCGTGGGTATCGAGCATCTGGTAATGCAGGCCCCACCTGCCGCGTGCATGCGTGTCGTCGAGCACGGTGATGTCGGGATTCACGCCGTGGTGCATCTCGACGATGTGCGGGTGACAGCCGAGCCGCTCGAACACGTCGACGAGCGCGTCGCGATGGTCGAACGTGCCGATCCGGCCGTAGTCGATGTGCACGGTGCCGGGCGCGAAGCAGTCGCGCATCCCGCGCGGATCCTTCCGGTCGCAACACGTGAAGTAACGGGCCTTCAGCTGGCGAATCGCGTCGGCGTCCTCGAGCCTGCGCACGCGCACTTCCATTCGTTCGATCGGGGTCATGCCGTCTCCTTGATCTCGGATGCGCGGATCGAAGCCGCGTCGACGCCACGTTACAGGCGCACGAGCGGCCGGCCATCCCCTGTTTGGATGAACCCGAGGATCGGTATCGGCGGACGTGAACGCAGCGTGGACGGCGTTCGTCCGAACAGACGATGTGACGCAAGGGGCTTCGTTCCTAACATCGACCGACACCACCACGAGATCCGGCGATGGACGAGACCACCCGCACACTCTACGAATACGAGCAGATCCGCCAGCTGAAGTACCGGTATTTCCGCGCAATCGACACGCACGACTGGTCGCTGCTCGAGCAATGCATGACCGACGATTGCGAGGTGCGGCTGCAAGGCGGCCGTCATGCGTACGACAGCCGCGACGCGTTCGTGTCGAGCCTGCGCGCGCTGATCGGCAAGCCGACCTTCCTGACGATGCATCACGGCCATCACCCCGAGCTCACGCTGGTGTCGGCCGATCACGCGTGCGGCGTGTGGTTTCTCGAGGATCACGCGATCCATCTCGATGACAACTACCTGGTGCACGGCACCGCGTTCTACGACGACCAGTACGTGAAGCGCGATGGCGTGTGGCGCATTCACGCGACACGTCACGAACGGCTGTTCGAAACCGTCACGTCGCCGATCCCGCCGTCGTTCACGCTGACGGCGAACCGCTTCGCACCGGGCGCGCACGACGCGGCGGCTTCGGCTGAATCGGCCGAATCGGTCGATTCCACCCTCAACGCTTCCTGAAACCCGGCGGCAGCGCCGCCGACCCCGTCATTTCCCCCTGGAGCCGGAGCAATGGAGAAAGTCATTTACGTGTTGTGGCGCGATGCGCAGGCCGCGCCCGATCAATGGAGCCGCAGCGTGCGCGCGCCGCTCGCCGACACGCTGCTGTCGCTCGGCGCGCACGGCGTGCAGGTGAACGTCGCCGATGCCGACGTCGCACCGGCCGCCGGCCTGAAGCAGACCAACACGCACCCGGGCATCGACGGGATCGTCGCGGTGTGGATCGACAGCGCGAACCCGATGTTCCGCCAGCCGTTCGACGACGCGGTGCGCGCGGTCGCGCCACACATGGCCGCGTATCTCGTCACCGAGTCGCAGCCGATTCCGAACACGCGCTTTCCGGCGCGGCCCGGCGAGCGCACGAGCGGCTTCTCGCAGCTCGCGTTCCTGAAGCGCCCGCCGCGTCTCACGCACGAAGCGTGGCTCGACGTCTGGCACGGTCACCACACGCGCGTCGCGATCGATACGCAGGACAACTTCCTGTACGTGCAGAACGTGGTCGTGCGCGCGCTCACGCATGCGGCGCCGGGCTATGACGCGATCGTCGAGGAATGCTTCCCGGCCGCGGCCATGACGGATCCGCATGCATTCTTCGATGCGGTCGGCGACGAGGCGAAATTCCAGCGCAACGTGGCGGAGATGATGGACAGCTGCTCACGCTTCATCGATTTCGACAAGATCGACGTGGTGCCGACGAGTCAGTACGTCGTGAAGGCCGTGCGCGGATAAAGAAAGGTTCATCGCGGATTACCGGGAACGCGGCGCGGATCTTGAGGTGTACTCGGCGGGATAAGGTCACGGCCCATCCTCGCTCCCCACAATCCCCCGGCAAGCCACTTTATGCGTGCGCGGCCCGCTCGAGCACTTCGCGAGCCGCGCGCCCTAACACCTCTTCCGACCACTGATTCACGCTCTCGCCGGCAACGGCTGCCGCAACGCCGACGGCCGCATGCGTTTCCGGCTTGATACGAAGCATCAGCTTTCCCGAAGCCGGCTTTTGCGGCGCACGATTCATGCGTGCACAGTCGTCGAGGTAATGATCGACGGCCGCGTGAAAATCGCCCGTCAGCTCGGTGACCGTCTCGCCGTGAAAGCTGATTTTGTCATCGACGCCGAGTACGTGCCCGACAAACACGTTGTCGCGGCCGTCGAAATCGACGCGCGCGTAATAGCCCTTGTACGTCATTGCGTTGGTCATGGCTTTATCCCCATTTCGTTGAACCAGTCGCGCACATCCTCAACCTGATAGCGCTTTGCCTCTTTGCCCGGATGCGGGCGATGCAGGTATCGGCGCGTTCCGTTCAGCTCGAAGGCGATGCGCGACCCGGCGCCCTCGTGAATGCTGCCGCCCAGCGCGACAACCAAAGCTTCGATATCCGCGAACACGATGCCGCCTAAGGTCGGTTTCGTATAGATCGCGCTCAGCGTGCGGGCGTGTTTCGTTTTCATGCCCACATGATAGCAAAATTTGATATCGCATGTTATCGGATGATAGCAAAAAACGCTATCACCACCTAAACCGCAGCGACGCGATAGCGGGCTGCTGGTGCCGTTGGGCGCTGCGGGGTTGCATCTCCCTCCAGCGCGGGCCCAGCCAAGGGGGCCGAAATCGGGCGGCCCGGGTTTGCCGGCCGGGCCGGCGCGCGACCATCTGATCCCGCGCCCGGAAAATCGCAGTCGCCCCGCCGCCTGCTCGCCTTTCTACAAAAAAAGCCAACCCGCGACGGGTTGGCTTCCTTGCTTCGGATGCGGCGATGATCAGAACTGGTTCATCGTGTTGTCCTTGCCCGCGGCCTTCAGCGCTGCTTCGCCGCTGAAGTATTCCTTGTGGTCGTCGCCGATATCCGAGCCGGACATGTTCTGGTGCTTGACGCACGCGATGCCCTGGCGGATTTCCTTGCGCTGCACGCCGGCCACGTAACCGAGCATGCCCTGGTCGCCGAAGTATTCCTTCGCGAGGTTGTCGGTCGACAGTGCAGCCGTGTGGTACGTCGGCAGCGTGATCAGGTGGTGGAAGATGCCTGCTTCACGCGATGCATCGGCCTGGAACGTGCGGATCTTCTCGTCGGCAAGCTTGGCCAGTTCGGTCTCGTCGTACTCGACGCTCATCAGCTGCGCGCGGTCATACGCCGACACGTCCTTGCCCGCGGCCTTCATCGCGTCGTACGCCTGCTGACGGAAGTTCAGCGTCCAGTTGAACGACGGGCTGTTGTTGTACACCAGCTTCGCGTTCGGGATCACCTTGCGGATTTCGCTGACCATGCCGCCGATCTGCGCGATGTGCGGCTTTTCGGTTTCGATCCACAGCAGGTCGGCGCCGTTCTGCAGCGACGTGATGCAATCCAGCACGCAACGCGCTTCACCCGTGCCCGAGCGGAACTGGAACAGGTTGCTCGGCAGACGCTTCGGACGCAGCAGCTTGCCGTCGCGCTTGATGACGACGTCACCGTTGCCGAGCTGGTCGGCCGACAGTTCTTCGCAGTCGAGGAACGCGTTGTACTGGTCGCCCAGGTCGCCCGGCGTGGTGGTCACGGCGATCTGCTTGGTCAGGCCGGCGCCGAGCGAGTCGGTACGGGCGACGATGATGCCGTCGTCCACGCCCAGCTCGAGGAACGCGTAGCGGATCGCGCGGATCTTCGCGAGGAAGTCTTCGTGCGGCACCGTGACCTTGCCGTCCTGGTGGCCGCACTGCTTCTCGTCGGACACCTGGTTCTCGATCTGGATGCAGCATGCGCCCGCTTCGATGAACTGCTTGGCCAGCAGGTAGGTCGCTTCCGCGTTGCCGAAACCGGCGTCGATGTCGGCGATGATCGGCACGACGTGCGTCACGTGGTTGTCGATCTTTTCCTGGATCGCGGCCTTCGCGGCGCCTTCGGCGGCGTCGAGCTGGCGGAACAGGCCGCCGAGTTCACGGGCGTCGGCCTGGCGCAGGAACGTGTACAGCTCGCGGATCAGCGCGCTGACGGAAGTCTTCTCGTGCATCGACTGGTCCGGCAGCGGGCCGAACTCCGAGCGCAGCGCGGCGACCATCCAGCCCGACAGATACAGATAGCGGCGTTCGGTGCTGTTGAAGTGTTTCTTGATGGAGATCATCTTCTGCTGGCCGATGAAACCGTGCCAGCAACCCAGCGACTGCGTGTACTTGGCCGGGTCCGCATCGTACGCGGCCATGTCGGCGCGCATGATCTTCGCGGTGTACCGGGCGATGTCGAGGCCCGTCTTGAACTTGTTCTGGGCACGCATGCGGGCAGCGGATTCCGGATTGATGGCATTCCACGCGCTGCCTTGCTTCTCCTTCAAACCAGCCACTGCCTTGATGTCGTCTTGATATTGGGACATGTCTATCTCCTGGGAACGAAGCGCATTTGAGTAAAGGGTTCAGCGTGCCCGCTCCGCGTGGCAAAGCGAGCTGCATGGACTCAATACTACCGCCGCGCGCTGCGCTTTCGAACAACTCTTATATAAGACATAAGATATAAATTTCACTGATTTTTCAATGAGATAAGCGAGCGATTTTGCGATGCAAAACCGATTTTCAAGCGGCGGGAAGCGAGCGCGGCCGGAATTCGACGCACATTCCACAATATGAAATTCTCTTTCGGCAGTTGGTGGGAGGACACGGCGGACGATTCGTGCGCCAGGCTTTTGCCATGCCCATGACAAAACGTCTATACTTGGACAATCCATCGATGACGAGCGCGAAAGGCGCCGTCCCCGCGTACCGCGATGCGCCCCTTCCTGCCCGGAACCCCATGAGCGACCATCCCGTTTTCGACGCGCTGTGCGAACTGCTGACGACTTCCGGCGCGCGGTTCCGCGTGCTCGAGCATCCGGCCGAAGGCAAATCCGACGTGATCGCCGCGATTCGCGGCACGCGTCCCGAACAAGGCGCGAAGGCGATGCTCTGCACGTTCAAGGACGGCGGCGACGCCACCGCGCTGGCAGTGATCCCCGGCCATCTGAAGATCGATTTCCGCAAGGTCGCCGACGCGCTCGGCCGCCGCAAGGCGACGCTCGCGCCGCCCGAACTCGCGGCCACGGTCACGCGCTGCGTGATGGGCGCCGTGCCGCCCTTCGTGTTCGACGCGAACGTGACGCTCGTCGTCGATCCCGAGCTGATCGAACGCAACGGCGAGATCGCGTTCAACGCGGGCCGCCTCGATCGTTCCGTCGTGCTCGACGCGTCCGACTACGTGCGGATCGCCCGCCCGCTGCTCGCCGACATCACGCGGCCCGACACCACCGGCGCGACCGCACGCCAGGCGAACGCATGACCACGCCCCATTCCCGATCGCAGGCGGAACAGGCGTCGCTGATCGAGCAGGTGCTGCGCGTCGCCGAAGGGCTCGGCGCGATGTTCGCGCCGTTCACCGAGGTCGTCGTGCACGACCTGCGCACGCCGGAGCACGCGATTCTCGCGATCCACAACAACCTGTCGGGCCGCGCGGTCGGCGACCCGGCGACGGAACTCGGGCTCGCGCGCATCGCGGACGACGACTTCCCGCAGGTCCTCGCGAACTATGCGAACCGCTTCGCCGACGGCCGCACCGCGAAAAGCACGTCGATCGGCATCAAGGATTCGAACGGCCGCTACGTGGCCGCGCTGTGCCTGAACGCCGACGTCACGCTGTTCCGCGGCTTCCAGGGGATGCTGAACCAGTTCTGCAGCACCGAAGGCGAGCCGGTCGCGGACACGCTCGACCCGGCCGGCGCGGACGCGATCCGGCAGCGCATCGACGCGTTCGCGACGCGCCTCGCGACCACGCCGCGCGAGTTGAAGACCGACCAGCGCCGCGAGCTGATGCAGGCGCTGAAGGCAGATGGCTTCCTCGAGGTGCGCCGTGCGATGGAAATCGTGTCGCAACATCTCGGCGTGTCGCGTGCCACTGTATACAACGATGCGAAATGAAGCGTGCCCTCGGGCCGCGCCACTTACCTGTCGACTGACTCCTCCGACGAGCACCTCATGAACACTCCGACCCTCCCCACCTACGACGACGTCGCGGCCGCCGCGGCACGCCTCGACGGCCACGCGCACCGCACGCCCGTGATGACGTCGCGGACGATCGACGAAGCGCTCGGCGCGCAGGTGTTCTTCAAGTGCGAGAACCTGCAGCGGATGGGCGCGTTCAAGTTCCGCGGCGCGTTCAACGCGCTGTCGCGCTTCGACGCGACCCAGCGCCGCCACGGCGTCGTCGCATTCTCGTCCGGCAATCACGCGCAGGCGATCGCGCTGTCGGCGCGCATCCTCGGGATCCCGGCGACGATCGTGATGCCGCAGGACGCGCCCGCCGCGAAAATGGCCGCGACGCGCGGCTACGGCGGCAACGTCGTCACCTACGACCGCTATACCGAGGACCGCGAGCAGATCGGCCGCGACCTCGCGGAGAAGCACGGGCTCACGCTGATTCCGCCGTACGACCACGCGGACGTGATCGCCGGCCAAGGCACGGCGGCGAAGGAACTGTTCGACGAAGCCGGGCCGCTCGACGCGGTGTTCACGCCGCTCGGCGGCGGCGGCCTGCTGTCCGGCACGGCGCTCGCGACGCGCGCGCTGTCGCCGCACGCGAAGCTGTACGGCGTCGAGCCGGAAGCCGGCAACGACGGCCAGCAGTCGTTCCGGTCCGGGGCGATCGTGCATATCGACACGCCGCGCACGATCGCCGACGGCGCGCAGACGCAGCATCTCGGCAACCTGACGTTCGCGATCCTGCGGCGCGACGTCGACGACATCCTGACCGCGACCGACGCGGAACTGGTCGATTGCATGCGCTTCTTCGCCACCCGCATGAAGATTGTCGTCGAGCCGACCGGCTGCCTGTCGTTCGCGGCCGCGCGCCGGATGAAGGACGAGCTGCAAGGCAAGCGCGTCGGCATCGTGATCAGCGGCGGCAACGTCGATCTCGCGCACTTCTGCGCGCTGGTGTCCGCATCCGCCTGACCGTCGCGG
>NZ_JBQEON010000005.1:55714-203686 GCF_052045245.1 Burkholderia sp. 22313
CCCCCCCCCCCCCCCCCCCCCACCCCCCCCCCCCCCCCCCCCCCCCCCCCCCCCCCCCCCGCCGCTCCTTCACGCCGCGTTAAGTTTCGCGCCCTAGACTGATTAGGTCGTCCCGCAGCCAGTCGTGAAGAAGGAGCCACCATGAACACGCACGCGATCGTCGCCGCCGCCCTCGCGGCAGCCTCCCTCTCGGCGTTCGCTCAACCGAACGCCATGTCATCCGGTTTTGCTGCCACCTCGCCACGCGACCACGTCGCCCAGGCCACCCATCATTCAGCCGCGGGCTTCGTCCTCGCGAAGATCGATCAGAACAATACGCCGCCCGATCGCGGTGGCGATCCGAGCGGCCGCACGCACGCCGGCACGCATATGTAACGCCGCATGCGCCGGCCGTATCGGTCGGCCGGCCCGCGTCACGGCATCCCGGCATCACCCCGTCACAACGAAGGCAGCGACGGATCGCGGGCGGCAAGGATGTCCGCGGTGCGCCGTTGCAGCGCGCCGTCGAGCGTCTCCGGCTGCGGAATCAGCCAGTAGCGTCCGTCGCGAATGCCGTCGAACACCCGCGCGGCGAACGCATCAGGCGCGAGCCCGTGTGCGTTCAGCATCGACCGCATCGTGTCGACGAAGCCCTGCACCTCGGGCCGGTCGTGCGCGGTGCCGAACGGGTCGTTGAAGATGCCCGACTGCACCGGGCCCGGTGCGAGCAGCGACACGCCGACCGGCGCGCCGAGCATCTTCAGTTCGCCGTACAGCGATTCGGTCAGCGCGACCACCGCGAATTTCGTCGCCGAGTAAGGCGACATCAACGGACTCGGCAGGAACCCGCCGACCGACGCGGTATTGACGATGCGCGCCGGCACGTTGCGTTCGAGCATCCGCGGCACGAAGCTGCGGATTCCGTTCATCACGCCGTGCACGTTGATCGCGAAGCTGCGTTCGAACCGTTCCGGCGTGATTTCCCAACTGAAACCGGTCGCCATCACGCCCGCGTTGTTGAACAGCAGGTCGACGCCGCCGAAGCGCTGCCATGCGGCGTCGGCCAGCGCGTCGACGGCTTCCGGCCGGCTCACGTCGGTCGGCACGCACAGCACGTCGGTGTCGAGCGTCGCGCCGAACGCGTCGAGCTTCGCCGGGTCGAGGTCGGCCAGCACGACGCGCATGCCGAGTGCGGCCGCGTGGCGCGCGAGCCCGCTGCCGATGCCGCTGGCCGCGCCGGTAATCACGGCGGTGCCGCCGTCGAAGCGAATCGGGTTCGTCATGTCAAAGTCCTGTCGGGTCGATGTGGGGATGCGCATACGCGGGAATCGCGGGCGGCGGCAACGGCGTGCGGCCGTCAAGCGAACGCACGGCAAGCCCCAACGATCGCGGGAAATGCAGGCTGTGCGTGACCAGGCCCGTGCGCTCGCGCGCCGGCAGGCTGCACAGCGCGAGCGCGGTTTCCGCGAGATACGCGACGTCCTCGGTCGGATAGCCTTCGGGGATGTAGCGGGCCGCGCCCGGCGTGCGGATCGCGGTACTCGGCGCGACCAGGTTCACCGCGATGCCGTCGGCTTCGAGTTCGGCCGCGAGCCCTTGGGTGAAGCGCGACAGCGCGGCCTTGGCCGCCGCATAGACGGTCGCGCCGCCCGCCCGCGCGAAATCGTCGAACGGTCGCAGCGGCGCGAGCGCGGTGACCGAGCCGACGTTCACGATCCAGCCGGCGCCACGTGCGCGCATCAGCGGAATCGCGGCCTGGCTCAGGGCGAACGGGATTCGCAGATAGTGCTCGATCGTCGTGTCGAACATCGTCATCGGCATGGTGTCGACGCACGCGTAGTCGGCCACGCCCGCGTTGTTCACGAGGATGTCGAGGCCGCCGGCCGCCGCGGCCGCGCGCGCGACGAGCGCGTCGCGCTCGGCCGGGTTCGACAGGTCGGCCGCGAGTGCGATCGCGCGGCCGCCGGCCTGTTCGATCAGCGCGACCGTTTCGGCGAGCGTGCCGGCGGTCGTGGCCGATTGCGTGAGGCTGCGCGCCGTCACGACGACGGTCGCGCCTTCGGATGCCAGGCGCTGCGCGATCGCGCGGCCGATGCCGCGGCTCGCGCCGGTCACGAGCGCGCATTTGCCTGCGAGCGTCGCGGTTCGGGGGTCGGTCATGATGTCTCCGGTGAAGAGGATGTCGTGTCGGGGCTGGCGCGTTCGGCTTCAGTGCGCTTCAGTGCGCGATATCCGCAACGTGCAGCACGAACTTGGTTTTCGCGTCGCCCGTTTGAACGAGATCGAGTGCCCGCGCCGCCTGTTCGAGCGGGAAACGGTCGAAGCGCGGCACGCGCAACGCACGGCGGCCGAGCCGTTCGGCGATCGCCGCGAGCGTGGCGCCGCTCGGCATCCGGCTGTAGGTCATCGCGGTGCGCAACCCGCGCCGCGCGGCTTCGGCGCTCGTCGCGGCCAGCCGCTCCGCATCGCCGGCCATGAGCGTCATGATGTTCACGAGCGTGCCGCCCGGTGCCAGCAGATCGAGCGGGGCGGGCAGCGTGTCGCCGCCGACCGCGTCGAGCACGAGATCGACGCCGCCTGGCGCCCATTCCCGCACGGCCGCCGCGATGTCCTGCGCGCGGTAGTCGATGCTCGCCGCCGCGCCGAATGATGCGACGCTCGCGCGATTGCGGGCCGAACACGTCGCCGCGACCCGCGCGCCGGCCTGCGCGGCCAGCTGGATCGCGAACGTGCCGACCGCGCCCGCGCCGCCGTGCACGAGGACGCGCTGCCCGGCACGCAGCCCGCCGTCGTCGAACAGGCCGGCCCACGCGGCGAGCGCGGGCGTCGGCGTGGCGGCCGCCTCCGCGAAGCTGACCGCGTCGGGCAGCCGCACGACCGAGTCGTGGCGCACCGCGACATATTCCGCATAGGCGCCCCAGCGCCCTGCACCGACGTCGGTCTGCGCGAACACGCGCATCCCGGGCGCGAAACCGTCCACGCCGTCGCCGACCGCCTCGACCACCCCGGCCGCGTCGAAGCCGATCACGAACGGAAACGTGATCTGCATGAACGCGCCGAGATAGCCTTCGCGGCATTTCCAGTCGGCGGGATTGACGCCCGCGCAGGCAACGCGGATCAGCACGTCGCCGGGGCCCGCCTTCGGGGCGGGAACGTCGGCCAGTCGCAGCGCGTCGGAATGGCCGACGCGATCGATCAGCAAGGCTCGCATGGTGGTGTCTCCAGGGTTGTCGTTGGTATCGCGAAGGGGTGCTGTGCGCCTCGCGTCACGCCGCCGTGTCGGCCAGCAGGCTCGACGCGAGCGGACAGAACGCGTGCGAGATCGCATCGACCGTCCAGTCGGGACTTTCTGCATCGAAGCGGCGATCGACCCAGCCCCAGTGATACGGATGCAGCAGGTATTCGCCGAGCAGATCGCCGACGTGCGCGAATTCCTGTTGCCACACGTGCGTCCATGCGCCCGGCGTCACGATGCGGCTCAGCCGCCAGTTGCGGATGCCGGGCATGAACGCGGGCATGCGAAGCAGTTCGCGTTCGAGCTCGCGCACCTGCGTTGCGGCGGCCGTTGGCCGCACACGCAGCATCAGCGTGCGCCAGATACCGTCGCGCAGCGCCGGTTCGCGCAGGCCGCCGCCGATCGCCCGGCACGCGGCGCCATCGATTCGGACCACGCCCGGTAAGCGGGCCAGCGCGGTGACATCCATCGTTTGACCGGTCGCCCGCTCGTCGCGCAGCACGTCGAGCGTGTAATCGCCCGCGCCCCAGCAGCCGTCGAGATTGCGCGCGAGCACCACGCGGGTCGCGCCGGGTAACGCCAGCGCGGCATCGCGCACCGCACGTTCGAACGCGCCCGCATCGTCGGTCGCCGCAACATGGATCTGGGCCGTGTCATGCCGCATGGCCGACCTCCGTCAGGGCGGGCAGCGGCGTATCGGCGTCCGTCATCACATGGCGGCGGCGGGCATCGCACAGCCCGTCGACGGCCATCCAGAACGCGACGACGTCGCCGTCGGTCAGTGCGCGCATCCGGTAGTACGACGGTGCGTCGGCGACCTGCCACGTCAGCCACAGCGTGCTCGATTGCCCCGGCACCGCGACGGGCGGCGACACCCAGCGGCCGCCGGCCGTCAGTCCGCGTGCCGCGTGGCCCGGCAGGTAGCGCTCGCGCAGCAGCGCCAGGACGTCGGGAATGCGCTCGGGCTCGAGGGTGATTTCGTCTACGATCTGGATCATGCGCGGGTCGTCTCGGAGGGTTCGCGGCGGGAAGCGAAACCGGCCGCCTACGCCGTTCCGGCGAGGCCGGAAGCGGCCGGCATGGATAGCATTCTTGCGTGGCGGCGCGCGGCGAACCCCTACCGGCCCGCTCACCGGCCCCTGTCGCAACGCTCACATTGGGAGACACATGAAACAGCGCGCATTGCCGGCACGCGGCCGCGTGCTGCCGGGCCTCGGCGCCCGCCTGCTCGACGAACTGGCGCGCAGCGGCGTGCGGCCGACGCCATCGCCGCCATCGCCGGCGTCGCCTGCCGTGGCCGCCGCGTCGGCCACGACGCCCCGCGGCTTCGTCGCGCTGTATCGCGACGCGATCGAGCGGCTCGAAGCGCAGGTCGCGCGCGGCGACGGCCATCCGCCGATGCGCAAGCAGGAAGTCGACCTGATGTGCCGCTGCCTGCTCAGTTGCGCGACGCTCGCCGAGGCGATCCGCTGCGCGGCCGAGTTCTGCGAGATGCTGACGCCGCGCGCCGGCGTGCTGTCGCTGACGGTGCGCGACGGGCACGCGATGTTCCGGATGGATTCGCTGCGCCGCACACGCAGCCCGGCCGCGTGCCTCGTCGACCTGACCGGGCTGTTCTGCTATCTGCAGCTGTTCGGCTGGCTGATCGGGCAGCCGCTGCGGCCGGACGAAGTCTGGCTCGGCCATCCGCGCCGCGACGACGCGATGCCGCTGCTCGGCCTGTTCAACGCGCCGGTCCACGTCGGCCGCAAGACCTACGGCTTCGCGTTCGACGCGACGCGGCTCGACGCCCGCGTGATCCGCCAGCCGGGCGAGCTCACCGCGTTCCTCGTCGATTTTCCGTTTCGTCTGATCGATGCGACGCCGGCCGTCGTGTCATGGTCGCAGCAGGTGCGCGGCTTTCTCGACGCGGCGCTCGCCCGCGAGCAGGCGCTGCCGGCGCTCGCGGAGCTGGCGGCGTGGCTCGGCGTCAGCGAGGCGACCTTGCGGCGGCGGCTGAGCGCCGAAGGCAGCGGCTACCACGTGCTGCGCGAGCAATGCCTGGCCGACGTCGCGCGACGCTGCCTGCGCGAATCGGACTGGCCGGTCGCGCGGATCGCCGCGCATCTCGGGTTCGGCGGCGAGGAAGCGTTCCGGCGCGCGTTCGTGCGATGGACGGGCGTGGCGCCGAGCCGGTTCCGGCGCGACGGCAGCGCCGCCGGCATGCCGTTTCATCAGACGTGAAACCCGACGGGAAGCGCGGTTCGAACGCCCCAAGCGCAAGGACCTGGAAAACATTCGGCGAACACTGACGTTTTTTCGCATCCCGGGCACCCCGGCAATTGACGCACCGGAGCGCTCGCCATTACGCTTGCGCGCTGATGGTTCCCCGGAACGGGATCAAAAGGGAACGCAGGGAGGCCACGCCTCGAATCTGCGGCTGCCCCCGCAACTGTAAGCGGCGAATCCGCGCCACCGCACGCCACTGGGAAACCGGGAAGGCCGGCGCGAATGACGACCCGCGAGCCAGGAGACCTGCCATCGACCCGAGGTCCAAGCAGCCGCACCGGGCGGGGTGTCCCGATGCGCCAGGCACCGCCGTTGGCGGTCGCTCCGTTGCATGGACGGCCCGACCTCAGGACCCTTCCGATGTCCACGCTTGCCGAATTCGCTTCCACGCGGGAAGCGTCGCGCCCTCGCATCGCCGCCCTCACGCGCGGCGTGCCGGCGCGCGTCTCGTTCGTCACCTCCATCACGTTCGACACGTGCGATGACGACTCGCGCGACAACCGCACATGCTGCCCGGCCTCTCCGCGAACCGACACGAACCCGGGCGGCACGCACCGCCCTCCGCTTACGCTCGCCGTACCCGCAACACGATCACGCTTCGCTGCCTCATGAACCTTCGCCACCTTCTCGCCACGTCCGCCGCCACGGCGCTGCTCTCCCCGATCGCCCATGCTGCCGGCGACACGGCGCCTACGCAGGCGCAGCCCGCGGACGGCGCTGACCTGCCGACCATCAGCGTGACCGACACGCGCCACCTGCCCGAGTCGTTCGACCAGCGCTATGCGACCACGCAGGTGCTCACGCGCGCCGATCTCGACCGGCTGTCGCCGAACGACCCGAGCATCACGCAGGCGCTCGCGACGCTGCCGGGCGTGACCGTCTCGCAGACCGGCGGCCCGGGATCCTCGGCGTCGGTCAGCATTCGCGGCTCGTCGGCCAGCCAGGTCGCGGTGTTCATCGACGGGATCCGGATCGGCTCGCCGACCACCGGCGTCGCGCCGTGGGCCGACCTGCCGACCGAAGCGTTCGAGCGCGTCGAGGTGATTTCGGGGCCGGCCGCCGCGTCGTTCGGCGCGAACGCGATGGGCGGCGTCGTGCAGTTGTTCACGCGCCGCGCGGCCAACCAGCCGAACCGGACCATCGTGTCGTTCGGCGGCGGCTCGAACAAGACCTTCGACACGCAGTTGCGCACGTCGGGCACCGTGCCGTCGACGGGGCCGCTCGCCGCGCTCGGCGGCCTCACCTACGCACTCGGGCTGCACGACTACAACACGGCCGGCATCGACGCGACGCGGCCCGTGTTGCCGTACCACGAGGACGGCCGCAATCCGTACCATGCGCAGGATCTCGATGCGCGCCTCGGCTATGCGCGCGACAACTGGTCGATCTCGACGTTCGCGCTGGTTCACCGTTCCGACCTGTCTTATGACAACGCCGGCTATGCGGACCGCCAGCTCGATCATCAACTGACGACCGGCCTCGCGTTCCATCTCGACATCACGCCCGACACGCAGTTCGACCAGTCGTTCGGTTATGCGAACGATCGCCAGTTCCTGTATGCGAGCGACCCGACCATTCCGACCGACCAGATCAACTCGCAGCGCATCACGTCGTCGACGTCGCTGACCCATCAGGCGCACGGCTTCCATCTGTTCGGCCTGCCGCTGTCCGGCGAGACGAAGATCGCGTACGACTTCACGCGCGAGCAGGCGTTCCTGCCGATCGACGTGCCGGACGGCGTGCCGACGCGCAACGATTCCGCGTTCTCGCTGCATCAGTCGGCGACGCTCGGCAGCGTGACGATGTTCGTCGCCGGCCGTCACGAGATCATCGCGGGGAAAGCCGTGAACACCGGCAACGCGGCGCTCGCCTGGGCGATCACGCCGGTTTATACGGCGCGCGTGTCGTACGGCAACGCGTTCCGCCTGCCGAGCTTCAACGACCTGTATTACCCCGGCTACGGCAATCCGGACCTGAACCCCGAACGCAGCGATTCGGTCGAGGCCGCGCTCGACGCGAACACCGCGTACGGCACGTTCAGCGCCGCGATCTACGACACGCGCGTCAACAACCTGATCGCGTACAACCCCGCGACGTTCTCGCCGATGAACATCGGCCGCGCGCATATCCGCGGCATCGACCTGTCGTACAAGGGCACGATCGGCCGCTCTACGCCGGTGAGCGTCGCGATCGGGTTCCTGAACCCGCAGGACGAAACCAACGACAGCTGGCTGAACCGCCGGCCGCGCCAGACCGTCAGCGTGAACGTCGACCACACGTGGGACGAATTTCACCTGCACGCACTGAGCACGGGCGCGTCGCTGACCTACGGCGGCACGACGTTCGACGACCCGGTCAACACGACGTACCTGCCGTCGTACCTGAGCGTGAACCTGCGCGCGTCGTACCGGATCAACGCGCATCTGACGGTGTCGGCGACGCTGTCGAACCTGTTCGACCGCCAGTACATGACCGCGTACGGCTACAACACGCTCGGCCGCACCGCGTTCGGCAAGGTCAGCTATACGTTCTGACGGGCTGATGCGGAGGCCTCGGCGCGGTGTGCGGCGAGGCCTCGGTCGGGAAGTTGGCCGGGGCAGCGCCGACGGGTCGGGTCAAGTGCGAGCGGTCGTGAAGCCGCACTCGTGCGGGGGCATGTCATGAATCCACCGTCCGCCACGAGCAAGCGCGCCGTGTTTACTGCTCTGGTGGCCGCAATGGCGAGTACACTGAAAACGCCATAGACGCAGGAGAACGTGGTGGCTGACTCTGCCCCCCAAAGCACCTTCCGAGGCCTGCCGCTCACTGCGGAGCAGGACGCGGAAGTGCGGCACTACATCAAGGACCGAACGCGGCGTGGGCTGCCATGGGACACGCCGGAGTTGAGCGCAATGCTCAAGGACATGCTGCAGCCCCCCGCTGACGACGACGGCGATATCGCGTCCCCCGCGGACGAAGCCCGACTGGCCGCCGAGCGCGCGGCGGCATCGCTTGACGAAGCGATGGACCCTACCGAGGCGAATGAGGAATGGTATGCGGCGATGGAGTCGGAACGCATGAAAGGACCCAGACGATAAAGCTGGCGCAACGCGCCCCGCTTCAGGGCCAGACAAGGCCACGCACGCCCGCGACCAGCTGGATCGCGCCGAATGCCGCGATGACGGCGGCCGACACGCGCGACAGCCCGTGCATGAACGCGAACGACATCGTCGTGCGCAGCGCGGCGGTCGCGCTGCTCAGGCACAGCCACCAGGTCGCGGAGCCGATGAACACGCCGGCGACCATCCGCGCCACCGTCAACCCCATCGCGCCTTCCCGGGCCGCCGGCAACGGGCCGAGCGCCGCGAAAATCCCGACGAACGACAGGATCGTCATCGGGTTCGACAGGGTCAGGCCGAACGTCGTCAGGAAATCGCGCAGCACGGTCGTGCGCGGCAGGTCGCGTTGCCTCGCCGACGCGGCCGGCGCCTGCCGCGCGATGGTCCACGCCAGCCACACGAGGAACGCGCCCCCGCCGATTTTCAGGCCGACGGTCAGCATCGGGAATGCCGTGACGATGCCTGCGATGCCGAGCGCGCCGAGCAGCCCGTAGATCGCATCGGCGCACGCGGCACCGACGCCCGTCGCGAACCCGGTGTGAAAACCGCGGCTCAGGCTGCGCTGGATGCACAGCATGCCGATTGGACCGACCGGCACCGCGATCGACAACCCCATCACGAAGGACTTGATGAACAGCATGGTCGGCTCCTCGCGACATGCAATGACCAGAACCGCCATCGTAGGGAAAGTCCGATCGCCGCTGAAGGCGGTTTTTAAGGAAAAATGGCCGCTTCACCTTAAAAACGCCGCCGCGATGGACGAACTCGACTGGAAGGTACTTGCGCTGCTGCAGGCCAACGGCCGCATCAGCTACACGGAGCTGGCGCGCCAGGTTCACCTGTCGGTGCCGGCGGTGACGGAACGCGTGAAGCGTCTCGAATCGGCCGGCGTGATCGACGGCTACACGGCGCGGGTCAACCCGGCCGCGGCCGGCTATCCGGTCAGCGCGCTGATCGGCATCACGGTGCCGCAGCCGGCGAAGGCGAAATTCCTGAAGCTGCTGGAGACGATTCCCGAAGTGGTCGAGTGCCATCATGTGACCGGCGCGGATTCCTACGTGATGCGCTTCGTCGCCATCAGCATGGCGCACCTCGAGCAGTTGATCGAGCGCATCAACCTGTACGGCGAAACGCGCACGTCGATCGTGATGTCGACGCCGCTGCCGGTGCGCGGGCTGGCGCGCCCGGCCGCCGCGAGCAAGGGCATTCGGGGGTGACGAAATGCGTCATCGTGGCGACGCCTGCGACGACGACGTCACTTGAATGGCCGATTGCCGATCTCGCTGCAGGCGGCCGGAAGAAACCTGCCTCGTGTCGCCTATCCGCCGTGTTCCTGCCCTAATGTTTTCTCGATGCCTGCCGTTATATCGACGATCCCCTGGCAACGCGCGTCGAACCAGGGACGAATCGCTACGGGTTGCCCGGCTGTCCGGGCATCGAGAACACGAGAGACAAAATGGCAAACGAGTTGACTGAGTCGAAAATTCAACAAGCCCTTGAATGGGCTTACGACAAGGCATTGAACGGCATACCCGGAACGGGAACGGCCGAGGAACTGGCGGCGCAATACGAGAAGAGCAACGATTCGGCCATCGACGCGGCCAACTCCCTGATTCGCTGGCAAAACACCAAGGCCGCGACCTCCGGCTTTCTGACCGGTCTCGGCGGCATCGTGACATTGCCGGTATCGATTCCCGCGAACGTGGCGAGCGTCCTCTATCTTCAACTGAGAATGATTGCCGCCATTGCCTGTATCGGCGGCCACGATCCCCACGACGATCGCGTCAAGGCGCTGGCCTATGCCTGCCTCGCCGGCAGCGCGATGAAGGACATCCTGAAGGATGCCGGCATCGTGATCGCGCAAAAGGTCGCCATCAATTCGATCAAGAGCATCAGTCGAACGACGATCGTCAACATCAACAAGGCAATCGGTTTCCGCCTGGTGACGAAGTTCGGTACCAGCGGCGTGATCAATCTGGGCAAGGCGGTACCCATTCTGGGCGGAATCGTCGGTGCGACGTTCGACTCCGTAACGACCAATCTGGTGGGCAACGTCGCTCGGGATACGTTCATCGAATCGGCATAGACGATATTCGCCGGAACGCGATCCGGCCTATCGCGCCACGGGTCGCTCGCCGAAGCGGCGGCGACGCTTTCAACAAGCCGCTGCCGCGCTCGCGGCAACGCTCATCACCGCTTCACGAGCTTCACGAGCTTCACGATCGTGAGCTCACCGTTCACGCGCTCGATCCGGACCTTGACCCTGTCGCCCAGATGCAGCGACTCGATCATCGCCGGGTCGCCCGTCTTGAACGCCATCGTCATCGGCGCCATCCCGACGTTCTCGAGCGCACCGTGCTTCAGCGTCACCATCCCGTGCGCGGCATCGATCCGCTCCACTTCGGCATCGGTCAGCGCAGTGTCCGGCGCCGACATCTTGATGTCGCCCATGTTCGTGTCGGACATGCTGCCTCCCGCATGCGCCGGCGTCGCGACGACGGCCATCGCGCCGACGCCCGCGATGCCGATCACCCGGATCGTCAACGATAGCCTCCCTCGCGCAGCAGGCAGCAACCGTGAAGGGGACACGCCCGCTACACCAGCAACGTCGCGACCGCCCACGCGATCAGCACGACGCCCAGCGCACGGCCGGCCCGCTCGCCACCCGGCAGCACCTTTTCGACCAGCACGACCAGCGACAACGCGACGATCCACACGACGTTCATCACGCCGCCGACGAACAGCAACGCCATCAGCAGCCAGCAACAGCCGACGCAATACGCGCCGTGCCGCACGCCGAGCAGGAAGCTGCCCGTCACGCCCGGGCGCCAGTACGTGGTGAGAAACCGCACCGGCGACCGGCATTGCCGCAGACATGCCCGTTTCAGCGGCGAAAACTGATAGGCGCCGGCCAGCGCGAGGACGATCGCGGACAACGCGGCGCTCTTCGACCACAGCATCATCCCGGAGATCAGGCCGGCCGGCTGCAGCAGCCGCTGCAGCACGGCCGCGGCGACCGAGAACGCGAACCACGCGGCGAGATAGCCGGCCAGCAGGCACGTCGACGTGACGGCCGCCCGGGCACCGTCCGGGTCGCGATGCCGCAGCACGCGCCGGTACAACAGCACGAGCGGCACCGCGCCGGGCGTCATCATCGCGATCATCATCACCCACCACATCAGGATCACCGTCGCCAGCGACGGATCCATGCTGCCCATGCCGTCGGCCAGCCGATGCGGGAACAGCGCGAGCGCCGTCATGTCCAGCGCCGACATGCCGGTGCCGGCCCCCGTCCACAGGTAGGCCCAGCACGCGCCGACGAGCGCGGCCATGCCGAGCAGCGTGACGACGCGCTCGCGCCCGAGCAACTCGTCCACGGGGATCATGCGGCGACGCGATGCCGGATCAGCCCGTGATTGTTCAGATGCAGCCGTGCGAACTGCGCATAGGTCCGCTCGAGGTTCAGCTCGATGTGCCCGCGCGAACGGCCGGTGCCGGAACCGATCTCGGCCAGCTCGTATTCGAACCCGTGCGGCAGGTCGATCCGCACGCGATGCTCTGCACCCGACACCGGATTGCGGATCGGTTCGCCGACGACGTCGAACACGCCGTCGACGCTGATCCGGCCGCGCCGCGCATCGACATCGACGTCGAATTCGATCTTCGCGAAGATCGGCTCGAATGCCTGCTCGAGCGTCGACGCGAACACGGCGAACATCGTCGCGAATGGATCGGTATCCTGACCGGTCATGATCTTCAGCACGGCCTCGCATTGCGCGGGACTCGCGCGTTCGTCGACGATCGGCTGGCACCGCCCATGGCCTTCGTGAATCGGCCCGGGCCACTGGAACACGACCGCGATCCGGACGCCGTCGAGCACCACGTCGCCGTAGTGACCGCTGTCGATCGAAATCGCACCCATCGCTTCGCAACTGCCGTGTGTCGGCAGCGAATTGAACTGGCAGGGGCAACCGTATGAGCAATTGCAGTTCATCAGCTCGGTTCCCTGAATCTCCCACGGTGTCATGGCTTCACCTCGCGCGGTCGGTGACACGTACCGTTTCGAATCTAGTGCACCGCACCGGGGAAAGCAAAGCGCGCGGGGGCGTTCGGCAAATCGCGGGCGCGCCCGGTCCGGCAACAGCCTGCGGCACTGCCGCGGCATCACGAATGCGGGCATCCCGCACCGGTCCTGGTCCATACTGTCTCGCAGTCGACGCCTCCCCGACCGTTGCCGTTGCCACCCGGATCGCTGTCATGCGCGTTCAAAGTGCGTTGCTCTTCCTCGTCGGCACCCTGCTCACCGCGGGCGGCTACGGTGCAACTTTCCTGCTGTCGATGCGTTTTCGCACGCTCGGCGGCAGCGACCTCGATACCGGCGCGGCGCTGGCCGCCGCGACGGTCGGCACCTTCGCCGACCTGGCGATGGTCGGCTGGTTCTCGCGGCAGATCGGCACCGCGCGGATCGCCGCGCTGGCGTCGCTGTGCATCGGCGCCGGGATCGTCGGCTTCGCGCTCGCCGGGCGCGCGCCGTCCGCCGACCTGCCGTCCGGCTTCCTGGTCGGCTTCGGCTGGGGCGCGTTTCACCTGGCCGCGCCGATGTCGCTCGCCGAGCGCACCAGCGGCGCCGCGCGAAACCGGTGGTTCTTCCGGTCGGCGACCTTCCAGATGACGGGAATCGGCGCCGCGCCGGCGTTTGCCGCGTATGCGATGCGGCTGCTCCACTGGTCGATCGCCGACACGCTCTATGCGGTCGGCGCGCTGTGCGTGCTGGCGTCGCTGATGCTGGAGGCCTTCGGCCGTCTGTGTCCGCGCCCGCCCACCGCCACGGCCAGCGGCCGCTGGGTACGCGATCTCGGTGCCATCTCGCGCACGCGCGCGGCGCTGCCGATCGCGATGATCGCACTCGGCACCTGCGTGTTCTCCGGCCTGATGACGTTCCAGATGTCGTTCGTGCAAGGCACGCAAGCACGTGCCGGCACATTCTTCAGCCTTTACACGATGACCGTGGTGACCGCGCGCTGGCTGCTCGGAAGATGGGTCAGGATGGCGCGCCCCGAAACCGCGACCAAGGGGTTGCTGGTGACGATGCTGCTCGGTGCGCTCGCGATGTTCGGCGCGTCCGTGCATGCATCGTTCCAGTCGGTCTCGGCGATCCTGCTCGGCGCCGGCTATGGGCTCGCGTACCCGGTCATCCAGGCGCAGGCGCTCGACGATTGCGCCGACACGCAACAGCACGGCGTGCTGACGTGGTTCGTCGCGTCGTATTTCATCGGCACGTTCGGCTTTCCGTCGGTCGGCGGCTGGGTCATGGTGCACGCCGGCAAGGGCGCGCTGCTGATGCTGATCGCAAGCTGCGGTCTCGCGGCGCTGTCGCTTGCGATCCTGCACGACCGGCTGGCGCCGGCAGACGCGCGGTAGGCGGCGGCGCGGCGCCGGTGCGGCTAACCGGGCTTCTTCGGCGCCTGTTGCGCGACGGCGAACCACGCCATGACCGCGCCGGCGACCCACGCGCAGGTCAGCAGCAGGTCGAAGTCCATCATCCCTTCGAAATTCGCACTGTTCTCGAAGCTGCAATGCCGGCGCCCGACAAATTCGATGCAACCGCTGACGACCCACTGGACGTGCATGAATACGTGATAGACGGCGAAAGCCGAAGCGATGATGGCGATGCGCAGGCGTATATTCGTTTTCATTCGGCGCCGGAGGCGGTGGGCTGGTCTGACGCCGATCTTAAGGCACCCACGCCGCATCAGGCAATCGATCCCGCAAGAACGTCGCGACCGGCGTGCACGACCGCGAATCGCCATCCGCATAAACCCCGAGAACAGCCATGACCGATGACGCGCATCGCTTACGCGCCGTCGATCCGCCTGAGCGTCTTCAGGCAATCCACCGCGAGTTGCTGATAGATGCGCGTGCCGCTCGCCTTCGCGTCGATCTCCGTGTCGCACAGCCGCCGCACCACCCGCCCCGGCACGCCCGCGAGCAGCACGCCGCGCGGCACGTCGTAGCCGGCCTTCACGAACGCGCAGGCGGCGACGATGGTGGTCGCGCCGATCGTCGCGCCATCCATCACGACCGCGTTCATCCCGATCATCGTGTCCGGCTCGAGCGTCGCGCCGTGCACGATCGCGCCGTGGCCGACATGGCTGTTCACGCCGAGCCGGCATGTCGCGCCGATGCCGACGTGCAGCACGCAGCCGTCCTGCACGTTGCTGCCGTCGTCGACGACGATCGCGCCGAAATCGCCGCGCAGGCTCGCATGCGGGCCGATGTAGCAGCCCGCGCCGATCGTCACGTCGCCGATCACCACCGCGCTCGGATGCACGTACGCGGACGGATCGACGCGCGGCTGCATGCCGTTGAATTCGAACAGCGGCATCGCTCAGAGCACCGCGGCCGCTTCGAGCACGAGCGTGAACAGGTCGCCGACGACACCGTAGTCGGCCACGCTGAAGATCGACGCGTCCGGATCCTTGTTGATCGCGACGATCACCTTCGAATCCTTCATGCCGGCCAGGTGCTGGATCGCGCCTGAAATACCGACCGCGATGTACAGCTGCGGCGCGACGATCTTGCCGGTCTGGCCGACCTGGTAGTCGTTCGGTACGTAGCCGGACTTCACGCCGACCTTCACGTTCGCGTCGACCACGCGCTTCACTGCCACGAGCACTTTCAACGGCCTGTCTCCTGTTGCGTTGCGATTGCCGCGGCGCGTCAGCGCGCGGTATATCCGCCGTCGATCACGAGCTCCGCTCCGGTCACGTAGCGCCCGGCCGGCGACACGAGATACAGGATGCCGGCCGCGATGTCGCGCGGGCTGCCGATCCTCGCCATCGGCACGTGCGTCTGCATGTAGGCGAACGCGGCGTCCGGATCCTGGCCCATCTGGCGGAACGCGTCCTCGAGCATCGGCGTGCGGATGTAGCCCGGATGCACCGAGTTCGCGCGAATGTTCTTCGCCGCGTACAGCATCGCGTCGACCTTCGCCATCATCCGCACCGCGGCCTTCGACGCGTGATACGCGGGCACGTCCGGGCCGCCGACGATCCCGTACATCGACGACAGGTTCACGATCGAACCGCCGCCGGCCGCTTCGAGATGCGGAATCGCCGCGCGCGTGCACAGGAACACGCCGTTGACGTTCACGTCCTGCACGCGCTGCCACTGCGCGAGCGTGAGTTCGTGCGTCGGCACGTTGTGCCCTTCGATGCCCGCGTTGTTCACGAGCACGTCGAGCCGCCCGAAGCGCGCGACGATCTCGCCGAACACGCGCGCCACGTCGGCCTCGTGCGTCACGTCGAGCGACCAGAACGCGGCCTGGCCGCCCTGTGCGCGAATCGCCTCGACGAGCGCTTCCGCCGGCTGCGACAGCACGTCGAGAATCGCGACGCTCGCACCGGCCGCGGCCAGCGTGCGTGCCGTTTCCGCGCCGATGCCGCGCGCGCCGCCGGTGATCGCGGCCACCTTGCCGCGCAGGTCGAACAGGTCTTCGATGAGTTTCATGATGTCTCCCTTGTATTCAGGCGAACCGGCCGCGCAAGGGCCGGTCATCGAAACCGTCGCGCCTCATCGCGCCGCTGGCGCGGCGAGGAAATCGACGCATTCCCGATTGAAATACGCCGCGTGCTCCACCATCACCCAGTGGCCGCAGCGGTTCAGCAGCACGAAGCGCGCATCGCGGCAGCGTTCGAGGAACGTCAGCGCGCCGCCGACCGGATTGAAGCGGTCGTCCGTGCCCCAGAAGCCAAGCACCGGGCAGCGCAAGTCGCCGAGCGCGCCCGTCAGGTTCGGCACGCTCATCGTCGACAGCACTTCGGTCGGCTGCTCGACGCACACCTTCATCCGCTCGGCGACGAGCGCGTCGGTGACGATCGCCGGATCGTGCACCAGCAGCGTCAGCAGTTCGCGCATGGTGTCGTCATTCATCTGGCGATTGGTGAACAGCTTCACCATCCGCTGGATCCCTTCCATCCGGAAATAGGTGTCGCGATCCTCGACGCCGCCGGGCGCCATCATGATCAGCCCGTCGACGTCGTCCGGGTAATCGAGCGCGTATTTCAGCGCGATCGCGCCGCCGAGCGAGTTGCCGAGCAGCACGGCCGGCCCGATGCCGAGCGCGGACAGCTGCGCATGCAACGCGTCGACGAAAAAATCGAGCGTGTAGGCGACGTCGGACGGCTTCGACGACTGCCCGTAGCCCGGCAGGTCGACGACGATCGCGCGATGGCCGGCGGCCGCGAAAGCCGGATAGTTGTGCTTGAAGTTGCTGAAACCGCTGGCGCCCGGTCCACTGCCGTGGATGAACACCACCGGGCGGCCTTCGCCCGCCTCGAAATGGTGCAGGCGCAAGCCGCCCGGTACGTCGGTGAAGATGCCGGCCGGCGGCGTCTTGGGGGTCGTCATCGCGGGTTGTCTCCTTCGTCGGTCGCTGGATGCGTGCCACGATGATTGCGCCGCCGGCGCCGGCCGGCATCATCCTTTCAGACTACGAAGCCGCGCGCGCTTGTTTCTATCATCGGGCCACCGAAACGGAGGCAGACGATGAACGGATTCGACTACAGCGGCAAGACGGTGCTCGTGACGGGCGGCACCAAGGGCATCGGGCGGCGCATCGCCGAGCAGTTTCTCGCGGCCGGCGCGCGCGTGTTCGTGTGCGGGCGCAGCGCGCCCGACACGCCGCCTTCGGCCGGCGGGCGCACCGCCGGCTTCATCGCCGCCGACCTGCGCGAGATCGAGCACGTCGATGCGATGCTCGCGACGATCCGCGCTGCGGCCGGCGGCCTCGACGTGCTCGTCAACAACGCGGGCGGCTCGCCGTTCGCGCTCGCGGCCGACGCGTCGCCGCGCTTCACCGAAGCGATCGTGCGGCTGAACCTGATCGCGCCGCTGCAACTCGCGCAGCGCGCGAACGCGATCATGCAGCCGCAGCCGCACGGCGGCGTGATGCTGTTCATCGCGAGCGTCAGCGCATCGCGGCCGTCGCCCGGCACCGCCGCGTACGGCGCCGCAAAAGCGGGCCTCGTCAATGCGGTCACGTCGCTGGCCGTCGAGTGGGCGCCGCGCGTGCGCGTGTGCGCGATCAGCCCGAGCCTCGTGCAGACGGAATCCGCGACCGAAGGCCACTACGGCGACGCCGCGGCCCTCGACGCGATCCGCGCGACGATTCCCGCCGGACGACTCGCGACGCCCGACGACGTCGCGTCGGCCTGCCTGTTCCTCGCGTCGCCCGATGCGTCGTACACGTCCGGCGCGAACCTGCGGCTCGACGGCGGCGGGGAGCGGCCTGCCTTCCTGTCGGCAGCGCAGGCCGACGCGCGATGACACGCGCGGCACCAGCGATCGTTTCCAGTCCTAGGGAAGTCATCTAGTTCATTTTGACGATTCCCTGCTACCGCGATCTCCCTACCCTGCCTCTCACGACAACCACAGTCGACCGTCGTCGATACCCAGAGGAGACACCATGCATCAACGGATTTCGCGCCGTACCGACAAGCGGGCCACCGCCACGCTGTCGACGCTGGCCGCCGCGCTACTGACGTGTGCCGTTCCCAACGCGCACGCCGGCAGCACGATCGACCTCGGCGCCGACACGACGCTGGACTACACGTTCACGCTCGGTTACGGTCTCGGCATGCGCACGCGTGCGCCGAACGGCAACCTGCTGACGCCCGCGAACATCAATGGCGACGACGGCGACCGCAACTTCGCGAAGAACAAGCTGATCGAGAACCAGGTCAGCCTGCTCGGCGAAGCGAACCTGAAGCACGACGACTGGGGCGTATTCGTTCGCGCGAACACGTTCTACGACCAGGCCTATCACCGCCCCAACTACAACGACGCGCCGGGCACCGTGAACCAGTCGGGCCCGTACAACAACTTCACGAGCGACGCGCGCTACTGGTCCGGCGGCCACACGACGCTGCTCGCCGCGTATGCGTACAACACGTTCCATCTCGGCTCGACGAGCCTGAACGTGAAGGTCGGCGACCAGGTGGTCGCGTGGGGCGAAAGCCTGTTCTTCCCGAACATCGCGGGCGCACAGGGGCCGGCCGACGCGACCAAGTCGTACATGGCGGGTGCCGAGGTGAAGGACATCCTGCTGCCGGTGCCGCAGATCGCGACGCAATGGCAGATCACGCCGACCTTCAGCCTGCTCGGCTATTACCAGTTCTCCTATCAACAGAACCGCCTGACCGCGCCCGGCACGTACTGGAGCTACTCCGACGTGACGGGCCCGGGCGCGCAATTCATCATCGGCCCGGGCGGGATGATCATTCCGCGCGGCCCCGACGACAAGCCGAGCGCGCGCAACCAGTGGGGTATCGGCGCGCGCATCCGCGTGCTCGGCGACACCGAGCTCGGCCTGTACCACCTGCACTACAACGACATGAACCCGAGCGTCGTCACGACGTACTTCCCGACGCTCCAGTACCAGCAGACCTATTTCAGCAACATCAAGCTGACCGGCGCGAGCTTCTCGACGCAGGTCGGCCCGGTGAACGTCGCGGGCGAGGTGTCGTACCGCCAGGGCGCGGCCGTGCTCGTCAACACGCCGACCGGCCCGCAGTCGACGCGCGCGAACGTGCTGCAGACCAACCTGTCGGGCATCTATTCGATCGGCCCGAGCGTCCTCGCGAACTCGCAGTCGCTGATCGGCGAACTCACGTACGTGCATGCGGGCAGCATCTCCGAGCTCGACGGCTCGACGACGCTCGCCAACTCGCGCAACGCGCTCGCGATGGAGATCGCGTGGACGCTCAGCTACAAGAACGTGTTCAACGGCTGGGATCTCGACGTGCCGCTGACCTACACGCACGACCTCACCGGCACGTCGCCGCTCGCGGGCGCGCTCGGCTCGCTGACCGGCCAGGGCGATCACCGCGTGACGGCCGGCGTGACCTTCACGCGCCTGAGCAACCTGCAGCTGTCGCTCGTCTACGCCAAATTCCTCGGTTCGCCCAACCCCGTCACGCGGCCACTCGCGGATCGCGACTACGTGCTCGCCACGGCGACCTACCACTTCTGAGCGGCCCGGCCGCTCGTCACTCAGCACGAAGAGGATTTGTCATGAAACGCATTCATCTCCCCCTCCTGCGCGCGTCGGTGATGGCCGCGTGCGCGCTCGTCGCCACGGCGTCGTTCCCGAAGGTCACGCCGGACGACCTGAAGGCGCTCGACGGCCCGCTGACGCCGATGGGCGCGCTGCGCGCCGCGAGCAAGGACAACGGCGTGCCGGAGTGGTCGGGCAAGTGGCTCGGCACGCCGCCCGACGTGCAGTACAAGCGCGGCGGCCGCTACCCCGATCCGTTCGCGAACGAGAAGCCGATCGCGACGATCACCGCCGAGAACATGGCGCAGTACGCGGAGCACCTGACCGACGGCCAGAAGGCGATGTTCAAGCGCTACCCGGCGACGTTCAGGATCAACGTCTATCCGAGCCATCGCGACTTCCGCTACGCGGACTCCGTCTACAAGGACATCCGCACGTACGCACCCGATTCGACGATGACGTCCGACTCGAACGGGCTGACCAATGCGCCGCCGCAGGTGCCCTACCCGATTCCGAAAACCGCCGCCGAACTGCTGTGGAACCAGCGCATGTCGTCGGCGATCGGCACCGAGCAGGCGACCTACGACCAGGCGGTCGTCTATTCCGACGGCAACATCGCATGGGGCAAGGTGCGCTACGACATCTACTCGCCGCGCAACGTCGGCAAGTACGACGTGAAGAGCGACCAGAACAACCGCACCTATGCGCGCGTCGCCACCGACCTGCCACTGTCGGACCGCGGCTCGCTGATCCTGTCGTTCACGAACTGGGACAAGGCCGGCGCGGACAACGCGTCGCGCACGTGGATGTACAACCCCGGCACGCGGCGCGTGCGGCAGGCGCCCGAGTACGGCTACGACCAGCCGATGGGCCCGGGCGGCTTCCGCACCGTCGACGACGACCGGCTCTTCAACGGCTCGGGCGACCGCTACGACTGGAAGATCCTCGGCAAGCGCGAGATCTACGTGCCGTACGACAACTACAAGGCGATGGACAGCTCGGTCAAGTACGGCGAGCTGCTGGGCAAGGGCCACGAGAACCCGGCTTATATCCGCTACGAGCTGCACCGCGTGTGGGTGCTGCAGGCGACGCTGAAGAGCGGCTATCGTCACCAGTACGCGAAGCGCGTGCTGTACCTCGACGAGGATTCGTGGATCACGCTGCTCGCCGACAACTATGACGCGCGCGGCCAGCTCTGGCGCACCAACGTCGCCACGACGCTCTACGCGTTCGATGCGAAGACGTTCTATCCCGGCGTCGTGTTCTATCACGACCTCGTCTCCGGTGCGTACATGGCCGACCGCCTGACGAACGAAGGCCCGATGCCGAAGCTCGACAACAGCCCGCAGTTCAGCGACGCGTATTTCTCGCCGGACGGGATCCGCAGTTCGGGTAACTAAGCGCATTGACGAGGCACGCGGCACGCCCGCGACCTGTGCGCCGGAGCCCGGCTCCGGCGCACGACGCCGCCCTGGGCGGCGGCCTTTTTCATTCGAGGGCCATACCATGTCCAACCGCTTGCACGCGGCGCTCGGCGACGAGCTGTACGCCGCGTGGCATTCCCGCGCGCCGGTCGCGCCGCTGTCGGGGCGGCCGCGCCGGCTGTCCGTCGACGATGCGTACCGGATCCAGCAACGCTTCATCGAACGCCGCGTCGAGTGCGGCGAATCGGTGGTCGGCAAGAAGATCGGCGTCACGAGCGAGGCCGTGCAGGACATGCTGAACGTGCGCCAACCCGATTTCGGGATCCTGCTGTCCGGCATGCACTACACGGCCGGCGCGGCGATCGCCACCGCGTCGCTGATCGCGCCGCGCGCCGAAGGCGAGATCGCGTTCATCCTGTCACGCGACCTGCGCGGCCCCGGCATCGACCGCACCGACGTGATCGCCGCGACCGCCGCGGTCGCCCCCTGCTTCGAGATCGTCGATTCGCGCATTCGCGACTGGGCGATCCGCATCGAGGACACCGTCGCCGACAACGCGTCGTGCGGCGTCTTCGTACTCGGCGATGCGCGCGTCGATCCGCGCACGCTCGATCTCGCCGCGTGCGAGATGACGATCGAGAAGAACGGCGAACCCGTGGCGCAAGGCCGCGGCGATGCGGCGCTCGGCCATCCCGCCGACGCGGTCGCGTGGCTCGCGAACACGCTCGCCGACTACGACGTGCCACTGCTCGCCGGCGAGATCGTGCTGTCCGGCTCGCTCGCGAAACTGATTCCGGTCACGGCCGGCGACGCGTTGTCGATGCACATCTCCGGCATCGGCGGCTGCGACGTCCGCTTTATCTAAAGGAACCCAGCAAATGAAGAAAATCAAATGCGCACTGATCGGGCCCGGCAACATCGGCACCGACCTGCTGTACAAGCTGCGCCGCTCGCCGGTGCTCGAACCCGTGTGGATGGTCGGCGTCGATCCGGCGTCCGACGGTCTCGCGCGGGCCCGCGAGTTCGGCCTGAAGACCACCGACCGCGGTGTCGACGGGCTGCTGCCGCACGTCGCCGCCGACGACATCCGCATCGCGTTCGACGCAACGTCGGCCTACGTGCACCGCGACAACGCCGACAAGCTCACCGCGCTCGGCGTGAAGATGATCGACCTGACGCCCGCCGCGATCGGGCCGTACTGCGTGCCGCCGGTCAACCTCGACGCCCACCTCGGCAGCGCGCGGATGAACGTGAACATGGTGACCTGCGGCGGCCAGGCGACGATCCCGATGGTGTACGCGGTGTCGCGCGTGCAGCCGGTCGCGTACGGCGAGATCGTCGCGACGGTGTCGTCGCGTTCGGTCGGCCCCGGCACGCGCAAGAACATCGACGAATTCACGCGCACGACGTCCGGTGCGATCGAACAGGTCGGCGGCGCGCGCAAGGGCAAGGCGATCATCGTGATCAACCCGGCCGAGCCGCCGCTCATCATGCGCGACACGATCCACTGCCTGACCGACGGCCCGCCCGACGTCGACGCGATCACGGCGTCCGTGCATGCGATGGTCAAGGAAGTGCAGCGCTACGTGCCCGGCTACACGCTGAAGAACGGCCCGGTGTTCGACGGCAATCGCGTGTCGGTGTTCATGGAAGTCGAGGGCCTCGGCGACTACCTGCCGAAGTACGCGGGCAACCTCGACATCATGACCGCCGCCGCGGCCGCCACGGCCGAGCGTTTCGCCGAACAGATGCTGGCCGCGACGGCCGCCACCGCTTGAGTCGAGGAGTCACACGATGTCACTTGCAGGCAAGCAGATCACCGTCCACGACATGTCGTTGCGCGACGGTATGCACCCGAAGCGCCACCAGATCACGCTCGACCAGATGCGCGACATCGCGCGCGGGCTCGATGCGGCCGGCGTGCCGCTGATCGAGGTCACGCACGGCGACGGGCTCGGCGGCGCATCGGTCAACTACGGCTTTCCCGCGCATACCGACGAGGCGTACCTGAGCGCCGTGATCCCGGAACTGAAGCACGCGAAGGTGTCGGCGCTGCTGCTGCCCGGCATCGGCACCGTCGAGCATCTGCGCATGGCGCATGAACTCGGCGTCGGCACGATCCGCGTCGCGACGCACTGCACCGAAGCCGACGTGTCCGAACAGCATATCGGCCTGGCGCGCACCCTCGGGCTCGATACCGTCGGATTCCTGATGATGGCGCACATGTCGTCGCCGGAACAGCTCGTCGGGCAGGCGAAGCTGATGGAGTCGTACGGCGCGAACTGCATCTACATCACCGATTCGGCCGGCCACATGCTGCCCGACGACGTGACCGCGCGGATCGGCCAGGTGCGCGCCGCGCTGAAGCCGGAGACGGAGCTCGGCTTCCACGGCCACCACAATCTCGCGATGGGTGTCGCGAACTCGGTCGCGGCGGTCGCCGCCGGCGCGAACCGGATCGACGCGGCCGCGGCCGGCCTCGGCGCGGGCGCGGGCAATACGCCGATGGAAGTGTTCGTCGCGGTGTGCGACCGGATGGGGATCGAGACCGGCGTGGACGTCTTCGCGATTGCCGACGTGGCCGAGGATCTCGTCGTGCCGATCATGGACGCGCCGATCCGGCTCGACCGCGATGCGCTGACGCTCGGCTATGCGGGCGTCTATTCGTCGTTCCTGCTGTTCGCGAAGCGCGCGGAAGCGAAATACGGGATTCCGGCGCGCGACATCCTCGTCGAACTGGGCCGGCAGCGGCTCGTCGGCGGGCAGGAGGACATGATCGAGGATGCGGCGCTGACGATGGCGCGAGCACGGGCGGTGGCGGCCTGAGCGAACGCAACCGGTCTTCGTCCGGAAGCAACGAGGAAACGGGGCGCAAGCCCCGTTTCTCATTTCCGGTCGACACCGGATCCGCCCGTACCCAGGCATGCCGCTTGCATGCCTGCCGCGCTCGCCCTGCTGACACCACGCTGGCAGCAGGCAGCGCCTAAGCTCGCAGGATTGCCCGTCGAGGAATGTCGCTCATGGCCCCTACCGATGCATTCGCCGCGCTCGCCAGCCGCGCTGTCAAACGCCGCGGCGTCACCCTCCTCACGCTCTGCCTCGCCGTGCTCGTCGCGCAGGTCGACACGGCGGTCGTCAATCTCGCGACGCGCGCGATCGGCGACTATTTCCATGCGGGTGTCGGCGCGCTGCAATGGGTCGTCGACAGCTACAACCTCACGTATGCCGTGCTGTTGCTGACCGGCGGCCTGCTCGCCGACCTGCTCGGCCGGCGCCGCATCTTCATGGCCGGCACGGCCGTGTTTACCGTCGCGTCGCTGCTGTGCGCGCTCGCACCGTCGGTATCGGTGCTGATCGCCGCGCGCGCGCTGGCCGGCGTCGGCGCGGCGCTGCTGCTGCCGGCGTCGCTCGCGATCGTGCGCGTCGTATGGCGCGATCCGGTCGAGCGCGGCCGCGCGCTCGGCATCTGGGCCGCGTGCAACGGTGTCGCGATGGCGATCGGCCCGACCCTTGGCGGCGTGCTGATCCGGCACTTCGGCTGGCGCAGCATCTTCTTCGTGGTCGTGCCGCTGAGCATCGCCGCGATGCTGCTCGCAATCCCGGCGGTGCCCGAATCGTCCGATCCGCGCGGCCGGCACGTCGATGGCGGCGCACAACTCGCGGGCGCCCTCTCGCTCGGCTTGCTCGCCTATGCGGCGATCGTGTTCCGCGATTCGCCGGCCGCCAGTGCGATCGCCGGCTGCGTCGCGATCGTTTCGTTCGTCGCCTTCGTCGCGATCGAGCGGCGGCACGGCGATGCCGCGCTCGTCCCGATCGACATCTTCCGGCTCAGCGCGTTTCGCGGCGCGATCGCCGCGACCACCGGGATGACGTTCGGGATGTACGGTGTGCTGTTCCTGCTGCCGCTCACGTGGCAGAGCATTGGCCGGCTCGATTCGACCGGCGCGGGCCTCGCGCTGCTGCCGATGGCGCTGGTGTTCGTCGTCGTGTCGCCGTGCTCGGGGCGTTTGTCGGAACGCGTCGGCACGCGCGTGACGACGGCCGGCGGGGTCGCGGTGATCGCGAGCGGGCTCGTGGTGATCGGTGCGTCGGCCGGTTCGTCGAGCCTGCTTGGCGCCGAAATCGGCCTGGCGTTAACGGGGCTCGGGATGGGAATCGCGACCGGCCCGTTGATGACCGTCGCGGTTGGCGCGGTCGAGGCCGCGCGCTCGGGCACCGCGAGCGCGCTCGTCAACGTCGCGCGAATGACCGGCGCGACGCTCGGGATCGCGGTGCTCGGCACGCTGTTCGCGGCCGCGCATGGCGGCACGGCCGGCCTGCGCGCGGCGATGTTCGCCGGGGCGGCGGTACAACTGGCGGGGGCTGCCGGCGCGGCGTTCAGTGCGCAGCACACGCGGCGGTCGGCGTGATGGTGCGCTGTGCTGACGACGCGGGTGTCTGCGCAAATTGCGCACGCTGGGAGCCGCATGGCGTTAGCCGTTAGCCCTCAGGGATGGTGTTCGGAACGCGTTTTTCCGCACTGAGCCATCAACATGGAGCCGATGCGGTACAAGCGATGCGGCACCGGGTTCGAATGCAGCGCGACGTACGGCATGAAGAAGGCGCCGATTGCCTCCCTGGTCGGGCRGCTTTTGCGCTCATGCAATGGCCTCGCGCATCAGCCGTTCGCGCGTCATCCACWGATTGCTCGGAGCGAACAGCGGGGGCAACTGCTGCGTGTTCTTCATCAAGCCGCAATAGCGCACCTTTAGATGCCGCCGTGCGCGGCGATGAACATGGCGACGGCCGACCGGCAATAGGATTCGATTTCGTTGTCGTTTTCTGCTCTTGCCTCGTCGAAGCGCGCGATAAGCAGCAGATCGCATCCTTTGAAGAGCGCGCCAAACAAGCGGGCGGACTGGTGAGCATCGGGTACGTTCAACATCGCTTTCGCGTGCAACTGACGCAACACGGCCTCGATCTGGGCGATGACATGGGCGGGCCCGGCTTCGTAATGGAGCTTGCTTAACGACTTTTGATTCGTCTTGTCGGCCAAAACCATGGCTTCGACACTGCGCACGTCGGGGCTCAACAGCGTGCGAAGCAGGGATGATCCCACTGCCATGAGCTGATCTTCGGCCGAACCGTCGACGCCTTCAAAAAGGGCCGGTGGCGCAAACTGATGGCAGTGGGCCGCCATGGCCGCGCTGAACAGCGCCTCCTTGTTCTCGAAGTGCCGATAGATGCTCAGCTTGGATATCTTCGCCCGCTGGGCGACCTTGTCCATCGTCGTCGCTTGAAAACCCAATTCCACAAAGAGTTCGCAGGCGGCGTCGACGATCGTTTGGCGAAGCGCGTCGTTGGCGGGCCGGCCGCGCCGGCCCTGATTGTTTTCGGTCACGACAATTCCAGTACTTGACAGTATTCAAATTCTCGCACTACGATACCACGCAGTATCTTAAATTTGCAAGCCGAGGGTAGGCGTCAACCGGATGTCCCGATCAGGTTTCCCTGGGCCGTCCGGCGATATCGGATGCGGCGTTGTCCAGCCGGTCGATCCAGCCATCGGTAACTTTCTCGCCAATGCCGAAACCCTGCTCGCTGGCCGTCTCAAGTAGATATCGCCGGACGATATTGCCCACCACGCCCAGCCCTCCTCCATCCACAACCCGGAGCCCATCACCATGAATGACGTCATTATCATCGGCGGCAGCTTTGCAGGCCTCGCCGCCGCCCTGCAGCTCGGCCGTGCCCGCCGCAAGGTCACCGTTCTCGATACCGGTCGGCCGCGCAACCGCTTTGCCGGCCACTCGCATGGCCTGCTCGGCCACGATCACAAGCCGCCGCTGGACATCCTGGTCGAGGCGCGGCAGCAGCTGGCGCGCTATCCAACGATCAGGCTGGTCAATGCCCGGGCCGAGAGCGTGTCTGGCGCCATCGACGATTTCTGCGTCGTCACTGACGATAATGAAAGCCTGAAGGCGCGCCGCCTGATCCTGAGCTATGGCGTCGCCGACCAGATGCCCGATGTTCCGGGCTTTGCGGAAAGCTGGGGCACGTCCATCGTGCCCTGCCCCTATTGCGACGGTTTTGAAGTCGCCGGCCAGCATTGGGGCCTCGTCTGGTCCGGCCCGCAGTCGTACCAGTCTGCCAGGCTGTTCCGCGATTGGACTGACAAGTTGACTGTCTTCACCGATGGTCATGACATTGCGCCCGCTGTCCAGGCCGATCTGGCGCGCCGGAACATACCTGTCGTCGATGGCCGGATCATGGAGATCGCCCATCGCAACGGCCATATCGCCACCGTCAATCTCGATACCCGCCGCAATGTCGCGGTCGACGTCCTGTTCGCCCAGCCGCGCAACAAGCCGTCCGCAAGCCTGCATGAATCGCTGGGCCTCGCTGCGGTCGAGACGCCCACCGGCATCGTCCTCGAGGTCGACGAGCGCCGTCAAACCAGCATGCCCGGCATCTATGCCGCCGGTGACCTCTCCACACCCTTCTTGCCCTCGGTCACCCAGGCATCATCGCAGGGCGCGATGGCGGGCATCTTCGCCCAGCAGTCGATGCTGGTTTGAGCGCACGGATTCCCTTCTCCGGTTGCATCGTCACCTTCGAAGAGGCTGGCGTAGATCGGCGAGGTGAAGGCCGGATCGTCGAGTTTGACGGAATGGCAGGGGCGGTTGTCGTTCGAGTTCCGGCGCCAGGCGGCGCCAATCTCGATGCCTGAGACGATCACACCAGGTCGGGTGCCTTATCGCTGGTGGAGGTGGGTTTGCTCGAGACGATACGCGCCTTGGCGTCGGTTCGTCTCCCCTTGCCGCGATCAAAGGGTAGCTTGTTAAGTACGCGTCAGAACAAGGAAATGACATGGCAAAGCAAAATGCCTATCAGGTCACCGACTGGAATGGTCAAAGTGGGGAGCGCTGGGTCGCCAACCAGGTCCGGCTCGACGCCATGGTGGCGGAGTTCGGCCAGGCCGCGATAGAAGCCGCCGCGCCCGCGGCGGGCGAGCGCGTGCTGGACGTCGGCTGCGGCGCGGGCGCGTCGAGTCTGGCTCTGGCCGCCCGCGTCGGCGCGCGGGGGCACGTGCTGGGCGTGGACATATCCGCGCCGCTGATCGGCCGAGCGCGCGCGCTTGCGCCACAGGATGCGCCGGTCCTGTTCCAGATGGCCGACGCCAGCAGCACCGAGCTGCCCGAGGGCACGTTCGACATCCTGTTCTCGCGTTTCGGGGTGATGTTCTTCGTCGATCCGACAGCGGCGTTCGCCCATATGCGACGCGCGCTGCGGCCGGGCGGGCGGGTCGCTTTCGTCTGCTGGCGCGGCGCGGCCGAAAACGATTGGGTGCGCCTGCCGATGGGTGCGCTCGAGGGCATCGTCCCGCCAAGCGCGCCGCCCGATCTCGAAGCGCCCGGCCCATTTTCGTTCGGCGACCGGGAGCGCGTGGCACGCATCCTGTCGGCGGCCGGTTTCACCGATATCGCTATCGCGCCCTTCGATGCTTCCGTCCCGTTCGGCGCGGGCGGGACGCGGGACGCGGCGATCGACGACGCGGTAAGGATGACGCTCGAGGTCGGCCCGCTGTCGCGTGCCCTCGCTGATCAGCCCGACGACATCCGCGCCCGCGCCTCGGCCGCGGTTCGTGCCGCCTTCGCAGGCCTCCCCGGCGAGCGGTCGGTGATGATCGACGGCGCGGCGTGGATCGTCATGGCACGCAATCCGCCAAGCTGACAGGGATGAACAGGGAAGACACCCCGCTGGTGGAGCTGGGCGTCTTGGGGCGGACTGTGTCCCTTCTGGTTTGAAAGCCGCCATTAGCGAGCCAGGCGCTTTGATGGCGGGGTACGGCGTTTGCACGCATGTGTTTAGACATGCTATTCAAAACGTTTGCCGGCCTCGGGAGTCGGCGCAAGCGCCAGTTCGGGCATCTACAGGTGAGCTATTGCGGCTTGATGAAGAACACGCAGCAGTTGCCCCCGCTGTTCGCTCCGAGCAATCWGTGGATGACGCGCGAACGGCTGATGCGCGAGGCCATTGCATGAGCGCAAAAGCYGCCCGACCAGGGAGGCAATCGGCGCCTTCTTCATGCCGTACGTCGCGCTGCATTCGAACCCGGTGCCGCATCGCTTGTACCGCATCGGCTCCATGTTGATGGCTCAGTGCGGCAAAACGCGTTCCGGACACCATCATCCATAGCCGTCAGGCATGGGCGGATAGCGGGTAGTCGTCGACCTTCCAGCGTCACACATTGGCTAGCCGCCGTCCGCCGGCAGCGTCAGCGATGCTTTCCGCCATGCCTGCGCCGCCGATGCACGTCGCGCGCCTGCAGCAGTGTCGGCATCAGTTCCTCGATGTACCATCGCGCCTGTCCGCGCGTGACGATCTCGCTGAAACGCCGATGAGCCTCGTCATGCCCGACCAGTGCCGCATGCGCCTTCTTCAGGATATGCAGATACGCGATCAGGCTCGTGCCGTCGCGCACGGGCAATGCGTCGCGCGGATCCGTAACCGGTGTGGTGTTCATGCGCCGATCCTCGCCGGGCAATCGGTGCGGCACGTGGCCGTCACGAGCGACAGCAGGTCGTGGGCGAGGCGATCTCGGTCAGTCAGCGGCGCGAGGCCGAACAGCCGCCCGAGCGTCGCGATCACCGAGCTGTGATCGTACGGCGTGTGATCGACCTGCCCGGCCGCGACCCACGGCGACACGACGATCGCCGGCACGCGCACGCCATACACGTCGAACCCGAAGCCGCTCGCGTTCAGCGTCGCGGCCGCGCCGTCGTTCGGCGGCGGCGCGGCCCCCGGCCGGACCGAATCGTAGAAGCCGCCGTGCTCGTCGTAGACGATCACGAGCAGGCTGCTGTCCCACACCGGCGAATTGCGGATCGCGTCGTACACGCGCGCGGCGAGCTGGTCGCCGCCGGCGAGGCCGTCCATCGGATGATGCGAGCTGCCGTTCTCGTAGGTGCCGTGCACGATGTCGCCGTAGCCGGGCTCGATGAACGTATAGCGCGCGGTATAACCGGCCGCGAGATCGGCTTCGAAGTGCGCCAGGTCATCGACGTCGAAGAAGCTCACGCCCTTCAGCGACGCGACCTGCGGCACGTGGCCGAGCGGGTCGCCCGACTGGTCCTGGTAGACGCGCCAGTTGCCGTCGCCGAGCGCATCGAAGATCGACCCTTTCGGATAGCGGAAGCCGTCGAACGTGTCCCATCCTGCCATTTCTTCCCTGGTCGGCGAATGCTCGAGCCCGGCCGACGACGCGCCGTGCAGGAAGAAGCGGTTCGGCCAGGTCGGCCCCGGCATCGACGCATGCCAGCGGTCGCACAGCGCGAACGCGTTCGCGAGCGCATACAGCGACGGCGCGTGCGGGCGGACATCGACCCCCTGCATGATCGCGCCTGCGTTGCCCGGCGGCGGCGGCGTGCCTTCGGAATGCGATGTCGCGTAGTTCGACACGAATCCCGAGTTGTCGATGGGCGGATACGGCTGGCCTTTCACGAACGGCACGCCGGCGCCGCACAACTGTTCGAGCACGTCGGTGAATTCATGACACGGATCGGTCGGCATCCGGTCGGGTGCGCCACCGCCGAACGGATAGACGGCGCCGCCATAGGCATTGCGGTCGCCCGGCGACGCGGCCGTGATGCCGGCGATACCCGACAGCGCAAACAGATGATCGAACGAGCGGTTCTCGAGCATCAGCACGAACACGTGCTTGATGCGATCCTGCACAGCCGGATCGACGGGAGCGGATGGAGCTGCGGGGGCTGCGTCTGCACTCATGGCGCCTCCTGGCGTCGCGCGACGGATGTCCGGCTGGCACGAATCGCGGGCGGCACTGAAAGCGATGAAAGGCGCCGCAGCGTGCGCAGGCCGCGAATTGCCGACGAGTGTACGACCAGGCCGGCGCGCCCGTAAAGCTGCGTGCAACGGGTAGCGCGGCGTGCGCGTTCAGCCGACTGGCGACGCGGCCGGGCGAATCAATGAGGACGGGGAGAATGGCGAACCGCACCGGACGGTTCGATCGGATCTGCTATGACGTTGGCCGACACGGCGCGACAACCCTGCCGGCGACCGACGAACGGCGCGAACCGCGCCGTCCATCCGGTGTGGGTCCGGCCGCATGACGGGGCCGGACGTTTCGATCGGTGCCGCGTTGCGCGCCCGATCGTGACGGCTTAGCGACGCGGTTGCCCGGTGCGCGGCGGACGCGGCGAGTTCGCGTCCTTGTGGCGGAAGTTGATGCGGCCCTTCGTCAGGTCGTACACCGACAGCTCGAGCGTCACACGGTCACCCGCGAGAATGCGGATGTGGTTCTTGCGCATGCGGCCCGACGCATACGCGCCGACCACGACGCCGTTTTCCAGCGTGACACGGTATTTGCTGTCCGGCAGCACTTCGTCGACGATTCCGTCCAGTTCCAGCAGTTCTTCTTTTGCCAAAGCATTTTCTCCAGACAAGGTGAATGACCGCGGCCGCGGCGAACTCACCGGCGCCGTGTCCCGCAACGGGACGGCGGACGGCGGGAAGCCGGGTATCAAATTCGTTCAGACGGGCGACGGGCCCGCCTTGCAATCGGAGCCCGGCGCATTGCGGCGTTCGGGCGGTCAGTGGCGGCGGTGCGATCAGCACCGCGCAAAGTCGGGACCGCGCCGCGTGCGGCATGGCGACGGTCTACTCGGGTTGCAGCGTGGGCCGCTGGCGACGCGGCGGGCGCTTCGCGAGGGCGTTGGATCGCACGTCGTACGGACCTGCGACAGATGAGGGAAGCACACGACCGATGCATCGTGAATACCGCGATGCATCGGTCGTGTGCGTCGACACGCGCAGGACAGCGGCCAGGCCGGCGCCCGCGCGAGATGCGTCCGGCAGCGGCCGCCGCTTGGCGACCGGTGCCGATACGGCTTACTGCGGCGTGATGTTCGACGCTTGCAGGCCCTTCGGGCCGCGCTTCACTTCGTAGCTGACCTTCTGGCCTTCAGCCAGGGTCTTGAAACCCGTGCCACGGATTTCCGAGAAATGGGCGAACAGATCGTCGCCGCCGTTGTCCGGGGAGATGAAACCAAAGCCCTTGGTTTCGTTGAACCACTTGACGGTACCGGTATCCACAAATACTTCCTTAATACGAATAATTGAACATGCGCCCGTGACAGGCACAGAAAGAATCAAAGAGGGAGAGACCAACGACTGCCGCACGGCGTGCGGCCAATGATGAGCAATCGAACTTCTTGAAGACTTCGGTCTAGGACACTACGCGACACCGGTGGATCAGTCAAGTCCTTTCCGGGTGACCCGTGGGCACGGCATCGCGCGACGCCTTGTTCGGCGGGCGTTCGCGGCAATCGGGAGGCGTCGCGATACGTCCCCCTATTTCTTGCCGCGCGCCGCCGTTACTGCGGTTCGAACACGTGATGCAGCGCGGGCGGCGCCTCGCCGTCGCGAATCTTCATCTCGAACGCCTTGCGCGCGACGCTCGACGGCCGCACGTCGACCGCGTCCAGGTAAAACTGCGAATACCAGTCGCGCATCTGGTACAGCGGCCCGTCGCCTTCGCACAGCAGCGGGTTGTCGATCCGCGTCTTGCTGTGCCAGATGTCGACGTCCTCGTAGAACGCGCGCTGCGCTTCCTTCACGTACGCGTTCGCGATCTCCATGTTCTGCTCGTCGCCAAGCCCGGCCACCTTCTTCACGATCACGCCGTAGCGCAGCTCGAAGCTGTTCATGTCGATCGGCACGTGGCAGTTCAGCAGCACCGAATGGATCGGCTGCCCGTTGCTCTGGCCCGTCATCTGCGTGATGTGCACGGCCGGCCCGAAATACGTCGACAACGCGGTCAGGCTGTCGCCGCCGAGCTTCTCGCTGCGGCCGACCATCAGCTGGGTCGCCTTGTGCGCCTCGAACAAATTCGCGAAATAGTCGATCGGCGCGCGATGAACGGTCGCGAAGTGGGCGACATCCGAGATGTTGTCGACCAGTTCGCGGCAGTTGGCCTGGATCACCATCTTGTCGACGACCCAGCCCGACCATTCGTCGGAGAAACACACGTCGAGGCGCGGAATCGCGACTTCCGGCGGCGGCGCATTGCCCTCCGGGTCGTTCCACACGAACAGCAGGTTGTTCTCCTCGCAGGTCGGCCACGCGCCGATGCGCGCCTTCGGCGGGATCCGCTTGCAGTACGGGATCGACGCGCACTGCCCTGCGCCGCTCCAAGCCCAGCCGTGGAACGGGCAGACGAGGTGGTCGCCCTGCACCGTGCCGAGGCTCAGGTCGGCGCCCATGTGCGGGCAGTACGCGTCGACGACGTTGATCTTGCCGGTCGAATCGGCGAACGCGGCGAGCTTGCGGCCGAAGACGTTCAGCGTGTGCGGCTTGCCGTCCTTGTAGTCGCGGGCGAGCCCGAGGCAGTGCCAGCCGCGCGCATAGCGCTGCGCGAGCGGCTGGGCTTCGATCTTGTAAGGGCGTGCGGACATCGGATTGACTCCTCTCTGGGGGACGCGCGGCGGCCCGCCGCGCACCGGGGTAAGGGTTCGGGGGGCGTCGCTCAACGCACCGGATGACCGGGTTCGAGCGTGCGCGTCGGCGTGGGCGCAGGTGTCGGCGCGGCCAGCGGCGGCGACGCCTGCGGTTGTGGCGACACGCGGCGCTCGGCGTGCTCGACGCCAAGCCAGGCGGCCAGCGCGGGCAGCAGGAACACCGCGCCGAACAGGTTCACGAGGAACATGAACGCGAGCAACACGCCCATGTCGACCTGGAACTTCAGCGCGGAGAACGCCCACGTGCCGACGCCGATGAACATCGTGACGGCCGTGAACAGCGCCGCGGTGCCGCGCTGGCGCATCGCGTCCGCGAACGCGTCGGGCAACGTCGCGCCGTGGCGGAGGTCGTGCTGCAGACGTTCGTACAGGTAGATCCCGTAATCGACGCCGACCCCGACGCCGAGCGTGATCACCGGCAGCGTCGCGACCTTCAGCCCGATGCCGAGCCGCGCCATCACCGCATTGCACAGGATCGACACCAGCGTGAGCGGCACGACGATGCACAGCACAGCGCGCCACGAGCGGAACGTGACCGCGCACAGCAGCGCGATCGCGCCGAAGATCGACAGCAGCATCGCGATTTCCGCGTCGCCGACCGCCTCGTTGGTCGCCGCCATCACGCCGACATTGCCGCCCGCGAGCCGGAACGCGACGTTCGGCGTCGGGTTCGCGGCCGCATAGCGCTTGATCTCGTCGACGATGTGCGCGATGGTCGTGCCTTCGTGGTCCTTCGTGTAGATCAGCACCTGGATCGCCTTGCAGTTCGCGGTGTTCATCCCGTTGTCGGGATCGAACGCGTTGGCGCCCTGCGTGAGGCCGTCGCTGGAGCGCGGCAGCGCGGCCCAGCGCGGGTTGCCTTCGTTGAACGCGGCGATGAACACCTTGCCCTGCGACGCGACGCTCGTCACCGACTGCACGCCGGCCACGCCACGCATGTTCATCTCGAACTTCTCGATCGCGCTCATCACCGGGTAATGCAGGCACGCGTCGTCGAAGCCGGTCGCCTCGACGATCACCGACAGCACGTCCACGCCGATGTTGTACTGGTGCGTGATCGCCGCGTTGTCGACGTTGTAGCGCGAGTTCGCGCGCAGCTCCGGCGCGCCGGTGCCGATGTCGCCGATCTCCAGCTTGCGCGATTCGAGCGCGCCGTACGCGAGCAGCGCGAGCGCCACCGCGAACACGCCGAGCGCCGGCGCCGGCCGCGCGAATAACGCGAAGCGCGACCACTTGCCGCTGCCGCCGGCCGCCGCCGTGCGCTGCGCACGGGCCAGCGTGCCGCGTTCGAGGCGCGTGTACGACAGCAGGATCGGCAGGAACACCTTGTTGGTGACGATCATCAGCAGCACGCCGACGCACGCGGTGATGCCGAGCTCGCGCACGATGTCGATCCTGATCCGCATGATCACCATGAAGCCGAGCGCGTTGGTCAGCAGCGCGACCGTGCCCGGCACGAACAGCTTGCGGAACGCATCGCGCGCGGCGTCGACCGACGACGCACCGCGCACCAGCGCCTGCTTCCACGCATTGGTCATCTGCACCGCGTGCGACACGCCGATCGAGAAGATCAGGAACGGCACGAGGATCGACATCGGATCGATGCCGAGCCCGAGCAGCGGCAGCGCGCCGAGCAGCCAGACGACCGGCAGCAGCGCGACGACGAGCGCGAGCACGGTCGTCTTCAGCGAGCGCGTATAGGCGAACAGGAGTGCTGCCGTCACCAGGAACGCGAGCGCGAAGAACGCCATCACGCCGGCGATCCCGGCCTCGACGTCGCCCACCAGCTTCGCGAAGCCGATGATGTTCACGTCGATGCCCTGCTTCGCATAGCGCGCGCGGATTTCCTCGAGCTGGCGCGCGACCGCGCCGTAGTCGAGCCGCTTGCCGGTGGCCGGATCGGTCTCGCGCAGCTCCGCGCGGATCAGCGCCGACTTCAGGTCGTTGCCGACCAGCCGGCCGATCTGCCCGGAACGCGCGACGTTGCGGCGCACCTTCGCGAGATCGTCCGGGTTCGCGCTCGAGAACTGGCCGGGCACGACCACGTCGCCGCGAAAGCCGGCTTCGGTCACCTCGGTGTAGTGGACGTTCGGCGTGAACAGCGAGAACACGCGCGAGCGGTTCACGCCGGGGATGAAGAACACGTCGTCGGTCGCATGGCGCAGCGCGTCCATGAACCGCTGGTTGTAGATGTCGCCGTCGCCCTTCCAGCGCAGGCTGACGAGGATCGTGTTCGCGCCGGGGAACGCGCCCGCGTAGCGCTCGAACACCTGCATGTACGGGTGCTGCATCGGAATCATCTTGTTGAAGCCCGGATCGAGCTTCAGGCGCGTCGCGGACAAGCCGAGCGCGAGCGTCACCGCGACGCACAGCAGCAGCATCAGCCGGCGCCGCCGGATGATCGTGTCGGCGCAACGCTCGACGAACGCGGCGAGGCGCGACGCGGGAACGGCTTCGGTGGGACGTGACAGGTCGTTCATGGATGTCTCGGGTCGGAACGGACGGAACAGGCGATGCGGACGATGCGGGCCGGCGGCAACCCCCGCCGGCCCGCCTCAGGACGGCGACACGGCAAGCGGCGCGACCCCGGCCTCGCCGCCGAGCAGCAGCGCGCCGCGGCCCAGGTCGAGCACGGCCGCGAGGCTCTGCACGCCGCCGAGCTTGCGCACGTCGAAGCTCAGGCCGCCGTCGCGCGACGCGACGATCGCGCCGCCCTGCCCGACCAGCACAAGCTCGCCGTCGGCAAGCTGGGTCGCGCCGAAGTACGACACCGGCACGTGGCTGTCGACGTGCGCCCAGGTCGCGCCGCGATCGGTGCTGCGCAGCACGTTGCCGCGCATCCCGTACGCGACCCAGTCGCCGTTCGCGAGCATCAGCGCGCCGAACAGCGAGCCTGCGTACGGCGACGCCAGCTTGTCCCAGGTCGCGCCGTTGTCGGTCGAGCGCAGCAGCGTGCCGCTCTCGCCCGCGATCAGCAGGGTGCCGTGGCCGTCGCCGACGATCGCGTTCAGGTGGCGGTCGCCCGCCGGCGTCTTGAGCGGCTGCCACGTGCGCCCCGCATCGTCGGAGCGCAGCAGCTGGCCGAAACTGCCGGCCGCGAACAGCGGGCCGTTCGCGGCCCCCCAGACGGACAGCAACGGATCGGAATGCGCGGGGTCGCTGTGAACCTCGCGCCAGTGCACGCCCGCGTCGTCGCTGCGCACGATCCGGCCGTCATGGCCGACCGCGATCCCGAGCGTCGGCGTAATGAAGCTCACCTGCGTGAGCGTCGAGCCCGAGTCGGGCGTGACCGACGCCGGCCGCCAGTGGCGGCCCGCATCGTCGCTCAACAGGATCACGCCGCGCTCGCCGACCGCGACGATGCGCGTGCCGGCACGGGCGAGCCCGTTGATCTGCAGGCGGTCCGCGTGGATCGCGGTAACCGGGAACGCCGGCAGCGGGCGCGGCGAGAACGCGAACAGCGCGGCGCCGAGCACGAGCGCCGACATCGCGAGCCCTGGCAAAGTACGTTTCATCGGTTGTCTCCTGTCTTTGCGTCGGCCGGACCCGCGCCGACGCGCGCGCCCTGCCGTTGCAAGTCTCCGGGCCGGCGGTCGTTGCCGCGGCCTCGAATGGTTCCGAAGGGATGGCGGCCGAACCGGGTTTTCGGCCCGGCCGCGGTCAGGGCCGGCGTTACGCGCCGACCTCGAACAGCGCGGCAGCCCCCATCCCGCCGCCGATGCACATCGTCACGACCGCATGCCGCACGCCGCGGCGCGCGCCTTCGAGCAGCGCGTGCATCGTCATCCGCGTGCCCGACATCCCGAACGGATGGCCGAGCGCGATCGCACCGCCGTCGACGTTCAGCCGCTCGTCGGCGATACCGAGCGTGTCGCGGCAATACAGCGCCTGGCACGCGAATGCCTCGTTCAGCTCCCACAGCCCGACGTCGCGCACGGTCATGCCGAAGCGCGCCAGCAGCTTCGGAATCGCGAACACCGGGCCGATGCCCATCTCGTCCGGCTCGCAGCCGGCCACCGCGAGGCCGCGGAACGTGCCGAGCGGCGCGAGCCCGCGACGGGTGGCCTCGGCCCGCGACATCACGACCACCGCCGCCGCGCCGTCCGACAGCTGCGATGCGTTGCCGGCCGTCACGAACTCGCCCTGCTCGACCACCTTGCCGCCGCTCCACGACGGCTTGAGCCCCGCGAGCCGTTCGGCCGTCGTATCGGCGCGCACGCCTTCGTCGCGCGCCGCGCGCACGTCCTCGTGACCGGTCGGGTTGCCTTCCTTGTCGAACAGCGCGCGGCGCACGTCGAGCGGCGCGATTTCCGCGTCGAAGCGGCCGGCCGCCTGTGCGTCGGCCGTGCGCTGGTGGCTCTGCAGCGCGAATTTGTCCTGTGCGGCGCGCGAGACGCCGTAGCGGCGCGACACGATCTCGGCGGTTTCCATCATCGCCATGTACGCGGCCGGCTGATGGTCGAGCACCGCCTGCGAACGCGCGCGATAGCCGTTCTTGTGCTTGTTCTGCGTGAGCGAGATCGATTCGACGCCGCCCGCGACGACGATCCGCGCATCGCCCGCGCCGATGCCGCGCGCGGCGCTCGCGATCGACATCAGGCCCGACGAGCACATCCGGTCGATCGCCATGCCGGGCACCGACGCCGGCAGCCCGGCCGCCGCGGCCGACAGGCGGCCGATGTTGTAGCCCTGCGTGCCCTGCTGCGCGGCGCAGCCGATCAGCACGTCGTCGACGTCGGCCGGCGCGACGCCCGCGCGCTCGAGCGCGGCGCGCACGACGTGGCCGCCCAGCGCGGGGGCCTCGGTGTCGTTGAACATGCCGCGAAACGCCTTGCCGATCGGCGTGCGTGCGACGGAAACGATGACTGCGTCTTCCATGTGTCTGCTCTCTGAATCTAGAAGGTGTAGCGGCTGATCGTGTCGGCGACGCACCCGGGCTTGACCTCGCCTTCGATCTCGACGGTCACGCGGATCCACGCCTGCACGCCGCCGTCGAGCGGCTCGACGCGCAGCAGTTCGCCGACCCCGCGCACGCGCGCACCAACCTTCACCGGCGCGGGGAAGCGGATCTTGTCGCAGCCGTAGTTGACGCCGAGCCGCGCGCCGTCGATGCGCACGATCTGCGGCAGGAAATAATTGACGAGCGACAGCGTCAGGTAGCCATGTGCGATGCACGCGCCGAACGGGCCGTCCTTCGCGCGCAACGGGTCGACGTGCACCCACTGGTGATCGCCCGTCGCGTCGGCGAAACCGTCGATGCGGACCTGGTCGATCGCCAGCCACGCGCTCGCGCCGAGCGTCTCGCCGGCGGCCGCCGCGAGTTCGCCGGGATGCGCGAACACGCGGGGCGTCGCGTGCACGGGGTCGAGGGTCGTCGCCATCATGCGTGCTGGCTGCTGACCGACAGCACTTCGCCCGTCATGTACGACGCGTAATCGCTTGCAAGGAACACCATCACGTTCGCGACCTCCCAGACTTCGGCGGCGCGCCCGAAGGCTTCGCGCGACGCCAGTTGATTCAGCAGGTCGGCCGGAGCCGACTTCTTCAGAAAATCGTGCATCGCGATGCTCGGCGCGACCGCGTTGATGCGCACGCCATACGGCGACGCCTCGAGCGCCGCGCAGCGCGTGAGCGCCATCACGCCCGCCTTCGCCGCCGCGTAGTGCGCCTGTTCCGCCTGCGCACGCCAGCCGAGCACCGATGCGTTGTTGACGATCGCGCCGCGGCCACGGGCCTGCATGTGCGGCAGCATCGCGCGCGTCATCCGGAACGTCCCGGTCAGGCTAATGTCGATCACCCGCGACCATTCGGCATCGTCCATTTCGACGATGCGTTTCGCGCCGCCGAGCCCGGCGTTGTTGATCAGGACGTCGACGCCGTCGAGCCGGTCCTGCGCGTCGGCGACGAGCGCCTGCACGTCGTCCTCGACCGCGACGTTGCACAGTCGGCCGTAGATCTGCCGCAGCCCCGTTTCGGCGCGCAGCGTTTCCACCGCCTGTTCGAGGCGCTTCTCGTGGATGTCGGAGATGAACAGCGCGCGACAGCCTTCCTCCGCGCAACGGCGCGCGGCCGCAAAGCCGATGCCGGCGCCGGCGGCGGCCGTGATCAGCACCGATTTGCCGGCGAGCAGCTGGTGGCCGGGCACGTACGCCGGCGCTTTCTGGATCTGAGGTTCGGTCATGCGTTTCCTCGCGGTTCCCTGGGCATGCCGAGCCCGCGCTCGGCCATGATGTTCAGCTGGATTTCGTTGGTGCCGGCGTAGATCGTGTCCGCACGGGAGAACAGGAAGACGCGCTGCAGATGGGTGAGCTTGTCGTCGGCCGGATCGATCACGTTCGCGCGGGAGCCGAGCGCGTCCATCGCGAGCTGCCCGAGGTCGCGGTGCCAGTTCGACCAGTAGTACTTGTAGATGAGTGCCTCGCGGCGCAGCGGCGCGGTGGCGCCGTTCGCGCCGTCCGCGCCCGACAGCATCCGCAGCGCGTTGTAGCGCATCACGCGCAGCCCGGCCCACGCGCGGCCGATCCGCTGGCGCAGCACCGGGTCGCGATCGGCGCCCGATTCGCGCGCGGCGTCGATCACCCATTCGAGCTCGCGCACGAACTGCATCTGCTGGCCGAGCGTCGACATCCCGCGCTCGAAGCCGAGCAGCGTCATCGCGATCCGCCAGCCGTCGCCCGGCGCGCCGACCAGGTCACGTGCTTCGGCGCGCGCGCCGTCGAAGAACACTTCGTTGAATTCCGCGCCGCCGTTGAGCTGCCTGATCGGGCGGATGTCGATGCCCGGCTGGTCGAGCGGCATCAGCAGGAACGACAGCCCTTTGTTGCCCGTCGACGCCGGATCGGTGCGCGCGAGCACGAAGATCCAGTCGGAATCGTGCGCGAGCGACGTCCATACCTTCTGGCCAGACACGCGCCACGTGCCGTCCGCGTCCTGCTCGGCGCGCGTGCGCACGTTCGCGAGATCGGAGCCCGCGCCCGGCTCCGAGTAGCCCTGGCACCAGAACTGCGTGCCGGCGAGAATCCCCGGCAAAAAGCGCGCGCGCTGGTCGTCGGTGCCGCACGCGACGAGCGTCGGCCCGAGCAGCCCTTCGCCGATATGACCCATCCGGCCGGGGCCGCCGGCGCGCGCGTATTCCTCGTGGAAGATCACCTGCTCGGCGACCGGGAAGCCGCGGCCACCTGCGTCGGTCGGCCAGCCGAGGCCGGTCCAGCCGCCTTCGGCAAGTTCGCGCTCCCACGCCTTGCGCAGTGCCGGGAAGGCTTCCTCGTCGCCGGGGCCGCCGCGGTATTTCAGGCACGCGAAGTCGCCGGCCAGGTGCGATTGCACCCAGTCGGCGACGTCGTGCCGCAATTGCTGTTCGCGCGTTTCGCTGTTCATTGCAGTGCTCCGGTGCGCGCGGCGGACGGACGCGTGGCGATCGAAGCCGACGGCAACGGCGACGTGAGCACGGCATCGTGCTGCGATGCGCCGCCGTCGATCGCATGGCGGGCGATCCATTCGAGCAGTTGCGGCGTGCTGCCGAACTGTGTGCCCGACGCCTGCGCGCGCTTGAAATAGAGATGCGGGTCGTATTCCCACGTGAAGCCGACGCCGCCGTGCAGCTGGATCGCCTCCTGGGCGCAGAACGCATACGCATCGTTCGCCGCGGCCTTCGCGGCCGCGACGTCGGCGCGCAGCGCCGCGCTGGGCGTGCCGCTGCCGGCTTCCGCGTCCCACGCGTGTGCGGCGCCGAGCACGGCCGAACGCGCGGATTCGATCAGCACCATCATCTGCGCGCAGCGGTGCTTGACCGCCTGGAACGACGCGATCGTGCGGCCGAACTGCACGCGCTGGCCCGTGTAGTCGAGCGTCAGGTCGAGGCATTGCTGCGCGCCCCCGAGCTGTTCGGCGGCCAGCGCGAGTGCCGCGAACCAGGCGGTGCGATCGAGCAGCCGAGTGGCAACGGCACCGCTGGCGAACAACGCGTCACGGCTCACGCGCGCTTCATCGAGAACGACGCGCGCGATCGGCCGTGTCGCGTCGAGCGTGTCGAGCGGTGTGACGTTCAGGCCGGATACCGTCGCGACGTCGATCGCGAACAGCCCGATCGCCTGCCCTTCGTTCGCGATCCGCGCAGGGATCAGCAGGAGGTCGGCGCGCGCCCCGTCGATCACCTGATCGATCGTGCCGGACAGCGCATAGCCGCCCGCCGCTTCCGCCGCGACGACCGGGCATTGCGCCGAGGCTGCGGGCAAGCCGAACGGCAGCGCCAGCGTCGCACTGCACGCGCCTTCGGCAAGCTTCGCGAGCCAGCCGGTCGCCAGCGGCGTGTCAGCGCAGCCCGCGAGCGCGGTCGCCGCAAGGCACGCCGTCGAAAAATACGGCACGCAAGCGACGCGACGCCCGAGTTGCTCCATCAGCAGCGTCTGCTCCAGCGCGCCGAGCCCCATGCCGCCCGCCGCCTCCGGCAGCGACAGCGCGTTCCAGCCGAGCTCCCCTGCCAACTCGCCCCACAGCGCATCGTCGCGGCCGGCCGACTGCTCGATCGCGCGGCGCACGTCGGCCGACGCGCTGCGTTCGGCCAGTACGTCGGCCGCCGCGTCGCGGATCATCGCCTGTTCGTCGGTGAGCGCCAGATCCATGCTCAGCTCCCGTACACGCGCTGCGCGGGCCGTGCGCCGGCGAGCAGTTGCGCGACCGCCGGGCCGACCTCGGCCGGCGCCCAGCGCGCGCCGCGATCGACGCTCGGGCCGGTACGCCAGCCTTCCGCGACCGCGATCATTCCGCCCGCGACCTCGAACACCTGGCCCGTCACGTCGGCCGACAGCGCACTGCCGAGCCACACGACAAGCGGCGCGACGTTGGCCGGATCGAAATAGTCGAAGCCGCCGTCCTCGGGCTTCTTCATCATGTCGGCGAACACGCCTTCGGTCATCGACGTGCGCGCGGCCGGCGCGAGCGCGTTCACGCGCACGCCGTAGCGCTGCAGCTCGACGGCCTGCATCAGCGTGAGCGCCGCGATGCCGGCCTTCGCCGCGCCGTAGTTCGACTGGCCGATCGACCCTTGCAGCCCGGCGCCGGAACTCGTGTTGACGATGCGTGCGTCGATCGGGTGACCGACCTTCGCCGCGTCGCGCCACACGCGCGCCAGCACGCTCGACAGGCAGAAGTGGCCGCGCAGGTGCACGCGCATCACGTCGTCCCAGTCGGTTTCGGTCATGCTGGTGAACATCTTGTCGCGGCAGATGCCCGCGTTGTTGACGAGCACGTGGACGTCGCCGAATGCTTCGCGCGCCGCGTCGACGATCCGCTGCGCCGTTTCGACGCGCGTGATGTCGTCCGCATTGGCAAGCGCACGGCCGCCCCGCCGTGCAATCTCGTCGCACACGGCCTGCGCGGCCTCGTGCCGGATGTCGTTGACGACGACCGCCGCGCCTTCGGCCGCGAACGCGAGCGCGTATTCGCGGCCGAGCCCGCCGCCCGCGCCGGTGATGATGACGGTGCGTCCGTTGCAGATTCCCATGCTGGTGCCTCTTGGATCGAGAGATCGTGACATCGTGAAAGTGACGCGCTCACAGGCGCTCGATGATCGTGACGTTCGCGAGGCCGCCGCCTTCGCACATCGTCTGCAGCCCGTAACGGCCGCCGGTGCGCTCCAGCTCGTGCAGCAGCGTCGTCATCAGCCGCGCGCCGGTCGCGCCGAGCGGATGGCCGAGCGCGATCGCGCCGCCGTTCGGGTTGGTCTTCTCGTGCGGGAAGCGCGTGTCGGCGAGCCACGCCTGCGCGACCGGCGCGAACGCCTCGTTCAACTCGACGACGTCGATCTGCGCCAGGTCGAGCCCGCTCTTCTTCAGCGCGGCCTGGGTCGCCGGGATCGGCGCCGTGAGCATCCACAGCGGATCGTCGCCGAGCACGCTCAGATGATGGATCCGCGCGCGCGGCGTGAGCCCGTAGCGCTTGAGCGCGTCCTCCGACACGATCAGCAGCGCCGCGGCCGCATCGCAGGTCTGGCTCGCGACGGCGGCCGTCAGCGAGCCGCCCGGCGTAAGCGGCTCGAGCGTCGCCATCCTGTCGAGCGACGTGTCGGGGCGCGGCGTCTCGTCGTGGAACACGCCTTCGAACGGCACGATTTCCCGCTTGAAATGGCCGGCCTCGATCGCCGCGATTGCGCGGCGGTGACTCTCCAGCGCATAGCGCTCCATCGCGTCGCGTGACAGGTTCCAGTGATCGGCGATCCGCTGCGCAGCGACGAACTGCGACACCGGCGCGTCGCCGAAGCGCGCCCGCCAGCCGGTGCTGCCCGAGAACGGATCGGTGAAGCCGAGCGGCGCCGCGCACGTCATCGCGGACGCAATCGGGATCTGTGTCATCGTCTGCACGCCGCCCGCGACGACCACGTCCTGCACGCCGCTCATCACGGCCTGCGCGGCAAAATGCACGGCCTGCTGCGACGAGCCGCACTGCCGATCGACCGTCACGCCCGGCACCTGCAGCGGCAGCCCGGCCGCGAGCCAGCAGGTGCGCGCGATGTTGCCCGCGAGCGGGCCGATCGTGTCGACGCAGCCGAACACCACGTCGTCGTATTCGTCGGCCGGAATCGCGTTGCGTTCGACCAGCGTCTTCAGCACGAAGCCGCCGAGGTCCGCCGCATGCACGTGCGCGAGCCCGCCCTTGCGGCGGCCGGTCGGCGTGCGCAGCGCGTCGACGATATAGGCTTGTTTCATTGATTGGGTTCCTCGAAGTCGAAGGTCTGCGCGGGGCCGATCGGCAATGCGTCGCCGAGGATCGCGTCGGCCACGCGGGCCTTGTGGAATGCGGTGTCGCCCCAGCTTCCGGAGAGCGCCCAGATCCGCTTCATGAAGATCTGCAGGTCGAGCTCCCACGTGTAGCCGATCGCGCCGTGCACCTGCATCGTGTGACGCGCGGCCAGTTGCGCGGCGGCGGTCGCCGCGAGCTTCGCGTGCGACACGAGCACCGCGCGCCGCGGGTGATCGTCGGCGAGCGCCTGCGCGGCGCGCGCGACCACCGGCCGCGCGAACTCGTAGCGAATCGCGACGTCGGCGAGCAGGTGCTTGAGCGCCTGGTACGAACCGATCGCCTTGCCGAACTGCTTGCGCTGCGCGCTGTAGTCGATCGCGACGTCGAGCACGCGCTGCGTGAGGCCGAGCAATTGCGCGGCAACCGCGAACGCGCCGTGGTCGAGCGCGCGATCGAGCAGCGGCGCGGCGTCGTCGGCGCTCGCGATGCGGGTGGCCGCCGACGGCTCCCAGTCGAGCGTGAACAGGCGCCGCGACGGGTCGACGCTGTCGACCGCGCGCCATGCGCACTGCGCGGGATCGACGCGATGCAGTTCGCCGCGGTGCTCGCACAGCAGCGCCTGCGCGACGTGCACGTCGGCCGCGTACGGGTCCACCGGATGCACGAGCGCGACACGCGCGCGCCCTTCTGCGATGTCGCGCAGCAATGCGTCGCGCCAGTCGCTCGCGGGCAGCCGCGCGAGCACGCCGGCCGACACGAGCGCGGTGTCGAGCAGCGGCTCGGGGCTGCCGAAGTAGCCGTAGGTCTGCGCGAGCAGCGCCCATTCGACTTCGCTCAGGCCGAGGCCGCCGTGCGCTTCGGGCACCGACACGGCGGTCAGCCCCTGCGACGCGAACAGCGCCCACAGGTCGTCCGAACGCCCGGTCGGCGTGGCCCAGAGTTCGCGGATCAGCTCCGGGGTCATCTCGGTCATCAGCAGGCGCTTCACGCTGTCCGCGAGCGCTTCCTGGTCTTCATCGAATACGAAATCCATACGATGTCCGTTCAGTGAGGGGGCGCCGGCGCGGTTACGCGCGCGGCATGCCGAGCATCCGTTCGGCGACGATGTTGCGCTGGATCTCGTTGGTGCCCGCATAGATCGGGCCGGCCTGCGCGAACAGGAAGCCGTCGAGCCAGTGGCCGAGCGTCGCGTGCTGCGCGGCCGTCTGCGGGACGACCTCGCCGTGCGCGCCGAGGATGTCGAGCGCCGTCTGGTGCATGCGCAGGTCGAGCTCCGACCAGTACACCTTGTTGGTGCTCGACTCCGCGCCGATGTGGCCGCCCTTCAGCAACCGGCTCGCGGTCGCATAGGTCGACAGCGCGTACGCCTGCGCATCCATCCATGCCTGCACCACACGCTCGCGCAGCGTCGGATCGCGGTCCGCGCTGTCGCGGTGCGCGAGATACAGGTCGCGCAGCGCCTGCGCGGTGCGCTGGAAGCGCGCGGGCGAACGCAGCATCAGGCCGCGCTCGAAGCCGGCCGTCGCCATCGCGACCTGCCAGCCCGCGCCCTCGGCCGCGAGACGGTTCTCGACCGGCACGCGCACGTCGTCGAAGAAGATTTCCGCGAAGCCCGTCTGCCCGTTCAGCTGGCGGATCGGCCGCACCGTGATGCCCGGCGCGGACAGCGGCACCATCAGGAACGTGAGCCCATGGTGACGCGACGATTCGGGGTCGCTGCGGAACAGCCCGAACAGCCAGTCGGCCCACACCGCGCGGGTCGACCAGATCTTCTGGCCGTTGAGCACGTACTCGTCGCCGATGCGGATCGCCGTCGTGCGGATCGCGGCCATGTCCGAGCCTGCGTTCGGCTCCGACCAGCCCTGCGCCCACACGTGCTCGCCCGCCGCCATCGCGGGCAGGAAGCGCGCCTTCTGCGCGTCGGTGCCGAAATCCATCAGCGTCGGGCCGAGGAGGAAGATGCCGTTCTGGTTCACGCGCATCGGTGCGTCGGCGCGCCAGTACTCTTCCTCGAAGATCAGCCACTCGATCAGGTCGCAGCCGCGCCCGCCCAGCGCGCGCGGCCACGTGACCATGCTCCAGCGGCCCGAGTGCAGCGTGCGCTCCCAGTCGCGGTGCGCGGCGAAGCCTGCCTCGGTGTCGAAGCTCGGCAGCCGCTCGCGCGGCACGTGCGCGGCGAGCCATTCGCGGATTTCCGCACGGAACGCCTGTTGTTGCGGCGTATAGGTCAGGTTCATGCGCGTGCCTCCTCGGCGCTTGCCTGGGCGTCGAACCGCGCGTCGCGCTTCTCGACGAACGCGGCGCGCGCTTCGGTCGAGTCGTTCGTCATGTACGCCTGCAACGTGAAGCCCTGCTCCCAGCGGTACTTGTCCTCGAGATCGCCGTCCTCGACGCCGTTCAGCGCCTCCTTCGCGAGCCGCACCATCGCCGGGCTCTTGTCGGCGATCTTGCGGGCGATCGCGAGCGCCGCGTCGCGCAGCGCGTCGCGCGGCACGACCTGCTCGACCGCGCCGAGCCGGTACGCTTCGGCCGCGTCGATCATCTCGCCGGTGAAATACATCGCGCGCACCTTCTGCACGCCGAACAGCCGCTGCAGATGCGCGCCGCCGCCCATCGCGCCGCGATCGATCTCCGGCACGCCGAAGCGCGCGCAATCGGCTGCGACGACGATGTCCGCCGCGCCGCAGATGCCGATCCCGCCGCCGAGCACGAAGCCGTGCACGGCCACGATCACCGGCTTCGGGTTGCGGTGCACCGAGCGGAACGTCGCGTAGTTGCCGGCGTTGACCGCGACGATCCGCTCCGGATGCGCGGCGAGCTCCTTGATGTCGACGCCCGCGCAGAAGCCGCGGCCTTCGCCGCGCACGACGATCACGCACACGTCGTCGTCCTCGCCGAGCGCGTCGAGCGCACGCGCGAGCGCATGCCAGCCCTGCGCGTCGAGTGCGTTCACGGGCGGTTGGGCGATCACCAGCTCGGCGATGCCGTCGGCGCGCTCGATCCGGAACGGCGCCGCGCCGGCCGGTTGGTTGGATGCTGTCATCTCCTCTGTCTCCCTGTAATTGTGCTCACGCGGCCTGCGGCGCCGGCGCGCCGCGCAGCGCGGCCAGTGCGTCCAGCCGCTCGCCGGCTTCCGCGACGATCCGCGCGATCAGCGCGTCGCACGATTCGATCGCGCCGATCATCGCGGCCGCCTGGCCGCTCGGCAGCACGCCGTCGTCGGGTCGCCCCTCGACGATCGCGCGCTGAATCAGGAACGGCGCGTTCGCCGCCATCAGCGTCTGGCTCGCCGTGTAGTCGTGCGAGCGCAGCGCCTCGAGCGCGAGGCCCAGCACGGCGCCCGTGCTCAGCCCGTTCTGGCGGCGCCACGCCTCGGCCGTCTTCAGCGCGAACAGCGTGCGGCGCAGCGGGCCGAAGCGTTCGAGCTTCAGCAGATACGGGTTATCGATCATCCGTTGCGGCAGCCCGTCGAGCGCGTCCGACACGCGGATGTGCGCCGGGTCGCCGACCGCGACGTACCGGTCGAGCGTCGCGCGCGGCACCGGCGATTCGGCGCTCATCAGGAAGCGCGTGCCCATCGCGATGCCGGCCGCGCCGTAGGCGAGCGCCGCAGCCAGCCCGCGCCCATCGAAGAACCCGCCGGCCGCGACGACCGGCACCCGCACCGCGTCGAGCACCTTCGGCAGCAGCAGCGTGGTCGGCACCGCGCCCGTGTGGCCGCCGCCTTCCGCGCCCTGCACCGTCACGATGTCCGCGCCGAGTTCGACCGCCTTCGCCGCGTGCTTCGGCGCGCCGACGGTCGGCATGCAGACGATGCCGGCGTCCTTGAAGCGGCGGATCGTCTTCGCGTCCGGCCCGCGGCCGTAGCTGACCGCGCGCAGCCGGTGCTTGATCGCGAGATCGACGACCTGCTGCGCGTTCTTCTGGAACATGTGGAAGTTGATGCCGAACGGCTGGTCGGTCAGCGACTTCACCTTCAGGATCTCGGCCTCGACCCGATCGGGTTCGAGCGTCGCGCCGGCGAGGAAGCCGAAGCCACCCGCGTTGGCGGTCGCGGCGACGAGCCGCGCGTCGGCCACCCAGCCCATCGCGGTCTGCACGATCGGGTAGCGGCAGCCGAGCAGGTCGCACAGCGGCGTATGCAGCGGGCTGTGAAGCAGGCCGTGAAGCGGGCTTTGAAGCGGGCTTTGAAGCGGACCATGAAGCGTCGTGCTCATGCGGCCGCTCCGTTGACGGCGGCCGGCGCGGCGTCGGCCTGCGTGTCGCCGTCCGCCGGTTCCGGCCTGCGCTGCGAGCTGGCCATCCTGCGTGCGTCGTAGCCGCCGAGGCGGTCGCCGCTGACGAGCTCGTTGTGCGCATGCGCGAAGTGATGCCACGCGAACGCCGCGTCCATCGCCGCGCGCTTGCCCTGCAGTTCCTCGACGTGGTTCAGCGCCTGCTTGGTCAGCGTGAGGCCGAGGCGCGGCATCGTCGCGATCTTCGCGGCGATCGCGTAGGTCGCGTCGCGCAGCCGCTCGCGCGGCACCACGCGGTTGACCATCCGCATCTGGTACGCGCGCTCGGCCGGCATCCGCTCGCCGAGGAACAGGAATTCCTTCGCGATGCGCGGGTTCAGCTCGTACGCATGCGCGAAATACTCGACGCCCGGAATCCCCATCCGCACGACCGGATCGGCGAAGAACGCATCCTCGGACGCGACGATCAGGTCGCACACCCACGCGAGCATCAGCCCGCCGGCGATGCACGCGCCGTGCACCATCGCGATCGTCGGCTTCGGCAAATCGCGCCAGCGCCGGCACATCCCGAGGTACACCTCCTGCTCGCGTGCATAGAGGAATTCGCCGCCTTCCTTGTCGACGTGGTCGTACCACAGCGACGCGCGGTCGAACGACTCGTGGATATCGCGGCCCGGCGTGCCGATGTCGTGGCCCGCCGAGAAATGCTTGCCGGCGCCCGCGAGCACGATCGCCTTCACCGCGTCGTCGTGCGCCGCGCGCCGGAACGCCGCGTCGAGCGCATACGTCATCTTCGAGTTCTGCGCGTTGTGATACTCGGGGCGGTTCATCGTGATCGTCGCGATGCCGCCGTCGACCGCGTAGTCGACGACACCGTCGCCGAACGTCATCTGGGTCGCTTCCATGTCGAGCCTCATTTCCGGCGCGGCGCCGGATTGTTGCGCACGATCGTCGCGCGCAGGTTGTGAGGGTCGAGCGCACGCACGATGCGCAGGTCGTCCGCGCCCGGTGCGACCGTCGTGCCGAGGTCCGGCGCGGCGATCAGCGGGAAGCCGGTCGCGTCCTGCACCTCGTCGAAACTCACGCCCGGATGCAGCGAGCGCACGCGAATCGCGTGGTCCGGCCCGCCGAAATCCATCACGCACAGGTCGGTGACGATGCTGCGCAGGTCGACGAAGGTCTTCATGCCGGGCAGCCGGCGCGCCGGGTTGTAGCCGACCGTGCAGACCATGTCGACTTCGCCCGCGACGAACGTGCGCTTGCCGTGGCCGCTGACGAAGAACGAGTTCGCGTGGTTCGTCGAATTGCCGGGAAAGCCGCGTGCGCCGAGCAGCTGGGTTGTCGGGCGCGCGTAGTCGTCGCCGAGCCACGAGATGTTGGCCTGGCCGAAGCGGTCGATCTGCGTCGGCATCACCAGCGCATGGCGGCGGCCGTGCCACAGGCAGTCGAACACGCGCTCGTAGGTCATCCAGCCGCTCGCCTTCACGCGATAGCCGTCGGGGCGGGCCCCAAGGGGCACCGGCTCCTCGACGAGATACGCTTCGCCGTCGGTCAGCATCAGCCCGTTGTTGTACGCGAGCCGCGCGAGGCCGGCCGCGAGCCGCGGGCCCGTGCCGATGCCGGTCGCCAGCACTTCGCCGTCGTCGCGCCAGAGTCGCGCGGACGCGACGATCATCAGTTCCGCGAGGGAATGGTCGAGAGATTCGCTCACTGGCGCTCCTTTACAGAATCGGCAACGGCAGCGTCGTCACGTGCGACAGCCCGCCGACGCCTTCGAGGTACTGGCGTTCGTCCTGGCCGACCACGTCGCGCAGGTACGCCGCCGTCTTCGCATCGTCTTCCGCGCTCGCGCAGTACGCGCGCAGGTGCGGCAGGTCCCAGCCGTAGTCCGGCCCGCACGACGTCGGGTGCGCGCCGCCCGGCGCATGCACGACGCCCGTGACGAGCGCGCGCTCGAACGGGTTGCGGCGCGCGGCGTCGAGGTCGTCGCTCGCGAGCGACGCGTCGACCGTTTCCGCCGACACGTAGCAGCGCTTCGCCGCGCGTGCCATCCACGCATCGAAGAACGGATCGGGACCGTCGATGCGCGTGTTGCCCATCCGGTCGGCCGCGTTCGCGTGGAGCAGCGCGACGTCGAGTTCGAGCGCCGGCATCGCGAGCAGCGTCTCGCCGTCGTCGTACGGCGATTGCACCGTGCGCAGCTGCGGCGCGTGATCGAGCAGCGCGGTGCCGAGGCCGGCCCGCGTCGGCAGGAACGGCAGGCGCGCGGCGGCCGCGCGCAGGCCGAGCTGCAGCATCCCTTCGTCGAGTTCCAGCACGTCGACGCGGCCCTGTTCGCGGGCGCGACGGAAATGCGGTTCCAGCGGGATCACGTCGAGCGACACGAAGCCGAACACCGCCTTGCGCACCTTGCCGGCGGCGCACAGCAGGCCGATGTCGGCGCCGCCGTATGCGACGATCGTCAGGTCCTTCAGGTTCGAGCGCGCGATCTCGCGCACCAATGCCATCGGCTTGCGCCGCGGCCCCCATCCGCCGATGCCGATCGTCATGCCGTCGGCGAGTTGCGCGACCACGTCGCGCGCGGACATCGTCTTGTCGAGAGGTTTCATCGTCATCGTGCTGGCTTACCGGTATCCGATGCTGAAATCGTGACCCCACTGGCTCACCTGGGTGGCCTCGAATACCGCGTGCTTCGACCAGTCGACCGTGAGGCCGCCGAAGCCGTATTCGAGATCGAAGCCGCCGGGGGTCTTCATGTAGAACGAGATCATCTGGTCGTTGCAGTGCCGGCCGAGCGTCGCCGACAGCTTCACGTCGTGCGCGGCAACCCGGTCGAGCGCGCGGCCGACTTCGTCCATCGCGTCGACTTCCGCCATCACGTGCACGCAGCCCGACGGCACGGCCATCTCGAACAGCGCGAGGCTGTGATGGCGCGCGTTGCGGCAGTGCATGAAATGGATGCGCTTCTCGGGCTCGGCGGGATCGGGCGTGAACTTCACGCGGTAGATGTCGGACAGCTCGAAGCCGAGCACGCCGCGCACGAACGCGTCGGTCGCGTCGAACCGCGGCGCGGGCAGCACCGCGTGGCCGAGCCCCATGTCGCCGGTGACGAAGCGCGCGACGCCCAGCGGCGACACGAAGCGGCGGAAGTCGCAGCGCGCGCCCCAGTACAGCTCGTGGCGGTTGCCGGACGGATCGGTGCACCACGCCATCGCCTGCACGCGGCGCAGCGCGGCTTCGTCGCGCGTGGCGCGCACGGCTTCGACGCCCGCCTGCCGCAGCGCCGCCAGCGCGGCGTCGAACGCGGCGCCGTCGGGCAACTCCCAGCCCGACGCGACATAGCGGTCGGTCGCGCCGGGGACGATCATGTAGCGGAAATCGCGCTCGTCCATCTTCAGGTACAGCGCGCCGCCGGGCGCGTCGAGCGCCTGCATGCCCAGCACGTCTTCCGCGTAGCGGCGCCACGCATCGACGCGGGTCGCCTCGACGACGACGTAGCCGAGCGCACGGACATCGATCATGTCGGCCTCCTCCAGGTTCAGAATCCGTTGTTCGTGAAAGGATTCTGGCCGGTCGGGGATGGCGTCACATCGTCTGTTGGGACGAGAGCCGGCCGGTCTTTTCGGACGAGACCGACGGGGGAAGCGTTGGGAATCGGACGCGCGCCAAAGCCCGGCGCTGCGGGCTCCAGGCGGACGATGCGCGGCGAAGAAAGCGGAAGAACGAAGGCGGAAGGTGGCGTCGGGTTACCGCGCCGCGGCACCCCGCGTCAGTCGAACGGGTTCAGCAGCCGGACGCCGGTGCCGGCGAAATCGTCGACGTTGCGCGTGACGACGGTGAGATCGTTGATCAGCGCGGTGGCCGCGATCAGCTTGTCGAGCGCGTGCGCCGGATCGGGCACGCGCAAATGGCCCCACATCTGGCTGGTCTCGATATCGACCGGCAGGATGTTCGACGCATAGCCGGACAGGATCGTCGCCATCCATGCCTCGAGCGCCGACGCCTGAGGATGATCGCCGCGATGGCGGATCAGGTCGACGCCGCGCCGCAGTTCGGCCACCGTCACGATCGACAGGTAAAGCGGGCTCGCGTCGGCCTCGGCCTGCCTGAAGAACGCGCGCACGCCGCGGTTGGTTCGCTTGCCCTTCCTGATCTCGCTGATGATGTTCGTATCAATCAAATACACGCCTGACCTCGCCGGAATCCTGAACACGTTGGAAATCCGCGTCGTCGCCGACGTCCGGCATGCTCATCAGCACTTGCGCGAATGTCCGTCGCTTCGGCCGGCCGAGCGCATCCGCCAGGATGGCCCGATGTTCGGCCTCGGCACTCCTGCCATTTGCCGCAGCCTGCTCGCGCAGGCTCTGAACGATACTGTCATCCACGTTACGCACCAGTAGATTTACCATGATTCCCTCCATCCAGATTGCTATCAATGATAGCGCCACGAGAGCGAATTGCAAGCATTGCTATCATCGTCGTGACCGGACGGAAGACGGAGTCGGTGTGGGGCCGGCGGCAGCGGACGACAGGAAGCCACCCGCGCTGCGCCTCCGGCCCGACGCGTCGCACTGCTGTCGTGCAAGGTAAACCGGATCGGGATGGGGAAAAAGACGGCCGAATGGCCATTCGCTGACGGGCGCTCGCCACCGGAATCCGGCTGGTGCCGCCGGATACATCCAATCAAAAGCTTGCCGCGGCGTTCGGAACGTCCGCCGGCATCGCATCCTCCGACGCGCGCCGCACGACCATCGCCAGCACGGCGACGAGGATCGCGGACGCGACCGGCCACATCGTGCCGGTAATGACCGCGGCGAATGCCTGTGCCGGTGCGATCCACGTGAGTGCCAGCACCGCGGTTTCGAACCGGTTCGGCCGGACGTTCCGGCAGTCGAGCAGCAGGAAGATCAGCGGCAACACCAGCCACAGCAGGTCGTAATACATGTAGTACGGCTGCACCAGCAGCGTCGCCGCGGCCAGCGCCGCCGCACGCAGTTCGAAACGCGCGGCGCGCAGCCATACGTACGCGACGGCCGCGGCCGCCGCGACCGCGACGCACGCCTGCACGCCGTACGCGGCCTCGACCGGCAGGCCCGCGGCCCGCGCGAGCCCGCACATCGACGGCATGCCGCGCCACAGTGTCGCGCCGTACTCGATCACGCCGCGGTTGAAGGTCGGCAGGAACGCATAAAACGCCGCCCACGCCCGCCCCCCGAATACGGCCACCGATGTCGCGACGATTGCCGCACCGAACACGCCCGCCGAGACCAGCGCCTTCCAGTGCCGCCCGCAGATCAGCGCCAGCGGGAACAGCACGCCGTATTGGGGTTTCATCAGCAAGGTCGCGATGCACGCACCCGCGACGATCGGGCGCGATCGCAGCAGCAGCAGCGCGGCGCCGGCCGCTGCGGCGGTCAGGAACGCATTCTGCATCGTGAGGGCCGCGCCGATCAGGCCCGGAAACGCGGCGACCGCAAGCCGCCACTGACCGTCGAGCGGGCGTGTCAGCCGCGCGACGACCGCCGCGTAGCAGCCGACCGACAGCACGCCGAACAGCATGACGGCGCGCGGAAACGACATCCACCCGAACGGGATGACGACGAGCAGGAAGGTGGGCGGATACGGCCACGGCGCGAAATCGTCGAATGGTCGCAGCGCGGCCTCGATCGGCTGGATCCAGTGCGGCGAGAAGATCGCCGTCGCGCCGTGTTCGAGCGCGACCCGCGCCGTCGCCCAGAATATCGCGAAGTCCGACCCGACCATCGGCGCGGACCGGTCGTGCCACCGGTAATAGCGGATCACCCAGACGGCGAGAAAGAGCAACTGCAGCACGAGCGCCACGGCGGCATACGTTGCAACGCGCCGCGCGTCGATTGCACGAGCGCCCGATCCGCGTATCTTCACCATCGGCGACCCCGCGCATTTTTTATTCCGGTGAAGCACCGGCGACGCCGCCCGCACCGAAACATCATGTTGCATCTCCGGGCGGCCTGCCGCCACGGTCGTTTGATACCATCGACACACAAGACCGGCGATCGAACGCCGCACGAAGCGCGCAGAAGACCTTGCATCGACGCGGACCATCCGTGCCTGACATCCCGATCCAAGCGATCCAAGACACGAGACGCCCTTCAGTGGACCTGATTACGCCTTCTCTGGATACCCTGTTTTCCCCGACCCCCGACAAGCTCTACTTCGCGGCATGCCTCGCGGCCGTGGCGATCATCGCGTGGCTCGTCGCGCGGCACGTCCCGTTCTACCGGTCGGCCGTCGACAAGTCGCTGTCGATGCGCTATCGCAATCTCGACGGATTCCGCGGGATCCTGGCCACCTCCGTCGTGTTCCATCACTTCGCGTGCAACCAGGGCTTGCTGCTGACCGGCGTGTGGGGCGCCCCCTCCGACTTCCTGCGCAATCTCGGCACGATTCCCGTCGCGATGTTCTTCATGGTGACCGGGTTCCTGTTCTGGGAACGCGCGTGCCGGGGCACGCTCGACGTGCGGACCTTCTTCGTCGGGCGCGTGCGGCGCGTCGCGCCGCTCTACCTGTTCTACGCGATGGTCATCATCGCCTGCACGCTGTACTGGTTTCCCCGCAATGTCGTACACGCACCGATCGCGTTACTCGTCGACCTGCTCAAGGCCGTTTCGCTCGGCTGGTTCGGCGCGTTCCCGGTCAACGGCGCGGAACAAACCAGCCAGTTGAGCGGCGTCTGGTGGACGCTCGCCTACGAATGGCGGTTCTACGTCGCCATTCCGTTTCTTGCCTGGTTCGTTGCCACGCGGGCGTGGCGCAAGCTGCTCGCGCTCGCGATCGTCACGGCCTGCGCCGCACTGTTCGGCCCGCCGGGCGGCATGGCGCTGCTGTTTGCGTGCGGCGCGCTCGCGTTCGAGGTCGCGCGGCATCCCGCGATTCGCGCACTGCTCGCCACGAAGGCGGCGGCCACCGTCGCGCTGCTGATCCTTGCCGTCGCGCCGTATCCGGCCGAACGCTATTCGATCGAGGGCGTGCTGCCGCTGCTCCCCGTGTTCCTCTGCGTCGCGTGCGGCAACACGTTCTATGGCGTGCTCAAGACCCGCCCGCTCGCGCTGCTCGGCACCGCGAGCTTCAGCATCTATATGCTCCACATGGCGATCGTGTACCTGATCGTCCGCGCGTTCAACACGTTCGTTTTCCCGATCAATTCCGTCGACGATACCGGCATCTGGGCACTCGCGCTGGCGTGCGCGCTGGTCGCCGTCTTCTGTTCGCTGCTGACCTACCGCTACATCGAACATCCGTTCATCGCGAAGCGCAGCGACGCGCCCCCGGCACGGCGGACGGTCGAACGCGTTCGCGAGCGTCACACGGCCGTGCAGTGACGCAGACACGGCCCGGAGCCGGTACGGGATCCCGTTGAAATCCGCGTGCGCGCCGGCGCGAACACGATCGCCGGCGCTACCGATTGGCTCACTGTCGTTTTCACCGGCGCCTTCCGTGACATCACCCCGACGCGCCGACCCGCCGCGAGCAGCACATGTCGCCACGCGCGGCGGGTCCCCCGGCACGACACCTGGCTGTTTGACGGATCGAACGCGGGTGCCCGTTCGTGTCGCCGATACGACGCAGTGCGCGTCCGACGCGACGGGCCGCGCTCCCGCGGCTCGAGCCGATCCCCGATATGTCGGTGTCGTTGCGTGCCGCTCCCGCGAATCTTCGTTGCCATCAGTCGCGGTTGTGACGAGCGGCACGGGGCATTGACGCAAGGCACGTGCCATGCCGCGCAGACCGGCGCGGAACAAGCGTCGCGGCCGAACGCCTGGGGTTACGTGAGACGGAATCGACGCAAATGTTTCAGGAGCGCATCCGTTTTCGGCCGTTCATCGCGGTGCGGGTAGGCGCGGGCGTCACGCGCCAGCATTCAGGCCGACGCTTCGCCGTCCGTGCGCAGCCGGTACTTCAGCACCTTCCCGGCCGCGCTCGTCGGCAGTTGCTCGACGAACGTGAAATGACGCGGCACCTTGTAGTTCGCCATGTTGCCGCGCGCCCAGTCGTTCAGTGCGTCGGCGTCGGTATGTGCGCCGGGACGCAGCACGACGTACGCATGCCCGACCTCGCCGAGCCGCGTATCGGGCACGCCGACCAGCGCGACCTGCGCGATCGCCGGATGCGCGGCCAGCAACCGCTCGATCTCGGCCGGATAGCAGTTGAAGCCGCCGACGATGAACATGTCCTTGATCCGGTCGGTGATCTTCAGGTTGCCGTTCGGGTCGACGCAGCCCAGATCGCCGGTATGCAGCCAGCCGTCCGCGTCGACGGCTTCGCGTGTCGCGTCAGGCTGGTTGAAGTAGCCGCGCATCACGTTGTAGCCGCGCACCCGGATCTCGCCCGTCTCGTCGGGCCCGAGCGCCGCGCCGTCCGGCCCCGCGATGCGCAGCTCGACGTCCGGCATCGGCCGGCCCGACGTATAGGCGACCGTCTCCGCATCGTCGCCCTGGCGGCACAGCGTCGCGAAGCCGCACGATTCCGTCAGCCCATAGCCGGTCAGCACGGTCTCGAAACCAAGCTCCGCGCGCATCCGCTCGATCAGGCTCGGCGCGATCGCGGCCGCGCCCGTCACCGCGATCCGCAGCGACGACAGATCGCGCGTCGCGCGATCGGGCGCGTCGAGCAGCGCGTAGTACAGCGTCGGCGGGCCGGGCAGCACCGACACGCGCTCGTCGGCGACGCGCCGCAGCACGTCGGCCGGCTGGAACACGAGATGCGGCAGCACGGTCGCGCCGCTCGACAGCGCGGCGAGCCAGCCGGCCTTGTAGCCGAACGTATGGAAGAACGGATTGACGATCAGGTAGCGGTCGTCCCGGCACACCCCGGCGATCGCTGCCCACGCTTGCGCGGCGCGCAGGTTCTGCCCGTGCGCGGTCATCACGCCTTTCGGGCGACCGGTCGTGCCGGACGTGAACATCAGGTCCATCACGGTGTCGGGCGTCACCCGGGCCTCCCGGTCGCGCACGGCGGCCAGCGGCACCACCGCGCCGCGCGCGAGAAACGCGTTCCAGGTCTCGTCGCGCGCCCCCGGCGGCGGCTCGCCGTCGAACACGACGACGCGTTCGAGCGTCGCCGGCCGATGCGGCGCGAGCATCGCCGGATAGGATTCGCCGAGGAAGGTGCCGCAGCAGAACAGCAGCCGCGCGCCGCCGTCGTGCAGGATGCCGCCCACCTCCATCCCCTTCATCCGCGTATTGACCGGCACGAGGATCGCGCCGACGGTGTGGATCGCCAGCGCCGCGACGATCCATTGCGGCAGGTTCGGCGCCCATACGGCGATCCGGTCGCCGGCGTCGATGCCGCTCGCGAGCAGCGCGCGCGCCGCGTCGAGACGTGCCGCGTCGAGTTCCGCATAGGTCAGCCGGCCGTGTTCCGACTCGATCGCCGAATGCGCGCCGTGGCGCGCGGCAGCCCGCGCGATCAGCGCGGGCGTGGTGAGGATTTCGTTGTCCATCGTCATAAGGATCGCCACAGGGTTGCCGGGCACGCCGCAGGCGCCGCGGCTCAATCGGGGAACACGACGCGCAGCGCGTCGCTCGCGGGCCGCGCGCAGCAGGCCAGCGTCCAGCCGGCCGCGACTTCTTCGTCGTCGAGCACGTGGTTGCTGTCGAGCGCCACTTCGCCGCGTTCGACGCGGCACATGCATGCGCCGCACTGCCCCATCCGGCACGAGTTCGGCGCCGGCAAGCCGGCGCGCAGCATCGCGTCGAGCAGCGTCTCGCCGGGCGTGCTGTCGAACGCGAACGCCTCGCCGTCGAGCACCGTCTCGATCGTCGCGCCATCGCCGGTCGCGGCGGCCGAGGTCGCCGTCCCGGCCGATGCGGCCGGATCGGCCGGTGCCGGCGCATCGGGCAGCGACGCGAAGCGCTCGACATGCACGCGCGCACGCGGCAGCCCGAGGCCGAGCATCGCGGCCAGCGCGTGCTCCATGAACAGCGCGGGCCCGCAGATGAACGTCTCCTGCTGGCTGAACGACCGCGCGAGTTCCTCGAGATGGCGTTGCTGCGGCACGCCCTGCACGCTGTCGAGCCAATGGATCACGCGCAATCGGCCTGGGTGACGGTGCGCGAGCTGCTGCAGCTCGTCGCGGAAAATCACCGAGCGCTCGTCGCGGTTCGCGTAGATCAGCGTCAGCATCCCGCGGCCGTGCACGAGCGCGGATTTCAGGATCGACAGCACCGGCGTGATGCCGCTGCCGCCCGCGAACAGCAGCAGGTCGCCGTCGAGCGTGCGCGGCGTGAAGACACCGGCCGGCGGCAGCACGTCGAGCGCATCGCCCGCGCGGATGCGGTCGCACAGCCAGTTCGACGCACGGCCGTCGCGCACGCGCTTGACGGTGATCTTCGGCGCCGCGTCGATGCCCGGCGCGCTCGACAGCGAGTAGCAGCGCGCGACGGTCGCGTCCGCGCACGGCACGGTCAGCGTCAGGAACTGGCCGGGCCGATACGTGAACGCATCGCGCAAGGCGGCGGGCACGTCGAACACGAACGAGCAGGCGTCGTCGCTTTCGGCGACGACGTCGGCCACGGTCAGCCGGTGAAAGCGCGAATCGCTCATCGCAGCTTCCTCACGTCACGCGGCCGCGCGGGCCGCGGGCGCGCCGGGCGTCGTGTACGCGCCGTCGAGATAGACGAGCGGATCGACGTCGCCGCTCATCAGCACCTCGCGAATGCGCCCGATGAACACCGTATGCGTGCCGTATTCGAAGCGGCCGTCCTGCTCGCACACGAGGCTCGCCTGCGAATCGTGCAGATACGGGACGCCGAGCGGCGACGTATGCCAGTCGCCGGTCGTGAAACGCGCCTCGCCCTTCAGGCGGCCGCTGCAGTCGATCGCGATGCCTTCATGGCGCGCGGACAGCACGTTCACGCAGAACGGCGCGCCCGCGTCGAGCGGCGGATACAGCGACGCATTGCGATTGATGCAGATCAGCAGCGACGGCGGATCGGTCGACAGCGAATCGACCGCCGTCGCGGACATCGAGTAGCGCCGGCCGTCGTGCGTGCTGCTGATGACCGTGACGGAACGCGCGAGGCGGCGCATCGCGAGCAGCATGTCGGTGCGCAGCGGATAGGTAGTGAGATCGCTCATCATTGGACTCCGTCAAGTTCTGTCGGGAACGGCCGGGCTGACCGGCCGCCGGCGTCGGCCGCTTGTGCGGCCAGGTGGTCGGCGGCGATGAACCCGAAGGTCATCGCCGGACCGAGCGTCGAGCCCGCGCCGGGGTAGCTCGTGCCCATCACCGATGCACTCGTGTTGCCGATCGCGTAGAGGCCGGCGATCGGCGCGCCGTCGGCGCGCAGCACGCGCGCCTGTGCGTCGGTGACGAGTCCGCCTTTCGTGCCGATGTCGCCCGCGTCGATCCGCACCGCATAGAACGGCGCTTCGTCGACCGGCCCGAGACACGGATTCGGCTGGTTTTTCGGATCGCCGTAGTACGTGTCGAACAGGTTGTCGCCCTTGCCGAACGCCTCGTCGATACCGGTTGCCGCGTAACGCGCCATGTCGCGCAGCGTGTCGTGCAGCCCGCCCGCATCGACGCCGATCCGCGCGGCGAGCGCATCGATCGTGCCGGCCTTCACGAGCACGCCGCGAAACGCTTCGGGAATGCGCGCGTCAGGCATCATCGACGCCGGCATGATCGGCCCGCACGGATACTTGCGGCGAAAGCGCGCGTCGAACACCATCCACGCCGGCACGCATGCGCCGGTGCGCGCATGGTCGCGATACATCGCCGGCACGAATTCCGAATACGGCGCGGCTTCGTTGACGAAGCGCTGGCCGAGGCCGTTGACGATCACGCAGCCCGGCAGGTTGCGTTCGACGAACAGCGCGCGCTGCTTCTCCTCGCCCGCGACGCCGACCGTCGGCGCGCCCCACACGTGTTCCATCAGCGCCAGCGCGCCGCCGAGCCGGTGGCCTTCGGCGATCGCATCGCCGGTATTGGCCGGCGGCGTCGCGCTCCATTGCGCTTGCGTCGGCTGCGGCAAATGGCGTTCGCGCATCGGCTGGTTGCGCTCGAAACCGCCCGCGCCGAGGATCACGCCGCGCCGCGCGACGATCGTCACCGGCTGGCCGAAGCGCTCCGCGCGCACGCCCGTCACGCGGCCGTCGACGTCGAGCAGGTCACGCATCGGCGTGTCGAGCCACACGGGCACGTTGCGGTCGAGCAGCGCACGGCGCAGCCCGCCGATCAGCGCGCCGCCGAGCGTCAGCCGCCGGTCGCGCCGCGTGCGGCGGCGCACGCCGAGATCGAGCCAATAACGGCCGAACTGCGCGATCGCGAGCTTCATGAAGCCCGGTCCGCGCGAAAACAGCGTGTGCGCCTCCTTCGACGTCACGGCCACGCGGCCGCCGATCAGCGTGCCGGGCGACGGCGGACGCAGCCGTTCGAGCTCGTCGCCGAGCCGCGCGCCGTCGAACGGCAGCGGATCGAGCGCGCGATAGCCCGGCATCGCGCCCGGCAGTTTCTGGAAGTAGTCGGCATATTTCGGCAGCGCCTGGTAGCGCACCGGCGTGTTCGCCTCGAGGTAACGCAGCATCTCCGGCGCCTGGTCGAGATACGCGTCGAGCCGCTCGCGCGACGACGCGCCGGCCGTGCACGCATCCAGATAGCGGCGCGCGGCCTCGCGCGTGTCGGTCGCGCCGAGCTCGGCGATATGGTGGTTGCACGGCACCCAGATGCCGCCGCCCGACACCGCCGACGTGCCGCCGTACAGCGCCGTCTTCTCGATCACGACGACGGACAGCCCGCGGTCGGCCGCGCGGCACGCGGCGAGCAGCGCGCCCGCGCCGGAGCCGACGACCACGACGTCGAACGCGTATTGCTGCGCTTGCGTGTCGTTCATCGCGGCCTCGTCAGATGAAGTAGTCGGTGTTCTCGCGGCCGAGCATCACGGCGCCGAGGTTCTGGCCGAAGCGGTCCACGTTGTTCGCGTAGTGCGCGCGGGCCGCATGCAGGTCGAGGAAGCGGCGCACCAGCGGATTGCGGTGATAGATGCCGTTGCCGCCCGCATGGCGCAGCAGCGCGTTCGCGGCCTGCGCGCAGCGCTCGGCGACCTGTGCGGACTGGTAGCGAAAATGCACGCGGCGCTCGATCGACACGGCCGGGCCGCCCGTCACCGACGCCATCAGTTCGGCGAAATTGCGCTTGAGCAGCACCTTCATCTCGTCGATCGCGACGGCCGCGTTCGCGCACGCGTTCTGCGCGCCCGGATCGTCGGTCGTCTTCGCGCCGCTGTTGGCCGACACGCGCGTGGCCGCATAGCCGGTGAAATCGTCGAGCGCGCCCTGCAGCGCGCCGATGCACGACGTGCACACCGCGCGCACGAAGATCTGCGCGAACGGCAGCTTGAACAGCGGCGCGTCGTTGACGGCGAGGCCCGGACTCGTGCCCATCATCCCGTCGATCGCCTTGTGCGTGCGGTATGCCGGCACGAACACGTCGTCGACGACGATGTCGTGGCTGCCGGTCGCGCGCAGGCCGAGCACGTCCCAGTCCTGCTGGATCCGGTAGTCGGACTTCGGCAGCAGGAACGTGCGGTATTCCGGCGGCTGGCCGGCAACGGCGGGCGGCACCAGCGCGCCGAGGAACACCCATTCGCACAGCTCGCTGCCGCTCGAGAACTTCCAGTGGCCGGACAGGCGGAAGCCGCCGTCGACCGGCGTCACGCGCCCGACCGGCATGTAGGTCGACGCGATCAGCGTCGCCGGATCCTGGCCCCACACGTCCTGCTGCGCGCGTTCGTCGAACAGCGCGAGCTGCCAGTTGTGCACGCCGACGACGCCATACACCCATGCCGTCGACATGCAGCCGCGCGCGAGCACCATCTGGATGTCGAAGAAGGTCTGCGGATCGAGCTCGTGGCCGCCGTAGCGCTTCGGCTGCAGCACCTTGAAGAAGCCGGCGGCCTGCATGTCGGCGATCGTCTCGGCCGGGATGCGGCCCTGCGCTTCCGCCTGCGCGGCGCGACCGGCCAGCGTCGGCGCGAGCGCCTCGGCGCGGGCGATCAGCGTGGCGGCCAGTGCGTTCGAATCGTTGTCGCGATGCACGAATGTCTCCTGTGAAACGGAGCGCGCGCGGCGGCGCTTGCCCCGGTCTCGCTCCAAGTGGTTCGTCGCGGTGTGCGCCGCGAGCGACGGTTCCTGCTGCCGATGGTCGGTCTCGCGCGGCCGCGCCGCATCGTCCAAAGGGACGACGGGCGCGGCGCGGCGCGCCCCGCGTCATGCGCAGGCGCGCTCCTTCTCCTTGTTGAAGAACGGGATCACGTGCTCGCCGATATTGCGGATGGTTTCCATCTGCGCGTCGTGCGGCACCGTGCCCATCTGGCACAGGAACAGCACTTCGTCGACGCCCGCTTCCTGCAGGCGGCCGACGTAGCCGATGCAGTCGTCGACCGTGCCGTACGCATGGTTCGGGTTCATCATCGCGAGCGCCGGATCGGCGAAGTTCACGACGACCTCCTCCGACGCGAAGCGTGAACGGATCACCATCTCGCCGGTATCGGCCCGCACCAGGTCGTCGCCCCACTTCGCCGGGTCCGGACGCTCGCCGCCCGTGTACCAGTACGCGAGCGATTCCATGAAGTAGCGCTGGCCGCGGATGCCGATCTTGCGGGCCTTCTGGCCGTCGGCCATCACGACCGCCGGGCACAGCGCGGCGAGGTGCCGGGTCGGGCGGAAGCCGACCTGGTCTTCCGGCTTGCGGTTCGCCCACGCTTCGCGATACACCGCGTTCTTCTTCGCGACTTCATCGGGGCCGCCGAAGCCGAGCACCAGCGCGCCCATCCCGCGCTGGCCGGCGCGCAGCAGCGCGTCGGTGTTCGTGCAGGCGAGGTACATCGGCGGATGCGGATCCTGCATCGGCTTCGGGTGGATCGGGCGCTTCGGAATCTTGATGTACGTGCCGTCGTGCTCGATCTCGTCCTGCACGAACATCTTCGGTACGAGATACATCGACTCGTCGATCATCGGCTGCAGTTCGTTGAGGTCATAGCCGAACGCGCCCGCTTCCTGCTGGCTGCCGCCCTTGCCGACGCCGAAATGCACGCGGCCGCCCGACAGGATGTCGAGCAGCGCGACGCGCTCGGCCACCTTGATCGGATGGTTCATCGCCGGCGGCAGGCACACGACGCCGTGACCGAGCCCGATGCGCGTCGTGCGGCCGGCCAGGTACGCAAGGAAGGTTTCCGGCGCGCTCATGTGCGCGTAGTGGGTCAGCGACGTGTGCTCCACGCACCAGATCGTGTCGAAGCCGACCTGCTCGGCCAGCAGCGCCTGTTCGACCGTCTCCTTGAACACCCGGTGGTCGCCCTCGCGCGATGCGTCGGTGGTCTGGGCTTCGTAGATGAGGGAAAACTTCATTGCGTGCGTCTCCATGGTTGTTGGACGAGTCGGGGTCGTGCAGCCGCCCGCACGATACGGACGAATGGCGACGGTCCACGAATGGGAGTGTCGGCGCGCGGGCCCGCCCGGGCATCGTCTGTTTGGAGTAACGGCACGCGGGCGGGGACAGAGGGGTTTCACCGTCATCCGATCGGACTGCGTCGGGGCCGGCACCGCGCGCTAGCATCGGACGACGGTGCCTCGCGCGCCGCGCACCACACGACAAGGGAGAGAGGGAATGAAGGTATCGATGCTGCTGTACCCGGTCGACGACATCGACACGGCGTTGCCGCTGTTCGTCGACGGGCTGGGCCTGACGGTGAAGTTCCGCGACGGCAACCGCTATTGCGCGCTCGACGGCGGCCCGCTGACGATCGCGCTGGTCGCCGGCGACGAGCAGATCGTCGAACGCGCGGCGCTCACGCTGCGGGTCGATGAGGATGACGACCTTTACGCGGCGATGGCGCGGGTCGTGAAAGCCGGCGCGTCGGTGCGCGTGCCGGTGCAGGCCGGACCGCACGAATACCGCGCGGTGCTGGAGGACACGAACGGCGCGCTGCTGGTGATTGCGCAGAAACGCGCGGCATGATCCGGCCAGGTGTGGCGGGTGATGCACGGCTCGGGCCGGCGGGCAAATAGCGGGCAAATGGCGGGAGGCTGGCGGGAGGCGGCGGGCGGGCGGCTGCACGAATCGCCGCTGCCGGCTGGCGACGTGCGCTACACGCGCTGATCGGCCGCGCCGGGGGCGCGCAGGGCGCTGGTTTCCCGCAGCTCGAGCAGCGTGCCGGCCGGCTGGCTGAACCGCTTCGCGGCGAGCGCGATGAATTCGACGTCGGGCAGCGCGGGCAGCCCGTCGCCGTTCACCGGCGGCGCCAGGCCGCGGGCCGACAGGTACTGCGACGTCGCGGTCAGCCCGAGCCCGGTCCGCGCGGCCGCGATGCAGCCCGGCTGGCTGCTGCTCGAACACTCGACTTCCCAGCCGATCCCCTTTTCCGCGAGCGCGTTCGGCACATTCCGATGACAGTCAATGCCTTCAGGCAGCTTCCCGATCACCGGCGGAATCGGTACCATCGAGCGCTTGTAGACCGGCCATGCGCCGGCGCGCGCCGGCCGGGCCGCGTCGCCCGCCCTGTCGTCATGTCGCCGCCGCGCCGGTCGCCGCCCGTTCCATTTCGTCATGTCCCGCGAACCCTCACACTCCGCGCTGCTGTGGATCGTCGCCGCCGCGTTCTTCATGCAGTCGCTCGACACCACGATCGTCAACACCGCGCTGCCGTCGATCGCGCAAAGCCTGCATGCGTCGCCGCTCGCGATGCAGCCGATCGTGGTCGTCTACACGCTGACGATGGCGATGCTCACGCCGGCGTCCGGCTGGCTCGCCGACCGGTTCGGCACGCGCCGCGTGTTTTCCGTCGCCATCCTGGTGTTCTCGCTCGCATCGATCGGTTGTGCCGCGTCGCACACGCTCGGCCAGCTCGTGGCCGCGCGCGCCGTGCAGGGCATCGGCGGGTCGATGCTGCTGCCGATCGGGCGGCTCGCCGTGCTGCGCCGCGTGCCGGGCGAACGGTACGTCGCGGCGATCGCGTTCGTGTCGATCGCCGGGCAGCTCGGCCCGATCGTCGGGCCGACGCTCGGCGGCTGGCTCACGCAGGCGATTTCCTGGCACTGGGTGTTCATCGTGAACGTGCCGGTCGGCGTGGTCGGCTTCGTCGCGGTGCAGCGCTTTCTGCCGCACGACCAGGCGACCCGGCCGGCGCCGTTCGACTTCGTCGGCTGCGCGCTGCTGTCGGTCGCGATGATCGCGCTGTCGCTCGCGATCGATCCGCCGATGCCCGCGCACCGCACCGGCTGGGCGATCGGGCTGGCCGTGCTCGGCGTGGCAAGCGCGCTCGCGTACCTGCCGCATGCCCGGCGCCGCGCACAGCCGCTGTTCCGCCTCGGGCTGTTCCGCGAGCCGAACTTCGGCTCCGGGCTGCTCGGCAACCTGCTGTGCCGGATCGGCACGAGCGCGGTGCCGTTCATGCTGCCGCTGTTGATGCAGGTGCAGCTCGGCTATACGCCGCTGCAATCGGGGATGATGATGCTGCCGGCCGCGATCGCCGGCGTGATCGCGAAGCGCTGGATCGCGCCGCTCGCGAAGCGCTTCGGCTATGCGACGTTCCTGGTCGTGAACACGGGGATCGTCGGCTGCGCGATCGCGGGGTTCGCGCTGGTGTCGGCGCGGCCCGCGCCGGTGCTGGAGATTGCGCTGCTGATCGTGTTCGGCGCGGCGAACTCGATGCAGTTCGCCGCGATGAACGCCGTGACGCTGAAGGGGCTATCGCATGCCGACGCCGGCAGCGGCAACAGCCTGTTCACGATGATGCAGATGCTGGCGATGGGGCTCGGCGTGTCGATCGGCGGCGGACTCGTGAACCTGTTCGCCGCGCGCTGGGGCTCGATGGCCAACGGCTTCATGCTGTCGTTCGCCTGCATGGGCGCGGTCACGCTGCTGTCGTCCGCCGTATTCCGGCGGATCGATACCGCCGCGCCGCCACGCCCGGTCGCGCCGCGGCCGTCCGCTTGAGCGGCGCCGCGGGCCGGCCGCTCGCCGTCAGTTCACCTGGCGGCGCTCGACCACACGCTTGAGCACCCAGCGGATCGACGAACCGTCGGCCGGCGGCTGCGCGACGCGGTATTCGTCGACTTCCAGCACATAGCGATAGCCGGGCTGGTACGCAAAGCCTTCGATGCCCGCGTACCACAGGCGCCACGGCTCGGCCGGGCTGCTGCGCACCTGCAGGCAGTCCATCGGTGCGACGCCCGTGCAGCGCACCGGCTGCGGCGCGACATAAACGGTTTGGGTCACCGGACGGCCGTCGGCCGGGCGAGCCGCGCGCGCATCCGTCGCGGCCGCGTCGGTCTGGCATCCGGCGAGCAGCGTGCTGCCGGCAATCACGGCCGCGCCGAGCAGCATGGGGGTCTTGCGAATCATCTGTGGGTCCTCAGGAAGCGTTGGCGGGCCGATTAGACGAACGGTGCGCCGCGAAAGTTCACAAACGGCTTACAACCCACGTACCGCCCCCCTCATTCGTGGGATGTCGCGTGTGTGCCGGCGCGCGCGAGGCGTCGTATCCGCTCTGGCGGACCGCTAGCGGCACAAACCGATCCGGCCGGCGCGCGCGAAACGCGCGGGCGGCGCGCCGACGGTCGACGGCGGATTCACCGTGCGGTGATCGTGTATTACCATCGGCGCTTCCTCGTACGCTTCGCGCTGCCTGCTCCGTCCCGCCACGGCCGCGCAGCGCCCCTGCTTCGCATGACCTTACCCGTTCTGCGGCCGCTGCCGATCGATGCGCTGACCGTGCCGGCCGCGCTCGACGGACGCGCGGGCACGAACCGCTCGACCGGCGCGCATCCGCAGATCGCCGCGACCAACGATCTCGATGCCGTGCGCGCGTGGCTCGCGCGCTTCGTCGATACGCCCACCACGTTCCAGAACTACCGCAAGGAGGCCGAGCGCCTGCTGCTGTGGGCCGTGATCGCGTGCGGCAAGCCGCTGTCATCGCTCACGCACGAGGATCTCGTCGTCTACCGGCAGTTCCTGCTCGCGCCCGCGCCGGCCGACCTGTGGTGCGCGAACGGCGGCCGCAAGCATCCGCGCGGCGACTCGCGCTGGCGGCCGTTCTACGGGCCGCTGTCGGCGGCCAGCCAGCGGCAGGCGATGGTGATCCTGAACGTGATGTTCTCGTGGCTCGTGCAGGCCGGCTATCTGGCCGGCAATCCGCTCGCGCTGTCGCGGCAGCGGCAACGGCGGCCCGCGCCGCGCGTCACGCGCCATCTCGGGCCGCCGCTGTGGCAGGCGGTCAAGGACGCGATCGCCGCGATGCCGCGCGACGATGCGCGCGCATCCTTCCATGCGGATCGTGCGCGCTGGGTCTTCACGCTGCTGTATCTCGGCGGGCTGCGCATCACCGAGGCCGCCGATACGACGATGGGGCATTTCTTTGCACGACGCGATGCGAACGGACACGACCGCTGGTGGCTCGACGTGACCGGCAAAGGTGGCCGGCAGCGGCTCGTGCCGGCCACCGCCGAGATGATGGCCGAGCTCGCACGTTACCGGCGCGCGCACGGCCTGCCCGCGTTGCCGGCGGACGGCCACACGCGCAAGCCGCTCACCCGTGCGGCGCTGCATCGGATCGTGAAGCAGGTGTTCCGGTTCGCGGCCGACCGGTTGCGTGCGCAAGGAGAATCCGGCGCGGAACAGGCGCGCGTGCTCGAACAGGCCTCCGCGCACTGGCTGCGTCACAGCGCGGGCTCGCACATGGCCGATGGCCGCGTCGACCTGCGGCTCGTGCGCGACAACCTCGGGCACGTGTCGCTGACGACCACCAGCCAGTATCTGCATGCGGACGACGACTGGCGACACAGCGAAACCGACGAGAAGCACCGGATCGGGTGGTAGCCGCTCAGATCAACGCGCAGCGCGGTTCGATACGCGGGCCCGCCGCCGGACGCCTCCGCGGTTGATCGCGCGGCACGCCGCGCGCGCTCAATACACGGCCACCCAATGCCCGGGCACCCACGCCCAGTGGTTGCCGGCCCAGCGGTAATGCCCCTTCGCCCAGCGATAGCCGGGGGCCGGCGGCGGCGGCGCCACCTCGGCGACCGGCGCGGGCTGCGGCGGCCGCGCGGGTTCGACCACGCATGCGGACATCAGCGCCGCACTCGTGATCGTCAGTGCGGCAAGCGATACGGATCGGATCTTCATCGTCGATGCTCCCTGTTGTGTGATCGGTTGGCGGATGCGAACGCGCACATGCGGCACGTCACGCCGTTGGGCGAACGAGGCCCGTCATCGGTCGCGTCACATCGCTTTCCGCGAACAGCGTGGCCGCCGTTCGGCCCGGATCGAGCCGCAGACTTTCGGCGGCCACGCCCGCGATCAGCGCGTCGAGCGACGCGGTCGGCCTCAGGTCGCGCCCTTCGTACAGGTCGCCCGGCCGCAAGCCGGGCCAGTCGGCGATCACGCGACCGCCCGCAACCGCCCCGCCCGCCAGCATCGCAACCGACGCCTGCCCGTGATCGGTGCCGCCCGTGCCGTTCACGGCGGCCGTGCGGCCGAACTCGGTCGCAACCAGCACGGTGGTCTGCTGCCATACCGGCCCGAGGCCATCGCGCAATGCAGCGAGCATCGTGTCGAGCGCCTTCAATTGATTCGCGAGCCGCGCGTTCTGCGCGCCGTGCGTGTCCCAGCCGCCCGTCTCGATCATCGCGATCCGCGGGCCGTCGTCGCGCACGAGAAACGTCGCCGCGAGCTTGCCGACGCCCGCCGGATCCTGACGCGCATGCGCATCGCCGGCGAGGCCGCGCGCGGCCATCGCCGATTGCCAGAGCGGCCCAAGCTGCGCGTCGGCCTCGTAAAGCGCCGACACGCGCGCGAGCAGGTCGTCCGGCGCGGCCGGCAAGCCGGATGCCGCATACGATGCGGCCTGCACGCTGCCGCGCAACGCGAGCGGCACCGTCGGCGCGAATGCGATCGCGCGCTCGCGCGTCGCCGGCAGCATCGCGGCGAGCCGGTTCAGCCAGCCGTCCTTCACCTGGTACGGCGCACGGCCGCCGGTCTCGAGCACGTTCTGGCCGTCGAAATGCGAGCGGTCGCGATACGGCGACGCGATCGCGTGAACGAACAGCGCCTGTTTGTCGCGGTACAACTGCGCGGTCTGCACGAGCGACGGATGGAGCGCGAAGGTGCCGTCGAGTCGCGTCGCGGCCGCCGTATCGATCGCCAGCGGGCCGCGCAGCGTCGCATACGCGGGCTCCGCATACGGAACGACGATGTTCAGCCCGTCGGCCGCGCCGCGCTGGATCACGAACACGAAGCGCCGGTCGGTGTCGACGTTCGCGAACACGATGCGCGGCGCGACGAGGATCGCGCCCGCGCCGGCGGCGGCAACGCTCAGGAACTGTCGGCGTGAGAGTGCCATGTTCATCTCCGTTGGAAATCAGGCGACACGAGCAGCAGCGCGAGCGACGTCGTCGCGCTTTCGGCGCGCGACAGCGCGGTCGACGTCGCCGTGCTCAACGAGCCGGCCAGCAGCGTATTGCCGAGCGTGCGCGGGTCGAGCCGGTCGCCGGTGCGCGCGGCGAGCCTTTGCGCGATCTCGACCCGGCGCACCAGCGCGTCGGGCGCGGCCCAGCTCGCGGCGACATCGTCGTAGCCGGCCGGCGATCCTGGCCGCCACACCGGCTGGCCAAGTTGCGCGAGCAGCGGCGCAGCCTTCAGGTCGGCCGTGTCGCGCCAGCCGAGCCCGCGCAGCGACGACACGGCCCACTCCCATGGCGTCTTGAACTTGCGATTGACCGGCGACCACGCGTCCGGCGCGTCGACGAGCGCGCGATAGACGGTCGGCAAATCGCCGCCGCTCGTCTCGAATGCGCGCGCGAGTCGTTCGGTAAGCGCGGGCGGCGGATCGTCCGCGACGAAATGGCGGGCGAGCTGGAACGCGATATGCCGGCCCGTCGCCGGCGCATGCGCGAGATCGCTCAGGATCGCGCGCCCCTGCGCGTCGCCCGGCTGGTCGTAGGCGCGCCCCATCACCGTGCGCGGGCCCGGTTCGTGCAGCTTCGCGCGGAACACGAACGCACCGGGCGCGGCATCGCCCGGCTGCGGTCCGCGTCCGCCGGCGATGCTCCAGCCGGTCAGCGCACGCGCGAATTCCGTCACGTCGGCTTGCGTATAGCCGGTGCGCACGCCGAGCGTATGCAGCTCCATGATCTCGCGCGCGAGGTTCTCGTTGAGGCCGCGCCGCGCCGCCGGATTGCGCGCGTCGGCGCGCAGCGCGGCCGGACTGTCGGGGCCGACCGAGCGCGCCTGGTCGAGGAACAGCTGCATCGCCGGATGCTGCTCGACGGCGACGAGCATGCCCTCGAAGCGGCCGAGCACGTGCGGGCGGATCGCGTCGCGCTCGAACGCGCCTGCGTACGCGGCGACCTGTCCCTTGTCGACCGACACCGCGAAATGGTTCGCCCAGAAGTGCACGAGCCGCTCGACGAACGGCGCGGGCGTGTTCAGCGCGCTGTTCAATCGCGCGGCGACGGCGCTGCGATAGGCGGCGTAACCGTCGCGACGGATCGACTGCGCGGTCGCGCGCCGGGCCGCCGCGTCGTTGCCCGTCATCGCGTTGCGGGTGTTCGCGAAGCGCGTCGCGAGCGTCACCGCGTCCGGCTCGCCGGCCCATGCGGCCGGCCGTGCTTCGTAGCGGTCGAATTGGGCAAGCAATGCGCGCCTGGGCTCGGCGGGCGGCGCGTCGTCGGCCCGCGCGCCGAGACCGAAGCGGTTCAGCGCGATGGCGGCCGGTGAGATGTCGTTCGGGTGGTCCATGACGGAGGCTCTCGCTCGCGGTGCGTACCCGTGTTTAACGAGGGCCGGCGGGAAATCCGTCGCGGGTTCGGCGAAATATTTGGCGTTGCGCGCGGGAATGTCGACGCGTGCGGCTTGCTCGCCGCGTTCCACGGCGGCGGACGTTCACGAAACCGGTACGAGACGCGCCGCTGCGCCCGGTGCTTCCTTCCGGATTGTCCGACGGCGCGGGGCAATCGGCACGGTAACCGCTAGAATTGCGGTTTTTGCCCGGAAACCGTCCATGTCTTTTGCCTCGCTCGGCCTGATCGATCCGCTGCTGCGTAATGTGCAGGATCTCAATTACCAGACACCCACGCCGGTGCAGGCCAAGGCAATTCCGGCCGTGCTCGGCGGCCAGGACGTCATGGCCGGCGCACAAACCGGCACGGGCAAGACGGCGGGGTTTGCGCTGCCGCTGTTGCAGCGGCTGGTGCAGCACGGCCCGGCGGTGTCCAGCAACCGCGCGCGCGTCCTGGTGCTGGTGCCCACGCGCGAGCTGGCCGAACAGGTGCTGCAGAGCTTCGTCGCGTACGGCAAAGGCCTCGATCTGCGATTCCTGGCCGCATACGGCGGCGTGAGCATCAACCCGCAGATGATGAAGTTGCGCAAGGGCGTGGACGTGCTCGTTGCCACGCCGGGCCGCTTGCTGGATCTCAATCGCCAGAACGCGGTGCAGTTCGATCAGGTCCAGACGCTGGTGCTGGACGAAGCCGACCGCATGCTCGATCTGGGCTTCGCACGCGAACTCAATGCAGTCTTCGCGGCGCTGCCGGCGCGGCGCCAGACGCTGCTGTTCTCCGCGACGTTTACCGATGACATCCGCGCGATGGCGGCGAGCATCCTGCGCAGCCCGGTCCATATCAGCGTCAGCCCGCCCAATGCCACGGCCAGCAAGATCAGGCAGTGGGTGGTGACGGTGGACAAGCGCAACAAGCCGGAGCTCTTCATGCATCTCGTGGCCGAGAACAAATGGGAGCACGCGCTGGTGTTCGTCAAGACCCGCGCCGGCGTGGATTACCTGGCGGCCATGCTCGATGAAGCCGGTCATGCGGTCGACACCATTCACGGCGACAAGCCGCAACCCGCGCGGCTGCGTGCGCTGGAACGCTTCAAGACGGGCGAAGTGCAGATGCTGGTCGCCACCGACGTGGCCGCGCGCGGGCTCGATATCGACGATCTGCCGCTGGTGATCAACGTGGATCTGCCGATCGTCGCGCAAGACTATGTGCACCGGATCGGCCGTACCGGCCGCGCGGGCGCGAGCGGTGTGGCGGTGTCCCTCGTGTGTGCCGATGAAGCACCGCAACTGGCCGCGATCGAAGCGCTGATCCGGCAGACGCTGCGCCGCGAAGAAGAACCGGGCTTCGAAGCCGAACACCGCGTGCCGGAAACGAGTGCGACCGGCCAGATCATCAAGAAGCCCAAAAAGCCGAAGAAACCCAAGGTGCCGCAAGCCGGGGCGACCGCGATGCCCGCGCCCGGCAAAAAGCCGCGCCCGCAGGGTGGCGAACCCAAGCGCAAGGCCGACGGACCGCGCGCCGGGGCCGGGGCTGCCGGTGAAGGGATCGATAGAAGCGTGTTGCGCGGCAGCCCGTTCAGCGTGCAAAAGCCGCGCGGCAAACCCGCCGGCAAGCCGGCCGCGGGGTCGGGCAAGCCGTCCGGCAAGCCCGCTGGCAGCCGCGGCAAACACCGCCCCTGATACCACGCGACGCGGCGCTCACTGACTCCCCGCCGCCGCCGGCTTCTGTAACCGCGCCGGCAGCCGCCAGTTCCCGCTGCGCCGCAACCCGTCGACGAACGTCGCGCGCTCGGCCGGCGTCAATGTCGCCGCGAAATCGACGACGCTGCGCTCGACCTGCCCGCGCAACGCGCTATCCGCCGCGCGCGTGCGGTCGAGCGCCGCATCGATCGCCGCCCGATCGAGTTGCGGCGCGGCCAGCAGGTCCAGCACCGTGATCCGCCCGTCACGCCCTTCCCGCGCGAAATCCCGGCCGTCCTTGCGCGCCGCCTTCAGCGCCGCCGCAAACTCGCGCTGGCGCGCCTCGGGCAACGCATCCGCGGCGAAGCGCAAGGCCGTGTGCTGCGCGGGCATCCCCCCGCCATGCAGGCCGCGATGCGTCGCGAACCATTGATACGCGCCGCCGCCGATCGCGCCGAGCATGAACACGTTCAAGACGACGGACCCGACGAGCATGAATTTCCAGCCGCGTTCGCTCATTCGTCGCCTCCGTCGATGCTCGGGCCGCCGAACGTCGTCGTCAGATAGCCCGGTTCGTGTTGCGCGATCGGTGCGCCGCCGAGCATCAGCATCGAAACGGCCACCGCGCCGGCCAGCGCGCCGGCCAGCCCGACGCCCGCGAACGCCGCGCCCGACCACCACACTTTGCCGCGGCGTCGCGCGCGTTGCGGTGCGGGCGCCGTCGCGACGATGCGTTCGACCAGCGCCGGCTCGGGCGGCGCGACCGCATCCTGCATGAGCCATGCATCGAGCTCGGCGGCCTCGTCGAGCGCGTCCAGCGCGTCGCGCGGATGCGCTTGCGCCCACGCTTCGGCCGCCGCGCGTTCGTCTTGCGGCCAGCGCCGCGCATCCGAGCCGTACGCGGCGACGATGGTACGGAATCGTTCGGGTGTCATCGCTTGTCCTCGCTAGGTGGATCGCCGGCCAGTTGCGCGCGCAAGTTGCGCCGCGCGCGCGCGAGCAGGCTTTCCAGCGCATCGACGGTGATGCCCATCAGGTTGGCCGCCTCAATGTTCGACATGTCCTGATAGTACTGGAGCACGAGCGCTTCACGCTGCCTCGGCGGCAACGCGGCGAGCGCCTCACGGACGCGCGCGTCGCGCGCGCGCAGCTCCGCGTGCGCGGCCGGCCCGGGTTGCGTGTCGGGCACGTCGGGCAGCGTGTCGACCGGCTCCTCGCGCCGCCCGCGCAAGCGGTCGTAGCACAGGTTCAGCACGACGCGATGCAGCCACGTGTCGAAGCGTGCTTCGCCGTCCCGCCAGCGCGGCGCGTGATGCCAGATCCGCAGGAAGGTTTCCTGCGCGACGTCTTCGGCCTCGGTCCGGTCGCCGAGCAGGCGCGTCGCGAGCGCGAGCAAACGCGGCAGCTTGCGTGCGACCAGCACGCGCACGGCCGACGCGTCGCGCGCGCCGACCCGCGCGACGAGTTCCGCGTCCGGATCGGCGTCGCTCAACGCGGACTGCTCCGCAACGTGCCATGCGAACGCCGCAGGCTGCCGGCGGATGGGTCCGCCGCGCGGCTGAAGCTCATCGTCGTGCTCTCCTTGCCTGCTTGGGGCCGGCGCCGGACGGCGCCGTGCCGGTGCTTCGACAACGCGTGGCGCGCCGCGCCCGGGATCGGGGTCGGGGTCGGGGTCGGGGTCGGCCCGGCCGGTTTCATCGACATCCGGTTCGAACGGCATATCGATCCTGTCGATTGCCCGCCGGCCGGCGCGCTCAATATACGACGACCGGCGCCGGCCGGTAATACACCGGACGCGCCGGCACCACGACGCAGCCCGCCAGCACGGCGGCCGCGACGGCCAGGATCACGAGGGTTCGCAAAGGCATGGCGTGACTCGCGAGGTTGCATGGAAGTCCGGCCGAACGGGTGCGGCGTACCGCACGGCACCTGGCGCGTCACGCCCAGTGGCCCGGCACCCAGCGCCAGTTCGGACCGCGCGCGGCCCAGTGGCCGGGCATCCAGCGATAGCCGGCGCGAACGCCTTGCCAGTGCCCGGGGATCCATACGTAGCGGCCCTGCCGCCAGTGCCAGTGGCCCGGGTCCCACACGTAGCCCGCGCGCGGCGCCGGCATCACTTCGACGCGCGGCGGCGGCGGTGCGACGGGTGCGACGATGACGGCCTGCGCGAACGCGGCGGACGTCGCCAGCGCGGCCGCGCAACCTGCGGCAAACCGTAATGAAATGGAAAGTTTCATGCAAGACTCCGAAGCATCGCGTATCGAACGTGCTCGGCCGGAAGTGGCCGTTCATGCGTTAAACGACGCATCCGGCCCAAACCCGTCGCGCCACCGGCAAATAAATTTCCGCCGCGCCGGCCACGCTGCTACGCACCCCGTCGACTCGCGGGCGCCGTGCGTCGATCACCGTCTGTCACAACCCGGCAAAACTGCACTTCGACAATGCCTGTCACCGGAATCCCGCTCGTTTCCGGCCCACGCCCCGGACGTGCTCGCGCACGGCCGGGCGGTTCCGCATTTCGCGTGTCATCCAACGAAACTACGACCATGTCGAACCAGGACAATTTCTCCGCCGAGTCGAACGAGCCGGCCGCTTCCGTATCGCGTCGCGGCTTCCTGAAACTGGCCGGCGTCTCCAGCCTCGCCACCGCCGCGGGCGGGCTCGCGGCCACCCGTGCCGCCGCGTCGAACCCGGACGGCACCCCGGAACAGGTCCACCTGACGTGGGGCAGCGACCCGACGTCCGAAGTCGCGATCTCGTGGGCGTCGCTCGCGCCGGCCGTCAATCCGCGCGCGCGCATCGTCGCCGACGGCGAACCGGCACGCACCGTGCACGGCGTGCAGCGCCTCTATACCGATGGCCTGAACGGCGAGACGGTGTTCACGTACCACGCGCGCGTGCACGGGCTGAAGCCGAACACGCGCTACCGCTACGAACTCACGGCCGACAACGACAGCAATGCCGCACAGCCGTTTGCCGCGACCTTCACGACCGCGCCGCGCGGGCGCGCACCGTTCCGCTTCACGAGCTACGGCGACCTCGCGACGCCGAACGGCGCGTGGGTGCTGTCGTCGCCGCAAAGCCGCTTCGCGGTGCAGGCCGTCGAGCAGTTCCAGCCGCTGTTCCACCTGCTGAACGGCGACCTCTGCTATGCGAACCTGAACCCCGCGCACCAGCCGGAAGTGTGGCGCGACTTCGGCAACAACAACCAGACGTCGGCCGCGAATCGTCCGTGGATGCCCTGCCCCGGCAATCACGAGATCGAATTCAACAACGGGCCGCAGGGGCTCGACTCCTATCTCGCGCGCTATACGCTGCCCGAGAACGGCACGCGCTTCCCGGGCCGCTGGTACAGCTTTCGCGTGAGCTCGGTGCTGTTCGTGTCGCTCGACGCCGACGACGTCGTGTACCAGGATGCGGCCGCGTTCGTCGGCGGCCCTGCTCCGCTGGTGCCGGCCGCGAGCACCGGCCGCGCGCCGATCGAACCGGGCACGTCGTTCTACGTGCGCGGCTACAGCCACGGCGAGCAGACGCGCTGGCTCGAGCACACGCTGCGGCATGCGTCGCACGACGACGACATCGACTGGATCGTCGTGCAGATGCACCAGGACGCGCTGAGTTCGTCGAAGACGGGCAACGGCTCGGACAAGGGCATCCGCGAGGCCTGGCTGCCGCTGTTCGACCGTTACGGCGTCGACCTCGTGCTGTGCGGCCACGATCACGACTACGAGCGCAGCTATCCGGTGCGCGGCTGCAATCACCGCGCGGGCGTCGACGCCTCGACCGGCGAAGTCGTCGAGACGCTGCAGCCGCGTCCGGTCGGCACGGCCGACCCGGACCGCACGACGTTCGACACGAGCCACGGCACGATCCACCTGATCCTCGGCGGCGGCGGCACCAGCGCGCCGCTCGACGTGTACGGCGAGAACCCGGCAACCGGCTATGCGCAGGCCAAGGTCTTCACGAAGCCGAACCGGCCGGTGCCGGGCACGGCGGCGAACACCTTCGTGCGCAAGCCGGCCGACGCGCTGGAGGATGCGATCTGGTCCGCGCGCCGCGACACGGGCACGGGCTACGGGATCGCCGTGTTCGACCACGATCCGGGCCAGCCGGGCGGCCAGACGACGATCACGATGCGCTACTACCATGCGCCGGGCGCGGATCAGCACCCGAGCGCACAGTACGAACTGTTCGAGACGATCGAGCTGAGCAAGAAGCGCGGCGAGCGCTGATGCGACGGCCGCCCGCGGCGCGTGATCGCGCGGCGGGCGGCCGCGGTGGGCGCATGCGGGACGGCGCGCGATCCGCTTGCAGAGACGGCGAAACCGTGAGCTTGCCGGCGACGACAGCCACGCGCCCCTACCCGACCCTACCCGACCCTATCCGGCCCGCAACCGCCGCAAGCCACCGCGCCGCTAGCGGCGCGATTCCAGCGCGATACGCACGGCCAGTCCGGCCAGCACCGTGCCCATCAACCCACGCTGCACCAGCGCCCATACCGGCCGACCGGCAAGCAACCCCGCGATGGCCCCGGCCATGCTCGCGATCAGCGCGTTGACGCAGACGCTGACCGCGATCTGCACGCAGCCCAGCGCCAGCGATTGTGCGAGCACGCTGCCGTGCCCTGGGGAAATGAACTGCGGCAGCAGCGACAGGTACATCACCGCGATCTTCGGATTCGCGAGATTCGTGACGAACCCCATCGTGAAGAGCCGCGCGCCGCTGTCGTGCGGCAATTGCCGGACCTGGAACGCGGAACGACCGCCGGGCTTGAGCGCCTGCCACGCGAGATACAACAGGTACGCCGCGCCGGAAAAGCGCAGCGCGTCATACGCGTACGGCACGGTCAGCACCAGCGCGGTCATGCCGAATGCCGCGCAGAACATGTAGAACACGAACCCGAGCGCGACGCCGCCGAGCGACACCAGCCCCGCGCGGCGCCCCTGGCAGATCGAGCGCGAAATCAGGTAGATCATGTTCGGACCGGGCGTCAGGACCATGCCGAGCGACACGAGTCCGAAAGCGATCAGGGTGGGCAAGGCCGGCATGGTGGTCTCCATCGAGGCGATGAGGGCGGGACGAATGTCGAACAATATATTGCATGCCGACGGCAGCCGGCATGAATAAACTGCAAGTCGTCCATGCATGCCCTTCACCGCGTCATTACGCTGCCGGCGCGTGACTTGCGCTTCTTCGCCCGCGCCTGAAGCGCCTTTCCCGTTTTCATGCGCTGTGCGTCGACCAGCTTCACGAATGCGTCGGCAACCGGGTTGCCGGTCGCGTTCCACGACAGTCGCACCGAACGGTGCAGCCTGGGCGACAGCTCCAGCACCCGGCCGGCGAACGGCGTATAGGTCAGCGTGATGCGCGGGACGATCGACACGCCCATTCCCGCCTCGGCCATCGACAGGATCGTCCGCATCTCGACCACGTTGAATGCGGCGCGAAGCGACGCACCGTTGCGCGCGAAGTAGTCCGCGATGACCGGCCCGCACCCCGCCTTCGAGAAGATGAACGGCATCGTGGCCAACAGCTTCGCCGACACGCGCTTGCGGCCGTCGAACAGGCCGTCCGCCGCGACCGCGACGAAATCCTCGTCGAGCAGCGGCAGATCGTGCGCGAAGGTCTTCGTGCCGGCGACCACGCCGATGTCGGCGGTGCCGTCGTCGAGCCACCCCTCGACTTCCGCGTCCGTCCCTTCGAGCAGCACCGCCGTCACGCCCTCATGCGCGGCCTTCAACGTCTCGAGCGCGGGGACGACGAAGGCGAGCGATACGCTCGGCAACGACGCCACCACCAGCCGCCCTTCGAGCTTGCCGCGCGCGAGGCCGAACTGCTGGCGCAGCGTCTGCGCTTCCCGCACGACGTTCTGCACGTACGGCCACAGCCGTTCGCCCGCGGCGGTCAGGACGACCGGCTGGCGGTCGCGCACCAGCAGCTTGACCTCGGTGAGGTCCTCCAGTTCGGTCAACGCATGGCTGATCGCGGATTGACTGCGGCTGAGCCGGTCGGCCGCGGCCGTCAGCGAGCCGAGTTCGACGACGGCCGCCAGGGCCTGCAACTGCGCAAGCGTCATCTCGCCTCCTTGTTTCGGTTCATGTACTTTTCACATGACAGGGTCGCACATCATGAACGGATTTGAACCGGAGCGGCGATATTCGACGGCATGCGAGGCCAGGATCGGCCAGGCCGGCGTGCGGTCCGATGCGGCCGGGCGACCGCGTCCGACGTTTCGCACCGTGCTCGGGTAAGATGCAGCGTCGAAAGGACGCCCCCTGCCGACGTACCCGCTTATGTCTCGACCTGCTCCCGATGATTCATCTCAACCTGACTGAAGGTGTGTTGGTTTCCAGCCTGCATGGGCTCCCGGTTCTCGACCTGGTCGGCATTGCCGTCGCGCTGCTGCTCGGCGGGATGGTCAAGGGGATCACCGGCATCGGCGTCCCGCTGGTGGCCATGCCGATCCTCAGCCAGTTCCTGCCGATCCGGCATGCGGTGCTGCTGCTGTCGATGCCGATCATTCTCGGCAACATTCCGCAGGCGCTGGAAGGCGGCGAGGTGCTGGCCACCGCGCGCAAGATCGCCGCGCCGATCGCGGGCACCGTGTTCGGCAACGTCGTCGGCGTCGCGATCCTGCTGTCGCTGAACGCCGGCCACGCGCAAGCCGCGTCGGGCGCGCTGCTGATCGTGGCCGCGACGCTGATGCTGAGCGCGCCGAAGCTGAACCTGCCGCCGGCGTGGCAAAAGCCCGTCGGATTCGCGCTCGGGTTCGGCGCGGCGCTGATGGAGAGCATCGCGTCGGTGCCGGGGCCGTTGCTCGCCACCTACCTGATTTCGTCCGGCGCGACCGGCCGGGCCTTCACGAAGCAGATCGCGATCATCCTGGTGGTGTCGATCGTCACGCTGATCACGACGTTCAGCGGCACCGCACACGCGAGCGGCGCCGATCTCGCGATTTCGGCCGCGGCCAGCCTGCCCGCCATCGCCGGCATGTGGCTCGTTCGCCCGCTGCGGGACAAGATGTCGCCGCGGCTCTTCCGGATGGTCGTCCTGCTGTTCGTGCTCGTCGCGGCGTCCCAGATGATCTGGAAATCGGGCGTCTTCCGCCCCACCGCGCCGCCCGGCGCCCATCTCGACAACGCGCACGCCAACACGAAATGACGTCGGCCAGCGCGCCATCGCGCATGCGTTCTGAAAGCTGGGAAGCGTAGTATTCGCGGCCTCGACGGACCGCGCTCGACACCGTGAAAACGGGCAGGCGCGCGATACCGGTATTGCAATTTACCTACCTGCCGGCCGGCCGCGACATCGGCGACGGCGCGTTTTTCAGAGGCGCGAAATGGAAACATACGTGTTGCTGGGCTGCGGATTCGGCCTGGGTTTGCTGATTGCCATCTGGGGGATCTGGTCGCTCCGGTGAGCCGGCCGCACCCGGCATCGTTCCTTTCCGTCCTCACGCACACCCGGCCTCGATCCGCAAGACGCGTTAGACTGTCCCGATGGAACCATGCCGTTATTGCCAGCGAATCCGCGATGAATGGGATTGCCACGGGGACGAATGCCGCCGGGCGATCGCGAAGGCACTGCGCCGTCAGCGCGCGGGCCTGCCGATGGTGCCCGATCGCATCCGCAACGAACTGCCGTCCGGCGCGCCGACCCAGCAAGTGATCGCGGTGCTGTCGCGCCAGCGCCTGCGGGCGCGCCGCGGCAACGAGGAACGCCGCGAGCGCAAGGAAATCGACGACGACAGCGTCTGATCCGGCCTCCCCATCGTCCCGTCCTACCTGCCATACCCCACCGCCGGGCGCCCGCCCATGCACGGCGCCCCTCTCGCCTGCCCGCCCGCCGCTTGCAATTCCCGCAACACCGAATGGGGCCGGATCACATTTATCCTGAAATTATTGCCTGGCTCGCAAGGATCTTTCGCTGGAATCCACGTTTACCCTAGGTCCGTCGAAGCCTACGATGATCTCAATCGCTCACGACATGGTGTCGCCGGCGAAGTCAACAGAACATCGGAGGTCATCATGAAATCGCTCGTTTCCGCAGTCGTTGCCGCTGTCGCCCTGTCCGCCTCGTTCGGCGCATTCGCGCAAAGCACCGTGACCCGCGCACAAGTGCGCAACGAACTCGTCCAGCTCGAAAAGACCGGCTACACCCCGAGCCAGTCGAGCCCGTACTACCCGGCCGACATCCAGGCCGCGCAAGCGCGCGTGCACGGCGCCGACAACAGCGGCTACGGCGCGCAAGCGGCCCCGGTCGTGCAAGGCAGCGCACCGGCAGTCAAGGTGCAGAACGCGCGCGACTCGGTTTACTTCGGCCACTAAGCCTCAGCACCACTCAGCCTGCCGCTGCGCGCGTCGCGCGCAGTTCGCGCAGCGCCAGCGAGCCCGTCGCGCGACGGGCTCGTCGCCTTTCCGGCGTCCGCGTGGCCGGCCCGCCATCAGCGGCTGCCGCCCGCCGCGACGCGACCGGCGCCATCCATGGCAACGCCGCCGCCCAGCAGTTCCTGGTAACGCACGCATGCGCACTGCGCGGCCGCCTTCGCCGCGTACATCGCCGCGTCGGCCTTGACCAGCAACTCCTCGGCCGACGCGCCATCGGCCGGGTATTCGCTGACGCCGATGCTCGCGCCCACGGCCAGGTGCCGGTCGCCGAACTCCAGTTCCTCGGCCATCACGAGCTGGATGCGCGACGCGATGTCGCCGATCACCGCCGGCGCACGCACGTCCGAAATCAGCACGATGAATTCGTCGCCGCCGAGCCGCGCGGCCATGTCGCCGCTGCGCAGGACCTGGCTCAGCCGTTTCGCGACTGCGACGAGCGTGCGATCGCCGGCCGCGTGGCCGTGCTGGTCGTTGATCTGCTTGAAGCGATCGAGATCGACGAACATCACCGCCAGCCCCTCGTGCACCGCGGCCGCATGCCGGATCGCGGCATCCAGATGCTCCATGAACAGCAGGCGGTTCGGCAGCCCGGTCAGCGGGTCGTGACCGGCGAGGTGGGTGAGCTCCAGCTGCTTCGCGCGCAGCATCGCGACCTGCGTGCGGATCTCGACGCGCATGCTGTCGAAACAGCGCGCGAGCACGCCGATCTCGTCGGCCCGCGCGACCGGCAGCCGCTCGGCGGCCGGATCGTCGAACACGTGGGTGGCTGCGCGCGCGAGCATCTGCAGCGGCCGCGTGATCGCGCTCGCGAACAGGATCGCGAGGATCACCGCCATCAGGCTCGAGATCAGCACCATCCGGATGATCCGCCCGCCGAGCACCCCGGCCGGCGTCAGCACATCCATCAGCGGCCGCGCCATGCCGAGCACGATGTAGCGGTTGCCCTCGGTGTGCCCGAACGGCGTGCGCACGAACGCGAACATCTGGCCCGGTGCTTCGTCGGGCTGCGCGAGACCGTCGAGCGTCACGCTGGTGCGCGTCCCGACGAACAGCAGCCGCGTGGCGGGAAACGTGTCCTGCATCAGCACGCGCCGCCCGCGATCGAAGCCGAACGTCTGCGACGGATCGGGATGCACGAGGAAATCGCCCCACTCGTTCGCGAGATACACCGCGTAGTCGTCCGGCAGATCGCGCTCGAGCCGCTCGAACATGCGCGACAGCTCGACGTCGACGATCAGCGCGCCGACGACCTGGCCGGCCGTGTCGACGACCGGCGTGCCCACGCGCACGATCGGCAGCCCCTCGGCCGCATGCGAACCGGTCTCGTGATTGATCGCGATCGGCGACAGGTAGATATGGCCCGGCGCCGTTGCGAGCGTATCGAATACGTAGGAAAACTGTCCTTTTTCCTGGAGCGCACTGTCCGGCAGCACGACGATGCCGCGTGCGTCGCGATCGACGCGAATCCGCTCGAGCCCGAAGCCGTCGCGCGCGATCAGGCGGACCTGCAGGTACTCGGGGTGATTCCTCATGAAGCTGTAGTACACCTGCTCGAGCCGCGTGCGCGGGGAGCGATCGGGGCCGTCGGTGGTCGCGACGAGCGCCGACGACGGCAATTGCGCGAGCACGAGCGTATCGTCGGCAACGTCGGACAACGCGGTCGTGAAGCGCTGCCCGAGCAACTGCGTCGACATCAGCAGGCTGTGCTGCGCTTCCTGCACGAGCATCGTCCGGTTCGCGCGATAGGTGTAGTAGCCGGTCGCGCCGGATGCGATCACGCCGATGCATGCGAACAGCATGGACAGCTTCGAGGTCAGCCCGAGCCGGATCATTTTGCGAACCGCTCCGGGCGGTCGCCCGACACGATGCGGCTCCACAGCGCTTCGCGCCGCGCGATGTTCTCGACCGGCTGGATCCAGACGAGATGCTGGTGGCCGGCCTCGAGACCGGGTGGCGTCTCGAGTGTATTCGCGAGCCCCTGGCGTTCGGTCAGCAGCGTGCCGATCGCCGGTTCGAGCATGTAGTTGATCCACGCGAACGCGAGGTTGCGATGCACCGCGCCGCGCGTGACGCCCCAGCAATCGAGCCACGCGAGCGCACCTTCATCCGGAATCACGTAACCGACGTCCGCACCGGCGCGGCGCAATTGTTCGACCTGCTGCGTGCCGTAGTTGCCGAACATCAGCGCCGCGCGATGCTGGACGAACAGCGCGGTCGCTTCTTCCGGGAGTGTGTAATACGTCAGCAGGTTGCGCCGCAGGTCGATCAGCTTGTGCGCGACCGCGAGCGTTTGCGAGGCCGACAGATGAAACGGATCGCGATAGCCGAGCGCGAGCGCGGTGAACGAAAAATTATGCTGCGCGCTGTTGAAGTCGAGTACCTTGCCGCGATACCGCGGGTTCCAGAGTTCGAGCATCGAGTGCGGCGCGGCCGGCACCTGCTTGCGATCGTAGATCAGGCCCATCGACGAATACGTGAACGGAATCGCGTAGGCACCGCCGCGGTGCACGAGCCCGCCGATCGCCTCGAGTTGCTGGAAATTCGGCAGTTGCCGCCGGCGGTTCGGGATCTGCGACAGGTCGATCGGCGTGAGCAGACCTTCCTGTGTATAGCGCTGGATCTCGGCCGTATTGGCCGCGAGCACGTCGTACGGCGGTGGCGACGCGCTGTGCATGCGCGTCCACAACGCTTCATCGGAATCGACGAACGTCACTTCGACGCGCACATGGAATTGCGTCTCAAATGCATTGACGACATCGTTGTCCGCATAGCCCGGCCACGCGAGCACACGCAGCACGCTGTCGCTGGCGGCCTCGGGAGACGCGGCGCACACGGCCAGGCCCGGCAAGCCCAGCGACACAACGACAAGCAATTGGCACACAGCTCGGCGCACGCGCCGATACGTGCCGATTCCGCTGATGAATCGGTCCTCGCCCGCATTCCCCGTATGCATTCGACTGTCCTTTTTAGCGTCGATGCTTGATTTGCAACGAGACCATAAAAAATAGCGCGGCGCAATCGGAACAAGCCGCACGAACACCGTGTTCGCGCATACGAAACGCGATACGGCGATACGGCGATACGTCTACGCTCATTCGATTGCATGTCGTCGCACGCATCCAGACCCGTCGCACGAATCAAGCAAGAGAAGAAAGATCAGGCGAAAGACGTTACGGAACGATTCCGATTCCGTTCGCGGTTGCGGCGCTGGCCGCACACCGCATGCACCGCGCACGCGTACGATGCGATCGGCGACGATGCGCATCCGCCACGAACGCCCTCAACGGGAAGCCGAACGCGGCGCGACGCGACACAAACCGCCCAAAGCAACCGACGTTCCCGAAAAGGCACGACGCGCCTCGGCCGTCGCACTTTCCTTTTCAGGCCGCTCGTCGGACAATGGCCCGCCCCCGCCGGCGCGGTGCCGCACCGGCCCGCGCGCGGCGGCGACGTGCTCCTTCCGCGCCGATGAAACGCTACGAAACCCTCGCTCATACGATCGCCGACGAAATTCGCCAAGGCAACCTCGCGGTCGGCACGCGCCTGCCGTCGCTGCGGCAGATCATCGCGCAGCATGGCGTGAGCCAGTCGACGGTGTTTCGCGCGTACTACCTGCTCGAGCAGTGGGGGCTGATCCGCGCGCGCGAACGCTCCGGCTATTACGTCGCGCCCGGCGCTGGCCCCGCCGCGAATCCGCCCGAGAAACGCCGCGCGAGCCGCGCCGCCGCCGGCGCCACACGCAAGGTCGACATCAGCGATCTCGTGTTCTCGGTGCTCGACGCCGCGACGCAGCCCGGCATCGTGCCGCTCGGCTCCGCGTTCCCTTCGCCGCAACTGTTTCCGCTGCCGCGTCTCGCGAAGTCGCTGGCGCAGGCGACGCGGCTCGTGAGCCCGTGGAGCACGGTCGTCGATCTGCCGCCCGGCAATGAAGCGCTGCGCCAGCAGATCGCGCGGCGCTATCTCGCGACCGGCGTCGCGCAGCCCGTCGACGAGATCGTCGTCACGAACGGCGCGCTCGAGGCGTTGAACCTGTGCCTGATGGCCGTCACGCGGCCCGGCGACGTCGTCGCGGTCGAATCGCCCGGCTTCTACGCGGCGCTGCAGGCGATCGAGCGACTCGACCTGCGCGCGGTCGAGATTCCCGTCGATCCGCGCACGGGCCTCGATCTCGAAGCGCTCGCCAACGCGCTCGACCGGCACGACATCCGCGCGTGCTGGTTCATGACCAATTTCCAGAATCCGACCGGCGTCACGCTGTCGATCGAGAAGAAGCGCGCGCTCGTCGAGATGCTCGCCGCGCGCGAGGTGCCGCTGATCGAGGACGACGTGTACGGCGAGCTGCATTTCGGCCCCGACTATCCGCTGCCCGCGCGCGCTTTCGACCGGCACGGCCTCGTGATGCATTGCAGTTCGTTCTCGAAGACGCTCGCGCCCGGCTACCGGATCGGTTGGGCCGCCGCCGGACGGTTCGCGGAGAAGGTGCAGCGGCTCAAGCTGATGACCACGCTGTCGGCGAGCATTCCCGCGCAGGCCGGCATCGCGAACTATCTGGAGCACGGCGGCTACGATCGTCACCTGCGCAAGCTGCGCGGCGCGCTGCAAGCGCAGCTCGCGCGCATGGACGACGCGCTGCGGCGCTGGCTGCCCGACGGCGTCGAATGGGTGCGGCCGGACGGCGGGTATTTCCTGTGGCTGTCGTTTCCCGATGCGATCGATGCGATGGAACTGCATCGCCAGGCGATCGCACACGGCATCAGCTTCGCGCCGGGGCCGCTGTTCTCGGCCGCGCATGGCTTCGAGCGCTGCGTGCGCGTGAACTTCGGCCATCCGTGGAACCGCGACATCGAACGCGCGATCCGCGTGCTCGGCGAGCTGGTCGCCGAGCCGGCGGTACGCAAGGCCGGTTGAGCCGCGCGCACGCCGCAGCCGTGCAGCCGACGCGCACACGGGTTACAGTGCAAGCCCCTTCGCTTCTTCGTCCGACTCCCGTCTCATGAGCGCATTGCCCCACCTCGATCACGCCGCGCTGCTGAAGCTCGCCGCCGACGCCGCCGGCATCACGCAGCCGTGCCGCTGCACGAACACCTCGCTGGCAGGCTGGACCAGCCTGCCGCTGTCGCTGCAGGACGCGCAGCTCGTCGAAGTCGCGACGCTCGCGCCGCCCGGCGACCCCGAGCCGACCTACGACGAATACCATCCGGCCGGCACACGCTACTGGTCGGACGACGCGCCGATCGCGCCGCGCCATTTCCCGTACAACCGCTGCAACGTCAGCCGCTGCGTGTCGTGCGACCGACTGTTCCTGCGCTATCAGGAAGGTGGCGGCTACTTCATCGACCAGCGTATCCGCGCGCTCGATCCGGCCTTGATCGCCGACGCACCGGCGTAAGCGACGCTGACGCGCGCATGCGCCGCGCCCGCCCGCCATGCGCCGGCGCGCGATCGATCTGCTGCGCCCTTTTCGCGCCGATCTGCTGCTTGTCCCACCGCCCCGCGTTCCCTACGCTGTCTCCGGTTGCCTGACACCCGTCGCAACGTCCCCTCCCGAGCGACGCGCGCCCCCCGCGCCGTCGCCCCTCTCGCGTATCACGTCATGTATCGATATACCGATTTCGACCGGGCGCTCGTGCACAGCCGCGCCGCCCAGTTCCGCGACCAGCTCGAACGCTGGCAGCACGGCACGCTGAGCGAGGACGCGTTCCGGCCGTTGCGCCTGCAGAACGGCTGGTACGTGCAGCGCCATGCGCCGATGCTGCGCGTCGCCGTGCCGTACGGCGAGCTGTCGAGCGCGCAGCTGCGCGTGCTCGCGCGGATCGCACGCGACTACGACGTGCCCGACGACGCCACCTATCGCGCCGCGTGCGACGCGCAGGCGCTGCTCGGCACGCTGCGCCTGCCGATCCGCAACGCGCACTTCACGACCCGCACCAATGTGCAGTTCAACTGGATTCCGCTCGCGAAGGCGGCCGACGTGATGGACCTGCTCGCGACCGTCGACATGCACGGGATCCAGACGAGCGGCAATTGCATCCGCAACATTTCGTGCGACGAACGCGCGGGCGTCGCGCCGGACGAGATCGCCGATCCGCGGCCGTTCGCCGAAGTGATGCGCCAGTGGACGACGCTGCATCCGGAATTCGCGTTCCTGCCGCGCAAGTTCAAGATCGCGATCACCGGTGCGGCCGAGGACCGTGCGGCGACCGACTGGCACGACGTCGGGCTGAAGCTCGTGCGCAACGATGCGGGCGAACTCGGCTTTCGCGTGAGCGCCGGTGGCGGCATGGGCCGCACGCCGCTGATCGCGACGCTGCTGCGCGCGTTCCTGCCGTGGCAGCACGTGATGAACTACATCGAGGCGATCGTTCGCGTGTATAACCGCTACGGCCGGCGCGACAACAAGTACAAGGCGCGCATCAAGATCCTCGTGAAGAGCGAGGGGCAGCGCTATATCGACGACGTCGAGGAAGAGTTCCGCCAGATCGTCGAACACGACGGCGGCCCGCACACGATCCCGCAGGCCGAGTTCGACCGCATCGCGGCCTCGTTCGTGCCGCCGCGTATCACGCCGCGCATGCTCGACCTGCAGGACGCGAACACACGCATGGCCGGGCTCGCCACGCGCCATCCGGCCTTCGGACGCTGGCTCGCGCGCAACGTCGCGCCCCATCGCGACCCGGCGTTGCGGATCGTCACGCTGTCGTTCAAGCGCCGCCTGCAAGCCCCCGGCGACGCGTCGCCCGGGCAGCTCGACGCGCTCGCCGAGCTCGCCGACCGCTTCTCGGCCGGCGAGGCACGCGTCACGCATGCGCAGAACGTGGTGCTGCCGTGGGTGCATGCCGACGATCTGTTCCTGCTGTGGGAGCACGCTCGCGCGATCGGTCTCGCCAGCGCGAACGTCGGACTCCTGACCGACATGATCGCGTGCCCCGGCGGCGATTTCTGCGCGCTCGCGAACGCACGCTCGATTCCGATCGCCGACGCCATCGCCGAACGCTTCCAGGACCTCGACATGCTGCACGACGTCGGCGACATCGATCTGCACATCAGCGGCTGCATCAACTCGTGCGGCCATCATCACAGCGGGCACATCGGCATCCTCGGCGTCGACAAGGACGGCGCGGAGTGGTACCAGGTGACGCTCGGCGGCTCGGACGGTTCGAGCGCGAGCGGCCCCGCGCGGGCGGGCAAGGTGATCGGCCCGTCGTTCTCGGCGGACGAGATCGTCGACGTCGTGGATGCGCTCGTCAACGCGTATCTCGACGCGCGGCTCGATATCGACGGCCGCAGCGAACGATTCATCGACACGGTGCGCCGCATCGGCGCGGAGCCGTTCAAGGCCGCGGCCAACGACGCACGCCATCACGCGGAGCACGCATGAAACCCACCGACGAACGCGCGCCTGCAAACGCGCGAATCCGGCTCCTGACGCCCGCCGAACACGCCGGCGACGCGAGCGAGTGCGACGCCACGACGCTGACGATCGCCAACGACGACGAACTGCCGCCGCTCGCGCAACAGATCGCGCAGGCCGCGCGCATCGACCTGCACTTCCCGTCCTTCACCGACGGCCGCGCATACAGCCAGGCGTACCTGCTGCGCAAGCGCTTCGGCTTCGCCGGCGACCTGCGCGCGACGGGCGACGTGCTGATCGACCAGTTGCTGCTGATGGAGCGCACCGGTTTCTCGAGCGCGGTGCTGGGCGCCGATGCCGATCTCGCGGCCGCGCGCCGGCAGCTCGACCGGTTTCCGGGCTTCTATCAGCGCGATGCGAGAACGGCAGCAACGCGGCAGGACGCCGCGCCAACGGTGCCGGCGCCGCCCCGGAAATGACGACGGGCGGCCCGCAGGCCGCCCGTCCGATGAACCTCAAGCGCCACGCCCGCCGCGAAGCGGGCGCCGCCGTTCAGCGCGCCGCCACCGGCTTGCCGAACGCGCCGAGAATCTTCTTCTCGAGCGCGATGTAGTCGTGGCCGAAGTGGTGGTCGCCCCCCGTCTTGATCACGTCGACACCGGTATTCACGAGCGCCGGACACATCGTTTCCTTCTCTTCCGCGCCGTAGAAACACTGCACGAGGTGCGGCGGCACCTTCGCCATTTCCGGCGCGACCTTCAGCGCGTTGTCGCTCGCCGGCATCCCGAGCCAGCCCGTCACGCGGATCTGGAAATCCGCCGCCGGCGCGAAGCCGAGCAGCGACATCACCGAGACCTTGTCGCGCAGATCGGCCGGCAGCCGGTTGTACGCAAACGGCATCACGTCCGCGCCGAACGAATAGCCGACCAGCGCCACGCGGTTCGCATGCCAGCGCGCCATGTAGGTGCGCATCACGCGCGCCAGATCGCGGCTCACCTGCGCGGGCGGCTTCTCGCTCCAGAAGTAGCGCAGGCTGTCGATGCCGACCACCGACACGCCGTCGCGCTGCAGCGCCTCGGCGATCGTCTTGTCGAGATCGCGCCAGCCGCCGTCGCCCGAGATCACGATCGCGAGGCGGTCGCTGCCGCCCTTGGCCGGCAGCTCGACGAGCGGCAGGTCGGACACGTCGAGCTCGTCGCTCGCGCTGGTGTCGTGCAGGTGCGACGTGACGAGCGACACGAGCTTCGCGGTGTCGCCAGCCGCAGCCGTTTCGACGAAGCCCGGCATCGCGCGGCGCACGATCGTCGGATCGGGCGGACACGGCTTGAAGCGCGCATCGAGCTTCGCGGCCGGGTCGACCGACACGACGCCGGCGATCGTATTCTCCGGCGCCATCGACAGGATCTGCTTCGCGATCGCGCCGCCCTGGCCCACGCCCGCGACGATCGGCGTGTAATAGCGCGCCGATTGCGCGAGGCGCTCGAGCTGGTGGCTGACCGCCTCGGCGTCGCCGTCGAGGTGGTGGCAGGTCTCCTGCTTCGCGGCAAGGTTCGCCGCGTAGCGCGCCGAATCCACGCCGACCGTCATCGCGCCCGCCTTCGCGAGCGCGTCGGCCGCCTGCTGGTCGGCCGCGCCCCAGCCGCGCTCGCGCGAGAACAGCACGACGAAGCCGCGCAGCGGGCCGCTCGGCTTCGTCACGGTCACGGGGCCGTAGCGGCCGCCCGACACGGTTTCCGGTTTCGCCGCAGCCGGCTGCGCCGCGAACGCGGCGCCGGCCAGCATCATTCCCGCGCAGGCGACAGCCGCCCGCGCGATACCCTTCTTCACCATCATGAACGCCGACCTCCAGCCAGCAGGGACAGGTCCGCGAGCGTGACGAACACGCCGACCGAGCCCGAGGCCGCGAGATAACGCGGCTCCCAGTGCGGTTCGAACTTGCTCTTGAATGCACGCAAGCCGCGGAAGTTGTAGAAGCGGCCGCCGAAGCGCCAGACCATCAGGCCGAGCCGGTGGAACGGCGACGGCATCTTCGCCGCCCCCATCCCCGAGAACGGCGCGATGCCCAGGCTCAGCTTGCGGAACCCCGCTTCCTTCAGATGCAGCGCGAGCTGCGTAAACAGATACTCCATCGCATACGGCGACGCTTCCGGCAGATGGCGCATCACGCCGACGGTCGCCTCGGTGTTGAGGTCGGTCGTCATGAACGTGACGAACGCGATCGGCGTGTCGGCCTGGCGCACCAGCATCACCGACTGCGTCGCGAGATAGCCGTCGTGGAACGCGGCCACCGAGAAGCTCTTTTCGCGCGCGTCGCGGCTGTCGAGCCAGCCGTCGGAGATGTCGCGCAGCGACGGCAGCGCGGCCGGCACGTCGCACGGCGCGATCACCTCGACCGTCAGTGCGTCCTTGTCGCCGCGGCGCAGCGCATAGCGCAGGTGCGAACGGTTCGAACCCTTCAGGTCGAACTGGTCGAGCGCGATGTGCGCTTCCTCGCCCAGCTTCATCAGCGTGAGGCCGGCATCGAGATACAGCGGCAGCGCGTTCGCGCGGACCTGGTAGAACGCCGCGCGACCGCTGTGCGCGTGCGCCAGCGCAATGAACTTGCTGATCAGCGCCGGCCATTCCTCGCGCGGCCCGACCGGGTCGTGCAGCGCGGCCCACGTGCGGCCGTTTTTCGCGTACATCAGGAACGCGCGGCGCGATTCGGAAAACAGGAACGACTTGTCGCCCATCAGCGCGAGGCCCGCATCGCTGCATTCTTGCGCACGGATGATCTGTTCCGCGTCGACCAGGTCCTGCTCGGCCGGCTTCATGAAACGCCCGGGCGCCGGGCGCAGCAGTTGCCACAACGCGAACATCGCGACGAACACGCCGGACGCGAGCGTCGCGCGCAGCGCGCGCGGCGCGCGTGCGTCGAACGAGAAATGCGACCACAGATCGCGCGTGAGCGGGATGTCGCGGAATGCGAAGCACAACACCCACACGGCGAGAATGAGCACCATCGTCACCGACACGAACCAGCTCACGGTGAAGCGCTCGGCGAGCAGCGACGAATGGCGGTTGAAACGGCGGCGGCTGACGAGCAGCAGCACCAGCAGCGTGCCGAGCACGCCGGCCTCGACGAAGGCGAGCCCCTTCGCCAGCGACAGCGCGAGGCTCGCGAGCGTCAGCGCGAAAGTCATCCACCATGCGCCGTCCAGCCGGCGCAGCAGCCCGCGCGCGACGAACAGCAGCGCGACGCCCAGCACGCTGCAGATCACCTGCGAGCCTTCGAGCACCCACAGCGGCACGATGTTGCGCAGAATGGCGATCCGGTGCCAGAACGCCGGCGTCGCGCTCGAGATCACCAGCATCCCGCCGACCGCGAAAGTCACGAGGCTCAGGAACAGCGGCGCCAGTTGCGACACGCGCGCGGCCTGCCGCGTCACGAGCCGGCGGCGCAGCGCGCGGCCCTCGAAGCCGGCCAGCAGGCCGGCCGACAGCACGAGCGGCACGCCGAAGTAGATCGCGCGATACGCAATCAGCGCGGCGACCATCGCATGCGCGGGCACTTCGCGGCCCAGCGTGAAGACCATCGCGGCTTCGAACACGCCGATCCCGCCCGGCGTATGGCCGATCATCCCGAGCAGCAGCGCGGCCGCATACACGGTGATGAAGGTCGGGAAGCCGACCGGCGCCGCCGGCAGCAGCACCCACAGCGTCAGGCCGGCGGCCACGACGTCCAGCACCGCATAGACGACCTGCGCGACGAGGTCGCGCCGCGCCGGCACGTCGAACGCGAGCCATGTGAAGCGCGTGACGACCGGGCGCGCGGTGTTGCCGCACAGCGCCGTCATCACGGCCAGCACGATGAGCAACGCGGCGCCGCTCCAGGTCAGCACGGCGGGCGCGACATGCAGCATCGCGGCGAGCGTCTGCGGCACGCAGACCATGCCGATCGCCGTCATCAGCACCAGCGCAAGCGCGAGCGTGCCGCTGGTGAATACGGTCATCCGGCCGATCTGCGCGGGCGTCACCCCCGACACGCCGTACACGCGCGCGCGCACCGCGCCGCCCGTCAGCGCGCCGAAGCCGGTCGCATTGCCGAGCGCGGAGCCGGCGATCGCGCCGATCCACAGCGCGGCGCGCGGCACTTTCGCGGCGACGTAGCGCAGGCCGACCGCATCGCGAGCGACCAGCGCGAGATAACTGAGGGCCGTCGCGGCCAGCGACGCGCCCCACTCGCCGACGGCCATGTGGCGCAGCTGGCGGATCACCGACCGGTAGTCGACGGATTCGGACAGGTGCTGGAACACCACGATCAGCAGCAGGCCGATGCCGAGCGCGAGCAGCGGCGACAGCACGCGCTCGTTGCGGATCAGCGTCGAGACACGGGCGATCACCGCCGCGGTACGGCCGGGCGGACCAGGGTGGCGGGAAGACATAGATGGTTCAGTGGTGGTGCATAGCATGTCGCGGCGCGACGCGGGACGGCCGGGCGGCGACGAATCGGGTTATTCTGCATGAGCGGCCGGCCTGGGACGGCGGCAGGCGGCGCCTGGGTCAGAGCTTACGAGTATACGGCACTTATATTACAAAATCTTTCGGGCTGCTTTGTGCGGTTTTGTGGTGCTGCACGCATCAATGTCGTATCAAAACCGGCCGCAAATCATGCGCAAGATGCGCATCATACCGGGAACCGGCAGCCATGTTTCATCGGATGAATAACGAATCGCGGATTCGGGAAAAATTCTCCCGGCCGGGCCGCGCCCGTGAGCGCAAAACCACGAGCGGACGCGGGTTTTGGGGAATGGGGACAGATTATCGCGCCCTTCGTCGCGCCCGTGTCGGGCCGTCACTTCGCCCGCTCGCGCAGCACGTCGATGACCGCCCGCAGCTTTGCCGGCCTTCCCGCTCGAACGGCACGATCAGGGGGGAAATGATCGCGAAGATGGTCGACGTGATCGAACGCGACGACGGCGCATTCCGCAACCTGCTGCCGCAGTCGTCGGAAGCGTTCGTGCGCGCCGAGCAGGCGCGCGCGCGGGAGCGGCAGCAATAAGCCGGCAACGCAGCGGCGGGCGGCGCGCCCCGGACGGCGCCCGCCGCGCCCGCGCTCAATACACGTCCCGCATGTAGCGCCGCGCCTTCGCGAGCTTCGCGACGTAGTCGTTCGCCGCTTCGTCCGACATCCCGCCGTGCTCCGCGACGACCGCCTTCAGCGCGGTGTCGACGTCCTTCGCCATCCGCGCCGCGTCGCCGCACACGTAGAAGTGCGCGCCCTCTTCCAGCCACTGGTACAGCTCGGCGCCCTGCTCGCGCATCCGGTCCTGCACGTAGATCTTGTCGGCCTGGTCGCGCGAGAACGCGAGATCGAGCTTCGTCAGGAAGCCGCCGTCGTGCATCGCGCTCAGCTCCTCGCCGTAGTAGAAGTCGGTCTGCGCATGCTGCTCGCCGAAGAACAGCCAGTTGCGCCCGCGCGCGCCGCGCGCCTGCCGCTCGTGCAGGAAGCCGCGAAACGGCGCGACACCGGTTCCGGGTCCGACCATCACGACCGGCACGTCGCCGTTCACCGGCGGCCGGAAATGCGCGGACTTCTGCACGAACACCGGCACGCGGCCGTCGTCCGCACGATCGGCGAGGAACGTCGACGCGACGCCTTTGCGCGCGCGGCGGCCGTTGTGATACCGCACGGCCGACACCGTCAGGTGGATCTCGCCCCGGTGCGCGCTCGGGCTCGACGCGATCGAATACAGGCGCGGCTGCATGCGCTTGAGCATCGCGACCAGCTCGGGGCCCGACAGCTCGACCGGAAACTCGTGCAGCACGTCCGCCAGCTGTTGCCCCCACAACCATTGCTTCAGGTCGGCCTTGCGATCGTCACCGAGCAGCGCCTTCAGCGCGCCATTCGCGCTGCGCGACGCGATGAACGCGAGCGTGTCCGGATGCGGGCGCGTGATGTCGAAGTGGCGCGTGAGTGCATCGCCGAGCCGCACGTCGCCAATGCCCGCGATCGACACCGGCGCGTCGGCCTTCAGCGCGGTAACGGACAGCAACTCGTCGACCAGCTCGGGACAGTTGGTCGGCCACACGCCGAGCGCGTCGCCGGCTTCGTATTCGAGGTTCGCGCCTTCGGTCGACAGCGACACGTAGCGCGTGTCCTTCGCGGCACCCGGCCGGTTCAGCCGCAGGTTCGCGACGAGCTTCGACGGCGCCGGATGCGCCTTCGTCGGCAGCAGCCCCGACGGACTCAACCCGGCGGACGGCACCGCGTGCAGCGCCGCATCGGCTTCCTTGATCCGCGCGACGACGCGTTCGAGCCACTGATCCGCATCGCGCTGGAATTCGACATCGCAGTCGACGCGCGCGCACAGCCGCGCCGCGCCGAGTTCCGCGAGCCGCGCATCGAGCCGGCGGCCGTGCCCGCAGAACTGGTCGTAGTTGCGATCGCCGAACGCGAGCACCGCGAAGTGCACGCCGTCGAGGCGCGCGGCACCGCCGGCCTGCAGCGCATCCCAGAATTCGCTGCCGTTGTCGGGCGCATCGCCGTCGCCGAACGTGCTCGTCATCAGCAGCACGTATTGCGCGCCGGCCAGCGACGCGACCGGATAGTCGGACATGCACGCGGTGCGGATCTCGAATCCCGCGTTCATCAGCTGGGTCGCGTAGTCCTCGGTCAGCGATTCGATGTTGCCGGTCTGCGACGCCCACAGCAGCGTGACCTTCGGCCGCGTGCGCACGATCCGCACGCCGCCGGGCGCGGCGGCTTCGGCGGGCAGCGCGGGCGCCGCGGCATGCGCCGCGTGAGCGGGCAGCGAGCGGCTGAACAGCCCCGCGAGCATCCCGTCGAGCCAGAACCGCACCGGCGGCGCGAGCGGCGCGCCGGCCGGCAGCACCGGCACGCTGCCTTCGCGCCGGCCGGCGCTCGCCTTCAGCCCGCTGACGAGGCCGGCCACGTACAGGCGCTCCGCATCGGAAAGCGGCGGCGGCACGAGATCGGCCACGCCGAGTGCGGCCGCGAAAGTGTCGAGGTCTGCCATGTCGGATTCCTGTGAAGCGAGAGTCGGCACGATCGCCGGCGCGGGACGCGCATCGTCGGCGCTCGCGTCGGGTCGTGCCGCGTCGTCATCGGCGGACGCGAACGCATCGGTTTCGACGCGTGTCAGCGCGACCGCGCAGTATTTCAGTTCGGGTTGCTGCGATTCGGGATCGATCGCGTCGTTGGTCACCGCGTTGATGCACAGGTCGTCGCCGTACACGTCGTTCCAGTGCATCGGCGCGAAACAGTTGCCGCGCTGCACGCGCTCGGTCACGACGGCCGGCAGCACCGCCCGGCCGCGCGCCGAGCGAATCTCGACGCTGTCCTTGGCGGCGATCCCGAGCGCGCACGCGTCGTCCGGATGCAGTTCGACGAACGGGCGCGGATTCAGCTTGTTCAGCATCCCGACCTTGCCCGTCTTCGTCATCGTGTGCCATTGATGCTGCAACCGCCCGGTGTTCAGCACGATCGGGAACGTGGCGTCGGGCAATTCGGCCGGCGCGACGTGCGGCCGCGCGAAGAAGCGCGCCTTGCCCGACGGCGTCGGAAACGCGAGACGCGGCGCAGCGTGCCCGTCGGCCGCCGTGCGCGGCGTCTGGCTCACGCCGTCGTTCAGGTAGCGGATCGGATGCCGCTCGCGCGCGGTGCCCGGTGCGACCGGCCATTGCACCGGGCCGTCGCGCAGCGCCGCGTGGCTCGCGCCGCGCAGGTCGTAGCCGGTCGCCGGATTCGAAAAACGCACGATCTCGTCGAACACGTCGGCCGCCGACGCATAGTCGAACGCCGCGCCGAACCCCATCGCACGCGCGACTTCCGCGACGATGCGCCAGTCCGGCAGCGCGTCGCCGGGCGGCGCGATCGCCGCGCGCATCAGCGTCATGTTGCGCTCGGAGTTGATCATCACGCCGTCGCCCTCGGCCCACAGCGCGCCGGGCAGCAGGATGTCCGCGTAGCGGTTGGTCTCGGTATCGAGGAACGCGTCCTGCGCGATCACGAGCTGCGCGGCCTGCAACCCCGCGATCACGTTCTGGCGGTTCGGCACGGTCGCGACCGGATTCGTGCAGACGATCCAGCACGCCTTGATGGCGCCGGCCGCCATCCGCTCGAACAGGTCGACCGTGCCGTGGCCGGTTTCCTCGCGCAGCGTGCNCGCCACAGGTTCTCGACGAAGCGCCGGTCGTCGTCGGACGCCACCGAGCGCTGGCCCGGCAGGCCGGGCCCCATGTAGCCCATCTCGCGCCCGCCCATCGCGTTCGGCTGGCCGGTCAGCGAGAACGGCCCGCTTCCGGGGCGGCAGATCTTGCCCGTCGCGAGATGCAGGTTGCAGATCGCGTTGGTGTTCCACACGCCGTGCGTGCTCTGGTTGAGCCCCATCGTCCAGCAGCTCATCCATTCCGGTGCCTCGCCGATCCATTGCGCGGCCGTGCGGAGGTCGGCTTCCGCGAGCCCGGTGATCTCGGCGACACGCTCGGGCGTGTAGTCGGCGAGGAACGCGGGCATCGCGTCCCAGCCTTCGGTGTACGCATCGATGAATGCGGCGTCGGTGCGGCCGTTCGCGTGCAGCAGGTGCAGCAACCCGTTGGTCAGCGCGAGATCGGTGCCCGGCCGGATCTGCAGGAACAGGTCGGCCTTGTCCGCGGTGCCGGTGCGGCGCGGATCGACGACGATCAGCTTCGCGCCGGCCTTCACGCGATCCATCATCCGCAGGAACAGGATCGGATGGCAGTCGGCCATGTTCGCGCCGATCACGAAGAACAGGTTCGCGCGGTCGAAATCCTGGTACGACCCGGGCGGGCCGTCGGCGCCGAGCGACTGCTTGTAGCCGGTGCTCGCGCTGGCCATGCACAGCCGCGAGTTCGACTCGATGTTGTTGGTGCCGACGAAGCCCTTCGCCAGCTTGTTCACGAGGTACTGCGCCTCGATCGACATCTGCCCCGAGACGTAGAACGACAGCGCATCGGGGCCATGCGCATCGAGCACCGCGCGCAGCCGCCGCGCGGTCTCGGCGATCGCGTCGCGCGCCGGCAGCGGCACGAGGTCGTCCTGTCGCGCGTGCCGCACGAACGCGCGGTCGAGCCGCCCCGAGCGGCGCAACGCGACGTGCGCGGACGAGCCCTTCGTGCACAGCCGCCCGAAGTTGGTCGGATGGTCTGCGTCGCCCGATACCTTGACGACCTCGTCATCCTCGACGTGCAGCACCATCCCGCAGCCGACGCCGCAGTACGGGCACACGCTCTTGACGGGGGTGGCGGTCATGCGTGCTCCAGGTGGCTCAGGCAGCGATCCACACGAAGCCGTCCTCGACCCGCGACGGATACGCGCTCACCGACTGCTCGGGTGCTTCGAGGCATTCGCCGGTGCGCAGGTCGAAATGCTGCTTGTACAGCGGCGACGCGACGACGACGCGCTCGCCGAGGCTGCCGATCAGCCCGCGCGACATCACGGCCGCGCGCGACACCGGGTCGACGTTGTCGATCGCGAACACGCCGCCGTCGGCATGCTCGACATGAAACACCGCGACCTGCTCGCCGTTGACGAGCGCGCACACGCCGGTGTTCGGCACGATGTCGTCGAGCGGGCACACGCGGGTCCAGGACAGGGGAAGACGGTCGTTCATGATGGGCTCCTTGGAAAAAGACGCTGGTGTCGGTCGGGATCAGACGGTTGCGGCTTCGGTTGCAGATTCGGCGACGACGGGAATCGCCACGGGCTTGCCGCCCACACGCTCGTCGGGCGTCGCGGGACGGATCTGGCCACGCGTCTCGACGAACGCGATGGTCGCGTCGGGCGCGTCGCTGTTCACGAAGTGGCGGAAGCGCTTGCGCGTTTCCGGATCGGTGACGGCCTTCTTCCATTCGCATTCGTAGGTGTCGACCACGTTCTGCATGTCGGCCTCGAGCTCCGCCGCGATCCCGAGCTTGTCGTGCACGACGACGTCGGTCAGGTAGTCGAGCCCGCCTTCGAGGTTGTCGCGCCACACGCTGGTGCGCTGCAGCCGGTCGGCCGTGCGCACGTAGAACATCAGGAAGCGGTCGATGTAGCGGATCAGCGTGGCGCGGTCGAGGTCGGACGCGATCAGTTCCGCGTGGCGCGGCTTCATCCCGCCGTTGCCGCACACGTACAGGTTCCAGCCCTTCTCGGTCGCGATGATCCCGACGTCCTTGCCCTGCGCTTCCGCGCACTCGCGCGTGCAGCCCGACACGCCGAACTTGATCTTGTGCGGCGCGCGCAAGCCCTTGTAGCGGTTCTCGATGTCGATCGCGAGGCCGACCGAATCGTCGACGCCGTAGCGGCACCACGTCGAGCCGACGCACGACTTCACGGTGCGCACGGACTTGCCGTACGCATGCCCCGATTCGAAGCCGGCCGCGATCAGTTCCTCCCAGATCGACGGCAGCTGCTCGACGCGCGCGCCGAACAGGTCGACGCGCTGGCCGCCCGTGATCTTGGTGTAGAGACCGTACTTCTGGGCGACCTGGCCGACCGCGATCAACCCTTCCGGCGTCACCTCGCCGCCCGGCATGCGCGGCACGACCGAATACGTGCCGTCGCGCTGGATGTTCGCGAGGTAGTAGTCGTTCGAGTCCTGCAGCCCCGCGTGCTCCTTCTTCAGCACGAACTCGTTGAAGCACGATGCGAGGATGCCCGCGACGGCCGGCTTGCACACGTCGCAGCCGAGCCCGCGGCCGTGCTTGTGCAACAGTTCGCCGAAGGTCGTGATGCGTTCGACGCGAATCAGGTGGAACAGCTCCTGGCGCGAATGCGGGAAGTGCTCGCACAGATGATTGTTGACCGCGAGGCCCTGCTTCTTCATCTCGGCCTTCATGATCTGCGTGACGAGCGGCACGCAGCCGCCGCACGACGTGCCCGCGCCGGTGCACGACTTCAGTGCGCCGAGGCTCGTCGCGCCGTCGGCCACCGCCGCGCAGATCTGCGACTTCGACACGTTGTTGCACGAGCAGATCTGCGCGCCTTCCGGCAGCGCGTCGACGCCGATCGCGGGCTTGGCCGCGCCGTCCGACGACGGCAGGATCAGGAATTCCGGCGACTCGGGCAGCTCGATGCGGTTCAGCATCATCTGCAGCAGCGTGCCGTATTCGGCCGCGTCGCCGACCATCACCGCGCCATGCAGGAACTTGCCGCAGTCCGACACCACCAGCTTCTTGTAGACCTGGCGGCGCTCGTCCGCATACTGGTAGGTGCGGCTGCCGGCGGTCGCGCCGTGCGCGTCGCCGATGCTCGCGACGTCGACGCCCATCAGCTTCAGCTTGGTGCTCATGTCCGCACCGGCGAATGCGGTCGCATCGTTCGCGTCGCCCGCGGCATTGCCGAGCTGCTTCGCGACGACGCGCGCCATGTCGTAGCCCGGCGCGACGAGGCCGTACACCATCCCGTTCCAGGCCGCGCACTCGCCGATCGCGTAGATGTCGGCGTCGCTCGTGCGGCACGCGTCGTCGATCGCGACGCCGCCGCGCGGGCCGATGTCCAGGCCGCACGCGCGGGCCAGTTCGTCGCGCGCGCGGATGCCGGCCGAGAACACGATCATGTCCGCATCGAGATGCGAGCCGTCGGCGAACGCCATCCGGTGCGTGCCTGCTTCGCCGTCGACGATCTCGAGCGTGTTCTTGCCCGTATGCACGGTGACGCCGAGCGCCTCGATCTTCGCGCGCAGCATCCGGCCGCCGCCGTCGTCGACCTGCACGGCCATCAGCCGCGGCGCGAATTCGACGACGTGCGTGTCGAGCCCCATGTCGCGCAGCGCCTTCGCGCATTCGAGGCCGAGCAGCCCGCCGCCGACCACCACGCCGCGCTTCGCGTGCGTGCCGCATGCCTGCATCGCTTCGAGATCCTCGATCGTCCGGTACACGAAGCAGCCGGCGCGATCGTGGCCCGGCATCGGCGGCACGAACGGACGCGAGCCCGTCGCGAGCACGAGCTTGTCGTAGGCCAGCGTTTCGCCCGACACGAGCGTGACCGTATGCGCGGCACGATCGATCGACGCGACGCACGCGTTCAGGCGCAGGTCGAAGTGAGGATGACGTTCGAAGAAGCCGGGTTCGACGAGCGACAGGTCGTCCGCCGACTTGCCCGCGAAGAATTCCGACAGATGCACGCGGTCGTACGCCGGGCGCGGCTCCTCGCCGAGCACCGTGACCTGCAGCGCGCTTGCCGCACCGCCCTGGGCCGCGACGCATTCGAGGAGCTTGTGGCCGACCATCCCGTGGCCGATGACGATGAGTTTCATGATGAGGTTCCTTCGGTCTGTCAGTTGGCGGCGTTGCCGGCGGCGAGCGCGCGGTCGCGCAGCTCGGCCTCGCGGGCCTTGTGTTCGTCGCTGAAGCGCACGGCCATCGCGCACAGCGCGGTCGCGGTGACGGCCAGGCCGAGCAGGCTCAGCGTGTGCTGCACGTCGCCGATGCCCTTCAGCAGGAAGGCCGCGGCGACCGCGCCGACGTTGCCGCCCGCGCCGATGATCCCCGCGACGCCACCGAGCGCCTTGCGGTCGATGAACGGCACGAGCGCATAGGTCGCGCCGCAGGCCATGTGCGTGAAGAGGCCGAAGGTCAGCATCGCGACGAGGGCGATGCCGATGCCTTGCGCATGCGAGAACCACAGCAGCCCGAGCCCTTCGCCGACGATCAGCGCGCACAGCAGCGTCGCGCGCACGTCGAGGCTGCGGCGCGCGGCGATCTTGTCCGACAGCCAGCCGCCGAGCGCGCGGGCGAACAGCGCGAGCAGCCCGAACAGGCCGACCGCGAAGCCGGCGTCCTTCAGCGACAGCCTGAAGTGATCGACGTAATACAGCGCGGCGACGTTGTGGATGAACACCTCGACGCCGAAGCACGCGCCGTACGTGACGAACAGCATCCACACGCGATAGTTGCCGCACGCGGCGAAGAAGCTCGCCCAGCCGCCCTTCTTGCCGCTGTCGACGGTCACGCCCTGCTTGCGCAGCGCGACGAAATCGCCTTGCGGGCAATCCTGCGTGAAGCGCCAGTACGCCCAGGCCATCGCGAGCATCGCGATGCCCGGCACGATCAGCGCGATGCGCCACGACGCGTCGTCGCCGAAACCGAGCATCAGGCCGGCCGCGACGAGCAGCGGCATCAGCGCCTGCGTCGCGCCCGCGCCCGCGTTGCCCCAGCCGGCCGTCGTCGCGTTCGCGGTGCCGACCACGTTGGGCGCGAACATCACCGACGTGTGGTACTGCGTGATCACGAAGCCCGCGCCGATCGCGCCGATGCCGAGCCGGCAGATCAGGAACGACAGGTAGTCATGCGTGAACGACACCGCGAACACGGGAATCGCGCCGAGCAGCAGCAGGCCCGCATACACGCGGCGCGGGCCGAAGCGGTCGCACATCGGGCCGACCAGCAGCCGCACGGCGATCGTCGCGATCACGGCGGCGATGTTGATGTTCGCGACCTGCGCCGCGGTGAGATGGAATTCGCGCGCGATCAGCGGCATCAGCGGCGCGCATGCGAACCATGCGAAGAAGCACACGAAGAACGCCATCCACGTCAGGTGGAACGCGCGCATCGGCGCGGTGCGGAAGCTGAAGAGATCGATACGGGTGGCTTTGCCGGTCATGTCATCCGCCAAACGAAAAACGGCGTCCCGCGCACCCGGTCTCGTCGAGAGACCCGATGCACAGGACGCCGTTGCCCATGAAGCCCGTTGCCGGGCACGTCAGTAATCGGTGCTGCGAACGAATCGCCGTTGATCCGCCCGAAGGAGCTTACGCAAGCACCGTGCCATGTCGCCCGGAATTGCGTCGTGGGCCCCGCTGCGCAAGGCTCGGCGGCGGCCACACGCCGCGCGCCGGCACGCTGCGCGCGGGGCGACAAGGCACAGACTTGGTGCGATGCAGCACTGTCCGCGTGCGACATCGCGGTGCGCACCGGCAGCGCGCGATGCACACCGATGCGGCATTGCAAGGCACGACGCGCGGCGCTCGCGTGCGGGCGCACCGCCGCCGCGCGGTGCTTGCGGCCGCGCTCGCGCGATCCACCGCCGCGCATCGTGTCGGGTGGCCCGGATATTGCTGATGACCGTGCATCACACCGGCGACGGCGCCGGTGGGCAGTCCCCGTAAAAGCAGGCCCGCCGTCGCAGGCGGGCGCAGCCGATCAGGACAACGACATCCCCGCCGCGCGCGGCACGGCCGATGCCGGGGTCGCTTCGACCGCCCGCCGCCGCCGCGCAACGACACGCAATCGACCGCCGCCCGCACGCGGCACTGGAGCACGACATGACGACAGGCAAAGTCACGCTGCTGGGCGCCGGCCCGGGCGACCCCGATCTCCTCACGCTGAAGGCCGCGAAGGCGCTGGCCGCCGCCGACGTGCTGCTGCTCGACGATCTCGTCGCGCCGGGCATCGTCGAACTCGCGCCGCAGGCGCGCGTGATCCGCGTCGGCAAGCGCGGCGGCTGCCGCTCGACGCCGCAGGCCTTCATCGAGCGGCTGATGTGCCGCTACGCGCTGCGCGGCGCGCACGTCGTGCGCGTCAAGGGCGGCGATGCGCTGCTGTTCGGCCGCGCCGGCGAGGAACTCGCGACGCTGCGCGCCGCCGCGATCCCGGTGGAGATCATCAACGGCATCTCGTCGGGATTCGCGGCCGCCGCGAGTCTCGGCATCTCGCTCACGCATCGCGAGCATTGCCAGGGCGTCACGTTCGTCACCGCACATCGCCAGGATCACGGCGAGCCCGACTGGGCGGCGCTCGCGGCAACCGGCACCACGCTCGCGATCTATATGGGGATGAGCCGCGTCGACAGCCTCGCGGCGGGCCTGCTCGCCGCGCTGCCCGCAGCGACGCCGGCCGCCGCCGTGCAATGGGCCGGCACGCCGCACGAACGCCGCTGGACCGGCACGCTCGGCGGCCTGGCACACGGCGTCGACGCCGCGCGGCTCGGCAGCCCGGCCGTGATCCTGGTCGGCGGGGCGATTGGCGAAGCGTCCGTGCTGGGCGCGGCCCCGGCAACCGACGTCGCATGCGAAGCGTCACTGTCCCGGGCCGCCTGAATGCACGTCATCGCGCGACCCCGTTCGCACGCCCTTCCCGACCACGGCGGCCGCGTTCGCGCGGGCTGCCGGGCGATCGCATCCGGGCTCCGGACGCGCCGCGCTTGCGCCCCGCGCCCAGGTTCATCGCCTTGCATTCCAGCCTGTCCGCCCCCGTTCGCGTCATGAGTTCGCCTGCTCCGCCCGCACGCCTGCGCGTGCTGCTCGTCACCGATACCGACAAGCCGATCGGCGAGCTCGGCGACGCGCTCGCGCGGCTCGGCTACGAGATGCTGAACGACGTCGCGACGCCCGCGCGCCTGCCCGCCGCCGTCGAGGAGCAGCGCCCCGACGTCGTGATCATCGATACCGATTCGCCATCGCGCGACACGCTCGAGCAACTGGCCGTGATGCACGCGACCGCGCCGCGCCCCGTGCTGATGTTCAGTCACGACGCCGACCAGGCGCTGATTCACGCGGCGGTCGGCGCGGGCGTCAGCGCGTATCTCGTCGAAGGGCTGTCGGCCGAGCGTCTCGCGCCGATTCTCGAAGTCGCGCTCGCGCGCTTCTCGCACGACGATGCGCTGCGCCGCCGGCTCGCCGACGTCGAGCGCGAACTCGCCGAACGCAAGCTGATCGATCGCGCGAAGCGCCTGCTGATGGACCAGCGCAAGCTGTCCGAGCACGACGCGTATGCGCAGTTGCGCAAGCGCGCGATGGATCAAGGGCTGCGCATCGTCGACGTCGCGCGGCAACTGCTCGACGCGCCCTCTCCATGACCGCCATGAACACTTCGCCTCCCGCCGCGCCGGAACGCGCGCATCTTCGTGTCGGGTTCGTCGCGCTCAGCGACGCGGCCCCGCTGATCGTCGCGCAGCAATTGAACCTCGGCGCGCGCCACGGCCTGACGCTGGAACTGAGCCGCCAGCCGTCGTGGGCCGCCGTGCGCGACAAGCTGCTGACCGGCGAACTCGACGCCGCGCATGCGCTGTACGGGCTCGTGTGCGGCCTGCAGCTAGGCATCGGCGGCCCTCGGGCCGACATGGCCGCGCTGATGGTGCTGAACCGCAACGGCCAGGCGATCACGTTCGCCCGCGGCCTCGCCGACGCGTACCGCGCAAGCGGCGACGTGCGCGCGGCGCTCGCGACGCTCGGCCGCAAGCCGCTGCTCGCGCAGACCTTCCCGACCGGCACGCACGCGATGTGGCTGAACCACTGGCTCGCATCGCACGGCGTCGATCCGCTGCGCGACGTGCGCAGCGTCGTGATTCCGCCGCCCGAGATGGTCGCGGCGCTCGCGAGCGGCGAACTCGACGGCTTCTGCGCGGGCGAGCCATGGCACGCGGTGGCCGACGCGTGCGGCGCGGGCCGGACCGTCGCCGTCACCAGCGAGATCTGGCCCGATCATCCGGAGAAGGTACTCGCCGCCCGGCGCGATTTCGGCGCGCTGTATCCGGCCACGGCGCGCGCGCTGATCCGCACGCTCGTCGATGCGTGCGCGTGGCTCGACGATGCCGCGCATCGTCGCGACGCGGCCGGCTGGCTCGCGTCGCCCGATGCGCTCGGCGTGCCGGCGCGGCTGATCGCGCCGCGCCTGCTCGGCGACTACGGCGCGGGGCCGTTCGCGCAGCCGCCGCTGCCGATCCGCTTCCACGACGGCGGCGCCGTGAACCGGCCGGATCCGCACGAAGGCCAGTGGTTTCTCGCGCAATACCGGCGCTGGGGCATGCTCGACGGGTCGCACGACGACGCGGGGATCGCCGCGGCGATCGCGCAGACTGCGTTGTATGATGCTGCGATCGCCGAAGGCGGTTCGGCGGGTACGTGAAACTCGACACGGGATGCCGGAGCCGCCGGGCACCGCACCGCGCGCTGCCGCGCGCTGCGGAACGCCTGACGCGATGCGCCGGCCGGACGCCTTCGTACCCGTGCCGCCCTTCCGTCCCCGTTCAGAATCGATGCCGAAACCCACGCGCACGCCGCTCGACGTGCTGCTCACCGAAATCCGCGCGTGCCGCGCGTGCGAAGCCGACCTGCCGCTCGGCCCGCGTCCCGTCGTGCGCGCCCATCGCGACGCACGCATCCTGATCGTCGGGCAGGCGCCCGGCGCCCGCGTCCATGCGAGCGGCATCCCGTGGGACGACGCGAGCGGCAAGCGGCTGCGCGACTGGCTCGGCGTCGACGCCGACACGTTCTACGACGAAACGCGCTTCGCGATCGTGCCGATGGGCTTCTGCTACCCGGGCCGCGGCGCGAGCGGCGACAACCCGCCGCGCCCCGAATGCGCGCGACTGTGGATCGACCGGCTACGCGCCGAATTGCCGTCGATCCGGCTGACGCTGCTGATCGGCCAGTACGCGCAGCGGCATTTTCTGCGCGACACGCGCAAGGCGACGCTGACCGATACCGTTGCGGCCTGGCGCGACTACGGCCCCGGCGTGCTGCCGCTGCCGCATCCGTCACCGCGCAACCAGTCGTGGTTCAAGCACCATCCGTGGTTCGATGCCGAAGTCGTGCCCGAACTGCGCCGGCGCGTCGCGCCGCTGGTGGCCGGCTGACGCGCGTGCCCGGCGGATTCCGGCCGCGCCCGGTTCGCTGTACCATCGCGGCTCCACCGCGTCACCAACAGCAGAATCCTTCATGCCCTCCATCGCCCCGCCGCGCCTGTACGGGATGCCCGAACGCAGCGACCGGCTCGATTTCTACATCCGCGACCAGGCGTCGCGCCAGGCGATCACCGAGCCGCACCGGCACGCCTATTTCCAGATCCAGTTCAACCTCGGCGGCGATACCGAGCAGCGGATCGGCGGCGTCACGCGGCCATTTCCGCGCGGCGCGCTCGCGTTCGTGCTGCCGCACCGCGAGCACCTGATTCCGCATCCGGAAGGCGCGCACTTCATCGTGATCAACTTCAGCCAGGCGTTCCTGCGTGCCGATCTCGACGTCGATCCGCTCGATCTCGAGGACGTGCCCGCGCACCGCTTTCCCGAGCTGACGCCGTTCCGATTCCAGGAACATCTCGACTTCATCCTGACCGGCGATGCGTTCGACGAGGCGCGCCGCCTCGCGCTGTGCATGCTCGACGCCGACCGCGTGCGCACCTTCGGCTCGACCACGCTGCTGCGCGGCTTCCTGCTGCAGCTGATCGGGCTCGTCTGCACGCAGTACGCGGGCGCGCTCGACAAGCTCGCGCAGCGCGGCGCCCAGCGCGCGGGCCGGCGCGACGCACTCGCGCGCGTGCTGCGCCACGTGCGCGCGAACCTGACCCGCGAGGACCTGACGCTCGCGGCCACCGCCGAGGCCGCGTTCCTGTCGCCGAACTACCTCGCGCACCTGGTGCGCAAGGAAACCGGCAGCACCTTCACCGATCTCGTGACCGAGCGCCGGATCGCGCTCGCGCAGTCGCTGCTCGCGCATACGAGCCGGCGCATCGCGGACATCGCGCGCTCGGTCGGCTTCCGCGACGAAGGGTATTTCGCGCGGCGCTTCCGCGCGCGGGTCGGCGTGTCGCCGAAGGCGTACCGCGACGCGAACGCCGCGCTGCCGGACACCGACGACGTGCCCGCGGCCGGCGACGCGTAGTTTTGTCCGCGTAGTTTTGTCCGGTAAAAGCGCAGGTGCGTCGCATTCGGGCACGGATGCGTCGGGTATCGTTCCATCCATGCCGGCCTGCGCCGCGAGCGCGGGCGCCGGCGTCCGTCCTTCCATCGAACGAGGCCTTCCGATGTCCGCATACGTCATTGACGCTTCCGAGCGTCCTTCCGTCGAAGTCGAACAGTCGTCCGCGCGCTTTCCGGTGCGCCGCGTGTTCTGTGTCGGCCGCAACTACGCCGACCACGCGCGCGAAATGGGCGCCGATCCCGACCGCGAACCGCCGTTCTTCTTCACGAAGCCGGCCGACGCGATCGTCCCGGCCGGCGGCACCGTTCCGTATCCGCCGCTGACGCACGACCTTCATCATGAAATCGAGCTGGTCGTCGCGATCGGCAAGGACGGCCGGTCGATCGACCCGGCCGACGCGCTGACGCACGTGTGGGGCTACGGCGTCGGCGTCGACCTCACGCGCCGCGACCTGCAGGCCGAAGCGAAGAAGCTGAGCCGGCCGTGGGACTGGGCGAAGGGTTTCGACGCGTCGGGCCCCGTGACCGCGCTGCGCGCGGCGACCGCCACCGGCCATCCGGCAAGCGGCCGGATCTGGCTCGCGGTCAACGGCGAAACGCGTCAGCAAGGCGATCTCGCCGACATGATCTGGGCCGTGCCGGACGTGATCGCGTATGTGTCGCGCTCGGTCGAGCTGAAGGCCGGCGACCTGATCTTCACCGGCACGCCGGCCGGCGTCGGCGCGCTGCAGCCGGGCGATCGCGTGACGGGCGGCGTCGATGGCGTCGCGACGTTCGAGTTCGTGGTGGGCGCGAAGCCGTAACGGATCGCATGGGCGTGGACGCATGCGTCGCGTCGCCCACGACCGAGCCGGGCGGCAAACCTGTCGTACCGGATCGGGATACCCGTCAACGCCCTACCGCGCCCTACCGCGCCCGCACCGACACGAACTTGCGCGCGTTCTCGCGCTGGATCAGCACGGCGATCACGCCGCCGCGCGCTTCGAGCGCCTGCACGTCGTCCGGCGTTTCGAGCAGCGTGTCGTTGAGTTCGAGCACGACGTCGCCCGGCCGAATGCCCGCGCTCGCGGCCGGCCCGTGCACCGCATCCACCATCATCCCGACCGCGAGCCCCGTCGACCGCCGTTCCGCATCGCTCAGCGCATGCATCGTCAGCCCGAGCCGATCGCCCGTGTCGGCCGGCCGGGCGGCGGCGGCAATCGCCACGCCCGCTGCGCCGGCAGCACCAACCGTGCCTGCGCTGCCGGCCCCGGCCGCGTTGTCGATCGCGTCGCCCGGCCCGGCCCCCGCCCCGGTGACCGTCAGCATCATCGGCGTGCGATTGCGGATCAGTCGCAGCGGCGCCCTCGCGCCGGGCGGCAATGCGGCAGCGAGGTCGTTCAGCTCGGCCGATCGGCCGATCGGCGTACCGCCGAACTGCACGATCACGTCGCCGGGCTTCACGCCGGCCGCGGCAGCCGGCGAGCCGGGATCGACGCCGTTGACGAGCGCGCCGGCCGGACGCGGCAGCCCGAACGCGGCGGCCAGCCCGGCACCGACATCCTGCACGTCGACGCCCAGCGCATCGCCGGACGACGCGCGCTGCGCCTGCGCGTTGGCACGCATCTGCGCCTGCACTTGCGCACGCACCTTCGCCGCAAGCGCGATCGGAATCGCGAACGTCGTGCTCGCGTAGCGGTCGGCGCCGGTATAGACCTGCACCGCGATGCCGATCACGTCACCCGCGCGGTTGAACACAGGGCCGCCCGAATTGTCGGGATTGACCGCGATATCGGTCTGGAAGAATGGAAACGGGCTGCCGTCCGGCAGCGCATGCGACGTCGCGCTGACGATGCCGGCCGTGACCGTGTCGCCCGAGCCGTCCGGCGCGCCGATCGTCATCACCGGTTCGCCCGCGCGGATCCGCGCCGAATCGCCGAGGCGCACGACCGGCAGCTTCGTCGCGTCGACGTGCAGCACGGCGACGTCGCTCTGCGGATCGACGGCCAGCACCGTCGCCTTCAGGTCACGGTGATCGGCCAGCCGCACCGTGACGTCGGTTGCGTCGGCAACCACGTGCGCGGACGTCAGGATCATCCCGTCCGCGCTGACGATGAAGCCTGAGCCGCTGCCCGAGATCGCGCGCGGCGACGTATCGGGCGCCGGCGCCTGCGGGCCCTGGCCGGGCATGGGTGGCGGCGCAGGCGGCGCGCCGCGGCGGAAGAACGCGGCGAGCGGATCGTCGGGATCGAGGATGGCGAACGACGGGCCGCCGGCCTGCTGGTCGGGCGCGGCGGTCATGATGGTCACGACCGCCGGGCCGTAGCGGTCGACGATCGCCGGAAAATCGACCGGCATCGAGTAAGGCCGGGCGACGGGCCTGCTCTTCATGACGGGTGGTGCGGCGGGCGGCGCGACGGTCGCGGCAACGGTGGGCGGCGACGACGGCACAATGCCGGCGAATACGCCCCCGATCAACGCGGTGCGAAGCACGGCGCGAGCAAGCGTGTTGCGAACCAAGGTGCACCTCCCCCGGCAATCGCGGCGACGTCCCGCACGAGACGCGCGGACGCCCGACAAGCACCGGTACACCCATCCATTTATAGTCCACGCTGCGTCGCGCAATATACGATTCGAAACCCGCATGCCGGACGGCCGTATTGCGGCAGAGCCGCGACAGCGTTCATTCCGGGCAAAGTTCGCGGTTCGTCAATCGGAATATTCACCTCGAATTGCATGCGATGCACGTGCCCGAAACGCGTACCGCACCACCGTCGCGCGATCAGGCCAGCGCAAGAAAATTCCGCACCACCGCCGACGGATCATCGCGCCGCGACGCGATCGCCAGCCGCGCGCGCAGCCGGTTATCCGCGACCGGCCGATACACGACACCCGCGACCTGCACCTGCGTGATCGCCTGCGGCACGATCGACACGCCGAGCCCGGCCGCGACGAGCGTCACCGCCGACGTGATTTGCGGCGCGGGCTGCCCCATGCGCGGTTGAAACCCGGCGGCATTGCACGCGGCGACGATGTCGTCGAACAGCGCGCTGCCGGCTTCACGCGGCACCTGCACGAACGCCTCGTCGGCCAGTTCCGCCAGATCGATCCGGCGCCGTTGCGCGAGCCGATGCGCGACCGGCAGCGCGACCGACATCGGTTCCTCGTCCCAGTCCGCTGCCCGCAACGTATCGGCGATACGGCGCTCCGGACGCACGATCGCGACATCGAGCCGCCCGGCCTCCAGCGCCTCGAACAGCACGCCGGAGGTCGCCTCCTGCAACGTCAGCTCCGTGTCCGGAAACGCTTCGCGAAAGCGGCGAAGCAGGTCGGCCACTTTCGCATTGAAGGCCGCCGTCCCCGTGAAACCGACGCGCAGTTGCCCGATTTCCCCGCGGGCGGCCCGCCGTGCCGCCCGCGCCGCGCGCTCCGCGTCGTCGAGCACGCGGCGCGCCTCTTCCGCGAACACCTCGCCGGCCACGGTCAGTTCGGCGCCGCGGGCGGTCCGTTTGAACAGTTCCACGCCGAGTTCGCGCTCGAGCGCCTTGATCTGCTGGCTCAGCGGCGGCTGCCCCATGCCGAGCGTTTCGGCGGCCTTCGTGAAGTTCGACGTGGCGGCCACGGCCAGAAAATAGCGGAGATGCCGAAGTTCCATACGGTAGGTGATCCCAGGGATGGAGGTAAGCGATACGGCGCCTTCACGCAGCCCTTCAGGCCAGTCGCAAAACGTATCGCCACGGTTTCTTTCATATATTGGACATATGCATGAGCGTGCGCAAGAATTCGGGTATCCCCTGACCCATCGGGTGCAAACCATGTCTTCTCCCGCGATTTCGCCTGCCGTGCGTCACGTGCCGAACGCGGCGCCGGATGCGCTGCCCGCCGGCGTGTCGCCGCGCTCGGCGGCCTACAAGCGCATCGCGCTGGCGCTCTTCCTGGCCGGCTTTTCGACCTTCTCGCTGCTGTACTGCGTGCAACCGCTGCTGCCCGCGTTCGCGCGCGAATTCCATATCGGCGCGGCGTCGAGCTCGCTGTCCCTGTCGCTGTCGACCGGGATGCTGGCCGTCTCGATCCTGTGCGCCGGCGCACTGTCCGAACGCGTCGGGCGGCGCGGGCTGATGTTCGCGTCGATGACGCTGGCCGCACTGTTCAACCTGCTGGCGGCCGTTTCGCCGAACTGGAACCTGCTGCTGGTCTGGCGCGCGCTCGAGGGTTTCGCGCTCGGCGGCGTTCCGGCGGTGGCGATGGCCTATCTGGCCGAGGAAATCGCGTCCGACGGGCTGGGCCTGTCGATGGGACTCTATGTCGGCGGCACCGCATTCGGCGGGATGATCGGGCGAATCGGGATGAGCGCGCTCGAAGAGTATTTCTCGTGGCGCACCGCGATGCTGACGATCGGCGTCGTCGACCTCGTCGCGGCGATCGCGTTCGTGATGCTGCTGCCGCGGTCGCGACGCTTCGTGAAGCGAACCGACCTGACGCTGCGTCATCACCTGCGGCTATGGAACGCGCAACTGCATCACGCGCGGCTTCCGTTCGTGTTCGTCATCGGCTTCCTCGTGATGGGCTCGTTCGTGACCGTATACAACTACGCCGGGTTCCGGCTGACGGCCGCGCCGTTCAACCTGAGCGCGAGCGCATGCGGGCTGATCTTCGGCGCCTACCTGTTCGGGATGGTGTCGTCGTCGAGCGCGGGCGCGCTCGCCGATCGTCTCGGGCGGGCGCCCGTCCTCGTCAGCGGCATTGTCGTGTTCGCGGCCGGCCTCGCGCTGACGCTGTCGCATTCGCTCGTCGCGATCATCGTCGGGATCGTGCTGATCACGATCGGCTTCTTCGTCGCCCATGCGGTGGCGAGCGGCTGGGTCGGGCACCTTGCCGGCTCCGCGAAGGGGCACGCCGCGTCGCTGTACCTGCTCGCGTACTACCTCGGGTCGAGCGTGCTCGGCTCGGTCGGCGGCACGTTCTGGCAACACGGCGCGTGGGGCGCGGTGGCCGCGTATGTCGCGGCGCTGCTGGTGCTGAGCCTGGTGTGCGCTCGCCGCATCATGCGGGCGGATCGCCTGCGGTAACGCCTTCCCGATCGGTCGTACCGGCTGGTCGCACGACCGCCGGCGCCATCCCGCGATGCGCGGGTCGCCACACCGGTTGCGCGCCGCGGGGCGGCCGGCCCATCGCACCGGTGCGTACGCGATTCAATCGCCCGCCACCCGATGCGCGATCGTCGACAACGTCCGCAGCATCGGCGCGAACGCATCGGCCGACGTATTGCCGAACCCGAGCACGAGCCCGTTGGCCGCCGACGTCGCGTGAATCGAAAACCCCGACAGCGGAAACGGCCCGACGCCATGCGCGCGCGCCGCTTCGACGATCGCGCGGTCGCGATAACGCGCCGGCAGCCGCAGCGTCAGATGCAGCCCGCACGGCCCGCCCTCGACCTGATGCGGCACGGTGAACGCGTCGTCCAGCGCGGCGAGCAGCAGGCGCCGCCGGTCGCGATACAGCCGGCGCATCCGCCCGAGATGCCGCCCGTATTCCCCCGTCTCGATGAAATCGGCGAGCGCGAGCTGCACGTGGCGCGTCCCGCCGCGCAGCATCTCCGGCAGCGCCGGCCGCACCGCAGCCAGCAGCGCGTCGGGCAGCACCAGAAAGCCGATCCGCAGCGCCGGAAACATCGTCTTGCTGAAGGAGCCGAGATAGACGACCGGCGAATCGGCCGCAAGCCCGTGCAGCGCGCCGATCGGCTCGCCGGTATGACGAAACTCGCTGTCGTAGTCGTCCTCGATGATCCACGCGCGATGCCGGCGCGCGGCGTCGATCAGCGCGAGCCGGCGCGAGATCGACAGCACCGCGCCGGTCGGGAACTGGTTCGACGGCGTCGTGTAGACGAGCCGCGGCGTCCGTTCGCGCCAGTCCGCTTCCTCCGCGCACAGCCCCTCCGCGTCGACCGGCATCGGCACGACGTCGAGATCGGCGGCCTGCATCGCGCTGCGCGCGCCGCGATAGCCGGGCTCCTCGACCCAGACCGTGTCGCCCGGGTTCGTCAGCAACTGCGCGCACAGCGCGATCGCCCCTTGCGCGCCTTCCGTCATCACGATCTGCTCGGGATCGCACCGCACGCCGCGCGTCACGGCCAGATGGCGCGCGATCGATTCGCGCAGCGCGCGCTCGCCGAGCGGGTCGCCATACGCGAGCAGCTCGCGGCCGGCACGGCGCAGCGCGCGGTCGATCGCGTGCCGCCATGCGTCCACCGGGAAATGCGACAGCGCGGGCACGCCCGGCCGGAAGCCCTCCGACTCGCCGGTGCCGATCAGGCTCGGACGGATCCGGCCGAGCCGTTGCGCGACGGCCGGCGGCGCGGCCCGCCTGCGCGGCGCGGCCGGCCGCGACAGGCCGACCACCCGTGTGCCGCGACGATCGGATTGGAGGAAGCCTTCGGCGACGAGCTGCTCGTAGACGGCCGCGGTGGTGTTGCGCGACACGCCAAGCGTCTCGGCCAGCGCGCGCGTGCCGGGCAGCCGCGTGCCGGCCGGCATCGCGCCGCCGAGAATCGCGTCGCGCACGCGCCGCAGCAATTGCCGCTGCAACGAAGGCGCGCCGGCCGTGCGCGCGAGCGGCGCGTCGAGCGGCAACGGCGGCGTGGCGCCGGAGGAAAAGGCAGTCGTCATCGGGTTGTCGCGGCCTGGCAGTTTCGGTGGATGGCGCATCGATCGGGGCACTGACCCGGCGCTTTCAAGGCACCTTCGCGGCACCATTGCGGCATCCTCGTGGCACCATAAATTTGCGATGGTCTGGCGCTTCTCATGGTACCTCGCCGGGACTACGATCGTCTGCATACCGGCATGTCGCCGGCGCCAACCGAAGCGAGATCGACCTTGTCCACGCTCACCAACGCCTTCCAGCAGCCCATCGGCCGCCCCGTTTCCGACTGGTCCGCGCGCCCGCGCCCCGAGCGCATCGTGCTCGAGGGCCGCTACTGCCGCCTCGAACCGCTCGACGCCGACCGCCATGCCGCCGACCTGTACGCCGCTTACGCGCAGGCGCCCGACGGCGGCGACTGGACCTATCTCGCGCACGGGCCGTACGCCGACGCATCGGGCTACCGCGACTACGCGCGCGGCGCGGCCGCCAGCGCCGATCCGCTGCACTACACGGTGATCGACCGCGCGACGAACCGGGCGGTCGGCACGCTCGCGCTGATGCGCATCGATCCGGCCAATGGCGTGATCGAGGTCGGCTCCGTCACGTTCTCGCCGCTGCTCAAGCGCACGCCGATCTCGACCGAAGCGCAGTACCTGCTGATGAAGTACGCGTTCGACACGCTCGGCTACCGGCGCTACGAATGGAAGTGCGACGATCTCAACGAACCGTCGCGCAAGGCCGCCGCGCGGCTCGGCTTCCGGTACGAAGGCACGTTCCGGCAGGCGCTCGTCTACAAGGGCCGCAATCGCGACACCGCGTGGTTCTCGATCGTCGACGGCGAATGGCCGGACGTGCGCGCCGCGTTCGAAGCGTGGCTCGCGCCGGAGAACTTCGACGCCGACGGCGCGCAGCGCGCGTCGCTCGTCGCGATCCGCCACGCGCAGGCGCGCGACGCCGCCGGCCGCGCGAACGACGCGACGCGCGTCACCGTCCGGCCGCTCGTGGCGGCCGACGAAGCCGCATGGCGGCCACTGTGGCAGGGTTACCAGAAGTTCTACGACACCACGCTGAGCGACGCCGTATTCGCGACGACGTGGGCGCGTCTGATGGATCCGGACGAACCGATGTTCGTGCTCGGCGCATTCGATGCGGCGGGTGTGCTGGTCGGCATCGTGCACGCGATTTACCACCGCTCGTGCTGGACCGAAGGCCCGTACTGCTATCTGCAGGACCTGTTCACGGCAGCCGGCGCACGCGGACAAGGCGCGGGCGGCGCGCTCATCGAGGCCGTGTACGAGCGGGCCCGCGAGGCCGGTGCGAGCCGCGTGTACTGGCTCACGCACGACACCAACACGACCGCCCGCGCGCTGTACGACAAGCTCGCGAACAACGCGGGGTTCATCCAGTACCGGAAGGACCTGAAGTAACGCGGTAACGTGGCCGGCCGAGCGGCGTCCAGTCCGTCACGTCGGCCGGTTTCGGCCAGCACCGGCCGGAACACCACGCACGACCGGACTGCCGCAGATGATACAAATTGAAGTTAACTTCAAGTAACGGGGAAACGCGTGCAACGATGCGTTTCGCTGATCACCGCAATGGGCTCGCACGGCGCCGGCGCGCCTGAGCCGGGCGTCTCGCGCTCCGTCTCGTCGTGGTGAGACAAATGTCGCGGCGTCTCACGCGCCCCCGGCGTCGCGATCGCAGCACATTCCCCGCGCGACGCGCATCGCCCCGCCTGCCATCAACGCACGGCGGGCTGCTGCATCGCACACTGCCTGCCCTGCGTCGTTGCCGCGCAGCCGGCCGTTCGAGCTGGCCCCATTCCTGCATGTCGATCGCTCGCGCAATCGCGCGACGGACGCGCCGGCCCCTTGCCGCGCGCCCGACGACAACCTGACGGAGACAGCAACGTGAATACACCGGCACCGAACCCCGCACCCAGCATGAAAGCCGCCGTCTGGCACGGCCGCCACGACATCCGCGTCGAAGCGGTTCCCGTTCCGGCGCACCCGCCGGCCGGCTGGGTCCAGATCCGCGTGCACTGGTGCGGAATCTGCGGCTCCGATCTGCACGAATACGTCGCCGGCCCCGTATTCATCCCCGTCGACGCGCCGCATCCGCTGACGGGCCTGAAGGGCCAGTGCATCCTCGGCCACGAGTTCAGCGGCGAAATCGCGGCGCTCGGCGCCGGCGTGACCGGCTTCGCGGTGGGCGAGCGCGTGACGGCCGACGCATGCCAGCATTGCGGCACCTGCTGGTATTGCAGGCACGGGCTCTACAACATCTGCGAGAACCTCGCGTTCACCGGGCTGATGAACAACGGCGCGTTCGCCGAATTCGTGAACGTGCCGGCCGAGCTCCTGTACAAGCTGCCCGACGACTTCCCGACCGAGGCCGGCGCACTGATCGAACCGCTCGCGGTCGGGCTGCATGCGGTGAAGAAGGCCGGCAACATCGTCGGCCAGACGGTCGTCGTGGTCGGCGCCGGCACGATCGGCCTGTGCACGATCATGTGCGCGAAGGCCGCGGGCGCCGGGCGCGTGATCGCGCTGGAAATGTCGGCCGCGCGCAAGGAGAAGGCGCTGGAGGTCGGCGCAACGGTCGTGATCGACCCGAAGGCGTCCGACGCGATCGCGGAAATCAAGGCGCTGACGGGCGGCTACGGCGCGGACGTGTCGTTCGAATGCATCGGGCACACGGCCACCGCGCAGCTCGCGATCGACGTGATCCGCAAGGCCGGCAAATCGGTGATGGTCGGCATTTTCGAGGAGCCGACGCCGTTCAACTTCTTCGACATCGTGTCGACCGAGAAGGAAGTCATCGGCTCGCTCGCGTACAACGGCGAATTCGCGGACGTGATCCGCTTCATCGCGGACGGCCGCATCGACGTGCAGCCGCTGATCACCGGGCGGATCACGCTCGGCGACATCGTCACGCACGGCTTCGAGGAACTGGTCAACCACAAGGACCGGAACGTGAAGATCATCGTCCAGCCCGCGACCGCGTGACGGAGCCCTGCCGTGGCGGTGCCGTGACCGGCGCGTGACGGCCGGGTGCGGCCGGGCGGCGACGGGCCACCTGGCGGACGGCCCTGATTCGGCCCCGTCGCCCGGCCGGCGCGCGGCCTCGCCCGCTTTCGGTGTGCATGCAACGGCGCACCGCCCGCCACGCGCGGGGTCCGACTTCGATATACTCGAAGCGACCTCACTGCCCCGCGCGCCGCCCGCGCGCCCGCCTCCGTGAAACCACGAGCCGGCCTGATCCTCGAACTCGTCGTCAACCTGCTGCTGCCCTGGGTCGCCTACCGGGTCGCGCATCCGTATTTCGGCGAAACCGGCGCGCTGTACGCGTCGGCGATCCCGCCGATCATCTGGTCCGTCATCGAATTCATCCGCTCGCGCCGCGTCGATGCGGTGGCCGCCATCGTGCTGCTCGGCATCGCGCTGTCGATCGCCGGCATGGCGCTCGGCGGCAGCGCGCGCACCCTGCTGATGCGCGAATCGCTCGCGTCCGGCACGATCGGCGTCGTGTTCCTGCTGTCGCTGTTCCGCGATCGCCCGCTGATCTTCTATCTCGCGCGGGCGACGGTGGCCCGCGAGATGACCGGCGGCGCCGCGCGTTTCGAGACGGTCTGGGCCGAGCAGCCGGGGCTGCGCCAGATGCTCCGGCTGATGACCTTCGTCTGGGGCGCGTGCATGACGCTGGAGATGCTGCTGCGCCTTTGGATGGTCGTCACGTGGCCCGTCGAGCGCGTGCTCGTCGTGTCGCCGATCATGGGCTACACGGTGTTCGGCGTGCTGATGCTGTGGACCTTCTGGTACCGGCGGCGGATGCGCGAGCGCAACCGCGTCGACATCCCGACCCGCGACGGCGTCACCGAAATCGCCGGCCGCTGAGTGTGGGCCGCATCGGCCGCATCGGCCCGCCCCGCCTGGCACGGCCGGCCACGCGGCCTGTCACGGTCGCTGGGGTATGATGCGCGGCGTCTCGTTCGCCCCGTGCATGCCCCATGTCTCTCTCGCTTCTCCCGTGCGCCACGATCTGGCTCGCGCTGTTCGCGGCCGCCGCGTTTGCGTGGCACCGCCCGCTGCACGGCCCGAGCATCGCCCTCGCCGCACTCGGCTATGCCGGCGCGCTGGTCTTCGGCAAGCTGTCGCCGATCGTGCTCGCGCCGTTCGCGCTGCTCGCGGCCGCCGCCTGGGGCGTCGCGCCGGGCCGACCGCGCGCGGTGCGGATCGTCGCGCACGTCGTGTTTGCCGCACTCGCGATCGCGCTGAGCCTGCACCTGATCCCGGGCTTCCACAATCCGCGCGTGATCGAGCCGACGCGCTTCACGCCGGACGCCGTGCCGTTCACGATGTACCTGAATTTCGACAAACCGCTGGTGGGCCTGTGGCTGCTGTGGGTGCTGCCATGGGTCGCGCCGGACGTCCCGCCGGCGCGCGCGCTGCGCACCGGCGCCGTGGCGGCCGTCGCGACGGCGGCGGCCTGCCTGGCCGGCGCACTCGCGTTCGGGATGGTCGGCTGGGCGCCCAAATGGCCGGCGTCGGGCTGGATGTGGCTCGTCAACAACGTGCTGTTCGTGACGCTCGCCGAGGAGGCGCTGTTCCGCGGCTACGTGCAAGGCGGGCTGACGCGCGTGCTTGGCCGGTTCGGCTGGGGGCCGTGGGCCGCGCTCGCGAGCGGCGCGGTGCTGTTCGGCGCCGCGCATGCCGCCGGCGGCTGGCCCTGGATCGTGCTCGGCACGGTGGCCGGCGTCGGCTACGGCCTGGCATGGCGGCGCGGCGGGCTGCTCGCGTCCGCGCTCGCGCATGCGGGGCTGAACGCGATCCACTTCGGGCTGTTCACCTACCCGATGCTCGCCGCCGCGCACTGAACGCCGTGCGCCGCGCCCGCCGGCAGCCCTGCCGGGTCGCGCGCGCCGACGAGCCGGAACCGCGGGCTTGACGCGCCGACATGACGCCGACGGCCGCGCCGACGCGCAGCGCAACCGGCGCTCCGGACGCGCGGCGTTGCGCCGCGCCCGGTCGTGCGTGGAAGGACGCGCCGCTTACTTGATCTGGTCGGCGAGCGGCTGCAGGAATTCGGAGAAGCCGGTCAGCATGATCTGCACGCCGATGCACAGCAGCAGGAACGCCGACACGCGCTTCGCGACCTTGGTGCCTTCGATGCCGAGATAGCGCGACAGCAGCGCCGCGCGGCTGTAGGTCAGCCAGATGACGACCGCGACGAGCGCCGACACCGCGATCGACACGATGCTCGACAGCATGAATTCCGACAGCTTGTGCGTGCGGTTCGCGTTCAGCGCGATCGCGGTGGCGATCGAGCCGGGGCCGACCGTCAGCGGCACGGTCAGCGGGAAGAACGCGCGCGTCATGATCGCGTTCGCGTCGATCGGCTTGATCGGCGTATCGCCGCCGCCCGCCGGACCGTCCGGCTCGTTCAGCATCTGCCAGCCCGCGACGGCGACCGCGAAGCCGCCACCGATCCGCAGCGCTTCCATCGAGATCCCGAAGAAATGCAGCACCGGCGTGCCGACGAAAAACGCCACCAGCAACACGATGAACCCGTTGAACGCCACCTTCTTCGCGAGCAGGTTCCGCTCGTGCTCGGTCAGCGCCTCGGTGCGTTCGAGAAACAGGAACGCAATGCCGATCGGATTGATGATGCCGATCAGGCCGGTGAAGCCGAACAGGATCTCGGAGATAAGGCGGTTGACGATCATCGGGGCGAGGAAGCGGTCGGGGCTGGGCCGGCGACGGTCAAGGCCGCGCCGGGGGTCACGCATTGTAGAGCAAGCGCCCGCGCCCGAGACGCAATGCGCGGCCCGGACCGGCGGGCCGCGCCACGACGTTATGCGGCGCCCGGCTCCCACGCCGGCGGCCGCTTCGCGAAGAACGCGGCGAAACCCTCCTTCGCTTCCGGCGTCGCGCGCACGCGGGAGATCGTCTGCGCGGTGAATGCCGCGCGTTCCTCCGACGGCGGATATTCGCCGATCGCATCGAAAAAGCGCTTGATCTCCATCAGCGCGTTCGGGCCATTGCGGCTCAGTTCGGCAAGCGTCTTGTCGAGCGCGGCGTCGAGCGCGTCGAGCGGCACGGCCTGGTGGATCAACCCGATCGCGACGGCTTCGCCAGCCGCGAGCTGCGTCGCGGTCAGCGCGAGCCGGCGCGCCTGGCGCTGGCCGACCGCTTCGACCAGATACGGGCCGATCACCGACGGCAGGATCCCGAAGCGCGCCTCGCTGACCGAAAACCGCGCGTGGTCGCTCGCGATCACGATGTCGCAGGCCGCGCACAGACCGACGCCGCCACCGAACGCGTGGCCCTGCACGCGCGCGACCGTCGGCTTCGGGCACTGCCGGATCGAGCGCATCATCGCGGCGAACCGCTCGGCGTCGCGCAGGTTCGCGGCCGCATCGTTCGCGCTCGCGCGCTGCATCCACTGCAGGTCGGCGCCCGCGCAGAACGCGCGGCCGTCCGAGCGCAGCACGATCGCGCGCACGTCGTCGCGCCGGCCGAGCGTCGTAAACGCCTCGGTCAGCTCGGCGATCATCGTCTCGTCGAACGCGTTGAGCACGTCGCCGCGCTGCAGCGCGACGGTCGCGATGCCGCGCGCATCGACGGCCACGGCCAGGGTCTTCAATTCATCCATCGAACAGGTTTCCTCGCGGTAGAACAGGGAACGGCGCAGCTCAGGCGGCCTGCCGGCGGTCGATCACGCGCCGGGCCTTGCCGGTCGCGCTCGCGGGAATGCCGCCCGCGCCGAGCACGGTCACGCCGGCCGACACGCCGATCATCGTCTTGATCCGGTGCTGCAGTTCGCGCGCGATCGCCGCGCGCTCGCCGTCGGTCATGCCGGCGGCAGCCTCGGAGCGCAGTTCGACCGCGAGGTCGAGCCGGTCCATGTGGCCGTCGCGCGACAGCGTGATCTGGAACAGTCCCGACAGCTTCGTCTGCGCGACGACGATTTCCTCGATCTGGCTCGGGAACACGTTCACGCCGCGCACGATCAGCATGTCGTCGGAGCGGCCCGTGATCTTCGCGAGCCGGCGCATCGCGCGCGCGGTCGGCGGCAGCAGCGCGGTGAGGTCGCGCGTGCGGTAGCGGATCACCGGCATCGCTTCCTTCGTCAGCGACGTGAACACGAGCTCGCCCTCGCTGCCGTCCGGCAGCACTTCGCCGGTCACGGGGTCGATGATCTCCGGATAGAAATGGTCTTCCCAGATCACCGGACCGTCCTTCGTCTCGACGCATTCGCACGCAACGCCCGGCCCCATCACCTCCGACAGCCCGTAGATGTCGAGCGCGTCGATGCCCACGCGCGTCTCCACTTCCTCGCGCAGCGCCTGCGTCCACGGCTCCGCGCCGAAGATGCCGATCTTCAGCGACGACTCGGCCGGGTCCATCCCCTGCCGCACCATCTCGTCGATCAGGTTCAGCATGTACGACGGCGTGACGAGGATGATCCTCGGCTCGAAATCGCGGATCAACTGCACCTGCTTCTCGGTCTGCCCGCCCGACATCGGCACGACCATGCAGCCGAGCCGCTCGGCGCCGTAATGAATCCCGAGGCCGCCGGTGAACAGCCCGTAGCCGAATGCGTTGTGCAGCGTGTCGCCGGGACGGCCGCCGGCCGCGCGGATCGAACGCGCGGTCACGTTCGCCCAGGTGTCGATGTCGCGCGCCGTGTAGCCGACCACGGTCGGCTTGCCGGTCGTGCCGCTCGACGCATGCACGCGCACCACCTGCTCGCGCGGCACGGCGAACAGCCCGAACGGATAGTTGTCGCGCAAATCGTTCTTGGTCGAGAACGGGAATCTGGCGAGATCGGCGAGCGACGTCAGGTCGTCCGGGTGCACGCCTGCCGCGTCGAACGTCCGGCGATAGTGCGGGACGTTGTCGTACGCGTGGCGCAGCGACCACTTGAGGCGCTCGAGCTGCAGCGCCTGCAGTTCGTCGCGGCTGGCGGTCTCGATCGGGTCGAGGGCGGCGGCGGGATGCGTCGGGTGTGTCATCGGGGTGCTCCTCCAGTGGAGTGATGTCGTTATCGTGATCCGGGTGATGGGGCGGGCGGCTAGCGGAACGTGCGGCCGGCCGCGTGCAGCGCGGCGATGCGCGGCGACACGCGATAGCGGTCCTCGCCGTAGCTCGCCGCCAGGTTCGACAGCACGCGATGCACGCGGCCGATGCCGATCGCATCGGCCCACGCGAGCGGGCCGCACGGGTAGTTCACGCCCTTCTCCATCGCGAGATCGAGATCGGCCGGCGAGCACACGCCCTGGTTCACCGTGTCGGCCGCTTCGTTCGCGAGCATCGCGACGGTGCGCATCGCGACCATGCCCGGCACGTCGGCGACGCCGACGACGCGCAAGCCCGCTTGCTGGAACAGGCCGACCGCATCGGCATAGGCGGCGTCGCAGCACTGGAGCGCGCGCGTCAGCGCGACGAGCCCGGCCTGCGCGTAGTCGCGCGCGAGATCGACGAGCACCAGATCGGCCACGCCGGTTTGCGCGGCACGCGCCGTCGCGGTGCGGCCGTCCGTCAGCGCGATCGACGCGCGGCCGGCCACGGCGAGCAGTTCGTCGGCATGCGCGCCGGTCTGGCGCGCACCGGCGATGCGTTCGACGAAGCGCGCATGCAGCGCGGCGGCCGGGCCGTCCTGCGCGAACAGCGCGACGTCGGCCGGCGCGTCGCGCGGCGCCTCGAGCTCGGGTGCGGGCGGCGGCGCGCCATCCGCATACGAATAGAAGCCGCGCCCCGACTTGCGCCCGAGGAAGCCGGCGTTCACGAGTTCCTGCTGGATCAGCGACGGCGTGTAGCGCGGATCGTTGAAATACGCGCGGAACACCGACTCGGTCACCGCGAAGTTCACGTCATGCCCGATCAGGTCCATCAGCTCGAACGGCCCCATCCGGAAACCACCGGCGTCGCGCATCACCGCGTCGATCGAGGCCGGCGTGCCGCCCTGTTCGTTCAGCACGCGCAGCGCCTCCGCGTAATACGGCCGCGCGACGCGGTTCACGATGAAGCCCGGCGTCGATTTCGCCAGCACCGGCCGCTTGCCCCACGCGGCGGCCGTGTCGTACAGCGCCTGCGCGACCTCGGGCGCGGTCGCGAGCCCGCTGACCACCTCGACGAGCGCCATCAGCGGCGCCGGATTGAAGAAATGCAGGCCGGCCACGCGCTGCGGTGCGCGCAGCCCGGCCGCGATCGACGTGATCGAGATCGACGACGTGTTGGTCGCCAGCACGCAGCGATCGTCGACATGGCGTTCGAGCGTCGCGAAGATCTCGCGCTTCACGTCGAGCCGCTCGGCCGCCGCCTCGACGATCAGCGCGGCGCCGGCGAACTCGACCCACGTGCGTACCGCGCGAATCCGGTTGCCGGCGGCGGCGGCCTGCGCCGGTGCCATCCGGCCTTTCTCCGCGAGCCGCGCGAACTGCGCGCGGATGCCCGCCAGCGCCTTGTCGCACGCGGCCTCGTTCAGGTCGTACAGCAGCACCGCATGGCCGGCCGCCGCCGCAACCTGCGCGATGCCCGCGCCCATCGCGCCCGCGCCGATCACGCCGACGACCGCCGACGGCGCCAGCGCGCCCGAATTCACCGAATGTGCAGAAGAAACAGCCATCGCTTGCGATCCGTCATGAAGTGGAAGTGCGAGCGATTATAAACCGACCGGTCGGTAGATTTATGTCAGGGCGAGCCCGAATTTGTCGGGCAAGACACCGTTACGGAAACTGCAAAAACAAAAAAATCGAACTTCCCGGGCACTTTTTGTAAACCGAAAGGTCAATGAAAGTGTTCGAATATGAGATAGTGACCCCCGAACGCCTGATAAAATTCGACAAACCGCCGGATTTCAGGGGGAAACCGCGTGTCACGCCGCCGCTGCCGCCCAATGCCCGCCCCCTTTCGGGTCGGGTTCCGCGCGATCGGCCCGCCGGCCGTCACGTCGGCGCGCGCCGCCATCGGCATCCGGTCGCATCGAACCGTTTCATCCAGCGACGGGCTTCGGCCCGCCCGCGCCCCTCGCCGCCTCATGGCAGCGAACGCCAGGCAGCACCGCTTCGCGCTGCCGCCCATCAGTTTCATCGTTCTCGTTCGGCGGATTATCCGGCCGGGCTTCGTCAACCCGTGACGGCGCGTCGCGCGCCGCCACTCGCATAGGGAAACCGTCCATGCCGATCTCGTCCAACCCGCTCCCGCGCTGGACCCTCTGGGCCCCGCTTGCCGCCTGGCTGGTACTCGCGCTGTCGCGCGCCGTGCCGGCCGAAGGCCTCGTCATCGCGCTGTTCGCCGCCGCGCTCGCCGGCGCCGTGTTCGCCGCCGTCCACCATGCCGAAGTCGTCGCGCACCGCGTCGGCGAGCCGTTCGGCACGCTCGTGCTCGCGGTCGCCGTGACCGTCATCGAAGTCGCGCTGATCGTGTCGGTGATGCTCGGCGCCGGCCCCGAGAAGTCGGGCCTCGCGCGCGACACCGTGTTCGCCGCCGTGATGATCATCTGCAACGGCATCGTCGGCCTGTGCCTGCTGGTCGGCGCGTGGAAGCACGGCGAACAGGATTTCCAGGGGCGCGGCGCGAGCAAGGCGCTCGCGGTGCTCGCGTCGCTGTCGGTGCTGTCGCTCGTGATGCCGAACTACCTGAGCGCCGCTCCGGGCCCGTTCTTCTCGAAATCGCAGCTCGCGTTCGCGGGCGTCGCGTCGCTCGTGCTGTACGGCGCGTTCGTGTTCGTGCAGACCGTGCGCCATCGCGACTACTTCCTGGCCGCGCACGACAGCGCGAACGAAGCGGTGCACGCGGCGGCACCGAGCAACCGCACCGCGGCCACCAGCATGGTCCTGCTGTTCGCGAGCCTCGTCGCGGTCGTGCTGCTCGCGAAGCTGCTGTCGCCGGCCGTCGAGCATGCGGTGATGCAGCTCGGCGCCCCCGAAGCGGCGGTCGGCATCGTGATCGCCGCGCTCGTGCTGCTGCCGGAAGGGCTCGCGGCCGTCACCGCCGCGCGGGCGAACCGGCTGCAGACCAGCATGAACCTCGCGCTCGGTTCGGCGCTCGCGAGCATCGGGCTCACGATCCCGACCGTCGCGGCCGTGTTCATCTGGGTCGGCCAGCCGCTCACCCTCGGCATCGGCGCGATGGAAACCGTGCTGCTGTCGCTCACGCTGCTCGTCAGCACGCTGACGTTGAGCCAGGGGCGCACGACGGTGCTGCACGGTGTCGTGCACCTGGCGCTGTTCGCCGCTTACCTGTTCCTGTCCATCACCCACTGATGCGGAACGGCGCGGGGCCCGGCGGATCGTCTCCGTCGGGCCCCGCGTGTCACGTCACCTTCCCCTGCCGTCCTTCCCCGCCTCACGCCGCGCCTAGCGGACCGGAATCCCCAGATGCTGGCCGGCCAGGATCAGGTTCGGGTTCGCGAGGTTGTTGCAGCGCCGGATCTCGCGATAGCGCTGGCCGCTGCCGAGCTTGCTCGCCACGATCAGGTTCAGCGTATCGCCCGCCTTCACCACGTACGTCAGCTCACCCGATGCGGCCGCGGTCGTCGACGCATCGACGCATCGACACGTGACACGCGGTGCGCCGAACGAACGTTACGTCGCGGTGCCGATCGGGGCGTCGGCATCCACATCGAATCCGTACAGCACTGCCGGGTTGTCGACCAGAATCGCGCGGCCAACCGCTTCATCCGCCGCACAGGCATGCAGCCAGCCGAGCAGTTGCGCATCGTCAGGCACCGGCGACGCATTCGGGTGCGGCCAGTTGCTGCCCCACACACAGCGCGCCGCATGCGCACGCGCGAGCACGGTCGCGAGGCGTGCGACGTCGTCGTAACCGGGCGCACCGGATTGCGAGGTCTCGTAAGGTGCGGACAACTTCACCCACACGTGGCCGCGATCGAGCAGGCGCCGCAACGCGACGAACGCCGGCGCATCCGGTGCGACCGGCGTCAGGAACTTGCCCGTGTGATCGATCACGACCGGCGCCGGCAACGACGCCAGCATCGGCGCGACGTCGGGCAGCGTCCGGCCGTCGAGCTGCAGGTCGATGTGCCAGCCGAGCGGCGCGATCCGCGCGGCCATCCGCTCGAGTTCGTCCCAGTGCGCGACGCCGCCCGACAGCATCATGAACCGCACGCCGCGGATACCCGCCGCGTGCAGTCGCGCGAGTTCGGCGTCCGGCACGTCGACCGGCAGCGTCGCGACGCCGCGCGCGTGCGGGCCGAACGCAGCCAGCGCGTCCAGCGTGCAACGGTTGTCGAAGCCATAACCGGTCGGCTGCACGACGACCACGCGCGCGAGACCGAGCGCCCGTTGCATACGGCGATACGCGTCCACCGGCGCATGCGGCGGACGGAACGTTGCCGTCGGCGCGAGCGGATACGCATCGTCGTAGATGTGGATATGGCAATCGCACGCGGGCGACGGCCGTACGCCACCTTGGTCGCGCGTCATCGTGCGCCCGGCGCGGCGGATGCGTCGACCGGCCGCCAACGTTCAAGCCGCGTCGCCCGCGCCGCGTTGACCGCGCCGTTCGGCACGCGGCCGTCGAGCAGCGCGGCGAGTTGCTCGACCGTCTCCAGCGCCTGATGCTCGACCGCCGGCCGCGTCAGCCCGCCGACATGCGGCGTGGCGATCACGCCCGGATGCGCGGCGAGTGCGGGCGTCGGCATCTGGTCCGGCGCACGGCCGACGTCGAGCGCGCAACCGGCCAGCCGGCCGCCGTCGAGTGCGTCGGCGAGCGCCTGCTCGTCGACCAGCTCGCCGCGCGACGCGTTGATGAAACACGCGCCCGGCTTCATCGCGGCGAACGCGTGCGCATCAAAGAGGTTCGCGGTGGAAGGCGTTGCCGGCGCGAGACACACGACGTAGTCGGCGTCGCGCAGCAAGATCGCGCAATCGACCTGTTCGAGCGGCGGCGTGTCGACCCGCACGTACGGGTCGGACACCAGCACGCGCATCCCGAACGCGGTCGCGATCGGTGCGAGATGACGCGCGATCTGGCCGTAGCCGACCACGCCCAGCGTGCCGCCGCGCAATTCGCGGCCCATCCGCGGCAACGGCGGCGAGCCGCGGTGGTACGCATCGGCATAGGCGCCGATCCCGCGCGCGAGATCGATCATCGCGCCGATCACCCATTCCGCGACGGCCTGCCCGAAACCGGGGCTCGCTTGCGTCACCAGCACGCCGAACGCACTTGCCGCATCGACGTCGACGGTACGAATGTCGACCGCGCAGCGCAGGAACGCGGCAAGCGCGGGCAGCCCCGCGAACAGCGCGCGCGGCGCCGGCGTCTGCCGGTACGCGATGATCGCGTCGTAACCCTGCGCGGCGGCGATCAGCTCGTCCGTGCCGAGCTCCCGGTCGAGCGGATTGCAGGTGACGTCCGCGATCGCCCGCAGCGCGCGCAACGCCTTCGCACCGAAGTAGTGATCGACGAGCATCCCGGCCGGATGAGTCACGTAGACGCGCGTCATGCGGGGGCTCCTTTCGCGTCGGCCCGGTGCGGCGGCGGTGCGACCGACGCACGCTCCACCAGCGTGACGCCCGGGAACACGCGCTGCCCGGGTTCCGACGCAGAAGACGACGCGTCGCCGTCGTGCCGCATCACGCGCCGCACCATCTCCGCGGCCATGTCGGTGACGGGCAGTTGCACCGTGGTCAGCGCCGGCCACGAAATCGCCGACAGGAAATGGCCGTCCATCCCGACGACCGACACATCGTCCGGCACCCGCAGCCCGCCGTCGCGCAGCCCGGCCATCAGGCCGAGCGCGAACAGGTCGTTGACCGCGACGATGCCGGTCGGCCGCGCCGGATCGGCCGCGAGCGCGGCACCGAGCGCACGCCCGACGTCGACGATCACCGCGTCGCCGTATTCGTTCTCCGGGCCGCCGTCGAGCACGTGCGCGTCGGCGCCGGCCTCGCGCGCCACCGCGAGAAAGCCGCGGATCTTGTCGCTGCGGCTCACGGTGATGCCGGCCACGGTCGCGAACGCGAGCCGCGTATGACCCGCGGCGACGAGGCAGCCGGTCGCGAGCCGCGCGGCCGCCTCGTTGTCGGCCGTCACGTGATCGACCTTCGATTGTTCGCCGGGCGTCGCGCGGCGGTCGTAGCTGACGACCGTCATCCCGCGTTCGGCCGCGCGTTCGAGATGGCTCTCGTCGGCGAGCGACGAGATCACGATCACGCGCCGCACGCCGTGCGCGAACAGGTCGTCGAAGAACGCCGCCTCCTTGCCCGCGTCGCGATACGTATTGCCGATCAGCACGCGATGGCCGTACTGCTCCTGCGCGCAGGCCTCGATCTCGCGGGCGATGTAGCCGTACATCGGATTCGCCATCGACGGCACCAGCAACCCGACGAGCGGCGTCTGCCCCGTCTTGAGCTGGCGGGCGAGCGTGCTCGGCCGGTACTGCAGCGCGTCCATCGACGCCTTCACGCGTTCGAGCGTCTCCGGCTTCATCTGGTCGGTGCGGCCGTTGAGCACGTTCGAAACCGTGCTGACCGAAACGGCCGCATGACGGGCCACGTCCTGAATCGTACTCATGTCGTCTTGCATTGAACGGGCTACAGGCCGAAATGGGCCGGCAGCCACAACGAAAACGCCGGTGCGAAGATCAGCGCCACGAGGGCGACGAACAGCACCAGCAGGTATTTCACCATCGGTCGCGTCACGCGCGCGACCTCGGTGCCCGTGATCGCACAGGTCGTGAACAGCCCGAGCCCGACCGGCGGCGCGAACAATCCGAGCCCCATCGCGACCACCACGACCGTGCCGAAATGCAGCGGGTTGATGCCGAGCTGCAGCGCGATCGGCGCGAGCAGCGGCCCGAAGATGATCAGCGCGGGCGCGCCCTCTAGCACGGCGCCGAACACGATCATCAACAGCGCCGCCAGCAGCAGAAACGCCGTCGAGCCGTACTGGTGGGCAAACGCGGTCATTGTGCCCGAGACGAGCGCCGGAATCTGCTCGATCGACAGCGCGAACGACACGCTCGACGCCGCCGCGACGATGAACAGAATACCGCTCGCCATCGACGCCGCGCGCACGAACACGCGACCGACCGAACGCCAGGTCAATTCGCGAAACGCCGCCCAGCCCACGACGAGCGCATAGACCACCGCGAACGCCGAGACTTCCGTCGACGTCGCGATGCCCGACGTCACGCCCTTGCCGATCATCGCGACCATGATCAGCGCGACCAGCGCGCCGCCGGCGAGCGGCAGCCATGCGCGACGCTCGGCGAACACCGCGTCGATGTCGATCTTGCGTCCGCAGATCACGGTCACGATCGCCAGCGATGCGGCGAGCACGGCCGCCGGCACGATTCCCGCGAGGAACAACCCGGCGATCGAGATGTTCGCGACGAAGCCCATGATGATCATGTTCACGCACGGCGGAATCGTCTCGGCCATCACCGCGCTGCATGCGAGCAACGCCGCGGTTTCGTCCGGATCCTGCCGCGCCCGGCGCACCGCCGGCATCACGACGCCGCCCACCGCTGCAATGTCCGCCAGCTTCGAACCCGACACGCCGGAAAAGCACGCCGTCGCGAAGATCACGATCAGCCCGAGCCCGCCGCGTACACGCCCGAAGATCCGCAGCAGCAGTTCGACGAGCCGCGCGGACATCCCGTTCGTCTCCATCAGCAAGCCCGCCAGCACGAAGAACGGCACCGCGAGCAGCACGAAGTGATCGGCGCCGGCCATCACCTGCTGCGAGTAGACGAGCAGCGGCAGCGTCGGATCGGCGAGGAAGTACAGCAGTGCGGAGAACGCGAGCACGAAGCCGATCGGCACGCCCAGCACGAGCCCGCCGACGAAGCCGGCGATCAGCAGCGCCCCCGGCGCGATCGCATGCTCGGGCCACAGCGCGTTCCAGCCGTACACCGCGCCGGCGAGCACCGCGCAGCACGCGAGCGTGCCGAGCACGCGGCGGCGCGGCGCGTTCAGCGCGTTCGCGAGCGCGAACACGCTCATGAACAGCGCGCCGAACATCATCGGATACACGTTGATCCAGCCCGGCAGGCCGCCGGTGGTCAACTGGTCGTACGAATCGCCGAGCAACTGCCACGACGACGCCAGCAGGTTCAGCGACACCGCCGCGACGATCCAGTGGCCGATCTGCACGAGCGCGCCCTGCCAGCGCGCCGGCAGCCAGCCGCGGAACAGGTCGATGCCGACGTGCTGGCTGCGCCCGAGCACCGTCGCCGCGCCGAAGAACACCAGCACGATCATCAGCGCGCTGGCGACCTCCTCGGTCCAGTCGAGCGGGTCGTGCAGGAAATAGCGGTAGATGACCGACACGAACACGACGAGCACGTCGACGGCCAGCACCGCGGCCGACACGTATTCGATCCAGCGCATCGCCGCATCCAGCGCGCGGACGCCGATGCGCGCGGGACGGCCTGCGCCGGCAGCCGGCACGGCGTGCGAGACGGAACCGGTATCCATCGCTCAACCCCGCGCGGCGGCGATCGCCGGAAACAACGGCGCGGTGGCCGGATACTGCTTCGCGAACGCGACGTAGAGCCGGTCCTGCATCATCTGCCGCAGCGCCGTGCGCTCGGCATCGGCCATCGGATGGAACGTCATTCCGTGCTGCTTCAGCGTCGCTTCCGCCTGCGCGGCCTTCTGCGTCGCGATCGCGCGCTGCTGCGCGGTCGCATCGGCCACCGCGCGATCGAACGCCGGGCGCAGGTTCGCCGGAATCCGGTCGAGCGCGCGCCGCCCCATCACCACCGTCATCGCCGCGAACACGTGGTGCGATTGCCAGCACGACTTGACGATCTCGTCGAAGCGGCTCGCGAGCACGGTGGCCGGATCGTGCTCGAGCCCGTCGACCACGCCCGTCTGCACGGCCATGTACAGCTCGCCGAACGGAATCGGCGTCGGTACCGCGCCCATCACCTTGAAGGTGTCCATGAACGCCGGCGTCGGCAGCACGCGCAGCTTCGTGCCCTTCACGCCCTGCAGCGCCGTCACCGGCTGCTTCGTGAACACGCAGCGCCCGCCGAAGTGCGAGCCCCACGTCAGCACCGAGCAACCCGAGCGCTTTTGCAGCAGCGTGTTCAGGCTGGTCCCGACCGGACCGTCGAGCACCTTCGCGACGTGCGCATAGCTGTCGAACAGGTAGCCGAGATCGAGCATGCCGAGTTCCGGCGCGACCGTGGCCCAGATCGACGACCCCGCGACCATCATGTCGATCGCGCCGATCTTCACCTGCTGCGCGACGTCGCTCTCCTTGCCGAGCTGGCTGTTCGGAAAGTAGTCGACCCGGATCGCGTCGCCGACGCTCGCCTTCAGGTTCGCGGCGAGGCGCTCGTACCACACGTAGTGCGCGGCGTTCTGGTCGGCCGGCATCGACGACGAGCAACGCAGCGTCACGGTCGGCTGGGCTGCGCGGACGATCTGCGGCAAGCCGCCCGCGACCGCGAGCGTGGCGGCGGACGCCGTTTGCAGAAAGCGCCGCCGGGTGATGGTAGTCATGGCCGTCTCCTTTGCGATTGCGCCTGCCGGCGCAACTGTATCGATTTAGTGTATCGATACAGTAATACGACGACCGATAAGAGAAAAATGGGGGTTTTCCCGCGACGAGGATGAAGGAAGCGACGGTTCCGACGCTGGTTTCGGCCCAGGATATTGCTGCGTATTGGTTTTTTGTGGGGTTTTGCGGCCCGTGGACGTGCGTCAGGCCCGGCCGCCGAATTCATCAGACAACTGACTTTTAGTGGACGACGCCGCCTTCCGCCCCTTCCGTCAGGAACTGCTCGACCATCGCGTTGAACACCGGCAGGGCCGGATTGTCGTTGTCCGCGCGCCATGCGAGATACAACTCGGCCGCCACGTCGACGCCCGCGAGCGGCCGGAACACCACGCCGTCGACATGCAGCTCGCGCGCGGATGCCGGCACCAGCGCCGCACCGAGCCCGGCGCGCACCAGGCCGAGGATCGTATGCGTCTGGCCGACGTAATGCAGGTAGTTCGGCAAGCGCCCGGCGCCGGCGAACATCCCCGAGATCATGTCGTGGAAGTACTTGCCCTCGTTCGGCGAGTACGCGATGAACGGCTGCCGGTCGAGCTCGTCCGGGCCGATCCGTTCGTAGGCGGCCAGCGGCGCGCCCTGCGCGACGGCGACGAGCATCGGTTCGCGCTGCACGAGCCGGTATTCGAGCGGGTGGCGCGCGGCGCGCTGACGCACGAAACCCGCATCGAGCATGCGCGACGCGAGCGCGTCGATCTGCACGGTCGACACCATTTCGCGCAACTCGACATCGACGTCCGGCAGCGCGTGCGCCGCATGCGCGAGCAGCGCCGGAATCATCCGGTACGCGCTGACGGCCGTGAAGCCGAGCGTGATGCGGCCGGCCCCGCCATGCGCGACGCGCTGCGCGGCCTGCTCGGCCCGCGCGGAAAACTCGAGGATGTGCCGCGCATCGCGCAGAAAGCGCTCGCCGGCCGCGGTCAGCCGGACCTGCCGGCTGCTGCGTTCGAGCAGCGCGATGCCGAGCGCGTGTTCGAGCAGCTGGATCTGCCGGCTGAGCGGCGGCTGCGTCATGAAAAGCCGCTTGGCCGCGCGGCCGAAATGCAGCTCCTCGGCCACCGCGACGAAACAGCGAAGCTGGTTCAGTTCAATCATTCAAATCTTGAATCAATCGATAGTCTTTTGATGTTAGACCAACATCGATGCGATTCCTATACTCGGTTGCACCTGATGCGCGGCCCGCGCCGCGCACGACGACCGAGACCTTCATGAGCATCGACATCCTCCTCACCCAGCCGCTTCCCGACACCATCGACGCCGAACTGTCCGCCCGCTATGCCGTGCACCGCCTGTATGGGGCCGACCAGCCCGAGGCGCTGCTGGCGCGCGTCGCGCCGCGCATCCGCGGCGTCGTCACGGGCGGGGCGAACGGGTTGCCGGACGCGTTGATGGACCGGCTGAGCGCCCTCGAGATCATCGCGATCAACGGCATCGGCACCGACGCCGTCGATCTCGAGCGCGCGCGCACACGCGGCATCCACGTGACGACCACGCCCGACGTGCTGACCGACGACGTCGCCGACATGGCGCTGGGGCTGATCCTGATGACGCTGCGCGACCTCGGCGCCGGCGAGCGGATCGTGCGCGCCGGCCGCTGGGGCAAGGTCGCGCAGCCGCTCGCGACGCAGGTGACCGGCAAGCGGCTCGGCATCGTCGGGCTCGGCCGCGTCGGCCGCGCGATCGCGCAACGCGCGCAGGCGTTCCGGATGCCCGTCAGCTATTTCGGCCCGCGCGAGCACCGCGACAGCGGCTACCGTTACGAACCCGACCTGCTCGCGCTCGCCCGCGACAGCGACGTGCTCGTGCTCGCGGCGTCGGCCGATCACGGCAACGTGCTCGTGACCGCCGACGTGCTCGCCGCGCTCGGCAGCAAAGGATTCCTGATCAATGTCGCACGCGGCAAGCTCGTCGACGAAGCCGCGCTCGTGCGTGCGCTCACGGACGGCACGATCGCCGGCGCGGGCCTCGACGTGTTCGCCGACGAACCGCGCGTGCCGGCCGCGCTGCTTGAAATCGAGCGTGTCGTCGTGCAGCCGCACCGCGCGAGCGCGACGCACGAGACGCGCGAACAAATGGGCCGGATCGTGCTCGCCAACCTCGCCGCATGCTTCGCTGGTCAGCGCCCGCCGACCAGCGTCACGCGCTGAGCATCACGCGCATGCCCCGACCACGCCCACAACCACGACAACACACGAAACGCCTCCGCTCGACGGGGGCCAGGAGACTCGCATGCCCAATCGATCCAGCGGCGGCGCTGCCGTCGCCGCCTCACCCGCAGCCTCGCGCACGATCGGCCGTGTCCGCTACACGGTCCTGGCGCTGATCTTCGCCGTCACCGTCGTCAACTATGCGGATCGCGCGACGATGTCGATCGCCGGCACCGGTGTCGCACACGACCTCGGCCTGACGCCCGTGCAGCTCGGCATCGTCTTTTCCGCGTTCGCGTGGGCCTATGCCATCGGCCAGATCCCGGGCGGCTGGCTGCTCGACCGCTTCGGCGCGCGTCGCGTATACGGCCTGAGCCTGCTGCTGTGGTCGGTGTTCACGATGCTGCAGGGCACCGTCGGCTGGTTCGCCGTACAGGGCGCGGCCGCGACGCTCGCGCTGTTCGCGATGCGCTTCATGCTCGGCCTGGTCGAATCGCCGGCGTTTCCGGCCAATTCGCGGATCGTCGCGTGCTGGTTCCCGACCGCGGAACGCGGCACCGCGTCGGCGCTGTTCAATTCCGCGCAGTACATGGCCGTCGTGCTGTTCGCGCCCGCGATGGCGTGGCTCACGCATGCGCTCGGCTGGGAGCACGTGTTCCTGTGGATGGGGATGCTGGGCGTCGCGCTGTCGGCGCTCTGGTTCGCGTGGTATCGCGAGCCGCATGGCCATCCGCGCGTGAGCGACGCCGAGCGCGACTACCTGCGCGCGCATGGCGCGCTGGTCGATCTCGAGGCCAACCGCGTCCGGCACCGGCCGCGCGTGTCGTGGCACGACGCGTCGCAGCTGTTTCGCCACCGCAATCTGTGGGCGCTCTATATCGGCCAGTACTGCATCACGGCGCTCACCTACTTCTTCATCACGTGGTTCCCGATCTACCTGATCAAGGGGCGCGGGATGACGATCATGGAGGCCGGCTGGGTCGCCGCGCTGCCGGCGCTGTGCGGCTTCACGGGCGGCGTGCTCGGCGGCGTGCTGTCGGACTGGCTGATCCGGCGCGGCGTGCATCCGTCACGCGCCCGCAAGACACCGTTCGTCGTGGGGATGGCGATGGCGACGCTGCTCGTGCTCGCGAACGGCGCGTCGTCGAACGCCGTCGTGATCGTCCTGATGACGATCGCGTTCTTCGGCAAGGGGCTCGCGGCGGTCGGCTGGGCCGTGCTCGCCGATACCGCGCCGGAAGGGATGGTCGGCCTGAGCGGCGGCGTGTTCAACGGCCTCGGCAATATCGCGGGGATCGTCACGCCGCTCGTGATCGGCTACGTCGTCGCGCACACCGGGTCGTTCGCGCTCGCGCTGTGGTTCGTCGCCGCGCACGGGTTGATCGGCATCGCCGCATACGCATGGATCGCCGGCCGCTTCGAGCGGATTCGCGTCACGCCGGGCGCATGACGCCGCGCGCCGCCCGGCGAGCGAACGCCAGCGGCGTCACGCGCGCTGGCGGCTGCCCGGCGTCTGCTGGACCGAGAGCCGGTCGAGTTCGCGCAGGTCGTTTTCCAGCGCGGGCGTGAGCGTCGTGCGCAGATGGTCGAGGAAGGTGCGGATCTTCGCGTCGAGATAGCGGCGCGTCGCATAGACGGCGTACACGCTGACGGTCTGCAGCCGGTACTCGGGCAGCACGCGGATCAGCCGCCCTTCGCGGAGGTCGTCGAGCACGGTATACAGCCCGATGCACGCGATGCCGCGCCCCGCCCGCACCGCGACGCACAGCGCATCCGGCACGTTGACCTGAAACGGTGCCGGCTGCAGTTCGTAGACCGCATCCTCATCGTCGCCGCGCTCGAGCCGCCACTCGCTGGCCGGCGACGCGGGCGTATCGAGCCGCAGGCACACGTGGTTCGGCAGGTCGTCGGGCGTCTTCGGCGTGCCGTGCCGCGCCAGGTATTCGCGCGAGGCGACCAGCACGCTGCAGCTCGTGCCGCAGGTCTGCGCGACGTAACCGGAATCGGGCAGCTGCGACGCGGTCACGATCGACACGTCGTAGCCTTCCTCGACGAGGTTCGGCATCCGCTGCGCGAGCGTCAGCTCGACCGACACGTCCGGATTGTCTTCCTGATAGCGCACGATCGACGACACGACATGACTCTGCCCAAGCCCCGTCATCGCATGGATGCGCATCTTGCCGCTCGGCCGCAGCAGCGCATTGCGCGCCTCGGCGTTCGCATAGTCGATCTCGGCGAGGATCGATTTCGCGCGCTCGAAATAGCGCTCGCCGCTTTCGGTGAGGCCGAGGTGGCGGGTCGTGCGATGCAGCAGGCGCGTCTGTACGTGGGCTTCGAGATTCGACACCGCGCGCGATACCTGCGCGGTGGTTGCATCGATTTCCTTGGCGACCGCGGTAAAACTGCCGGCTTCGACAACGCGCACGAACAGGCGCATGTTTTCGAGCATGTCCATTGAATTGGCTTGGGGAGTGTCGGTGGGGAGTTGGCGGCGCTCGCGTCAGACGGGGATCCGGGCGGGCGCGGCAACCACGCGCAAGCGATCACCAAGCCGGGGAAGAGGCGGGGGAACGGGCATCGCGTGCGTGGTTGTGGCATATCGGGGAATTCAGTGGCCCGAATTGTACGCCGCTGCAGACAAAATTGCGCAATCGCGCGGCACCATGCTTTCACTCATCGAAAGTATTTTGAAAGAATTGGCGTCGCGCGCGTGCAACGTGTTGATGCGGTGCGACAATTTGTATCACAACGCGATATAATTCCGCTTTTCTTGCGCAGCGTCAGCCGCGCCGTCATTTTTACCGCTTACCGCCCATGTCGTCAGGCTCCTCCCCGTCGCGCCGTACCTTGCGGCAATGGCTGCACAGCTTCATTCCCCATCCGATGACGCTCGGCTGGCGCGAGCGCATGCGCTCGTGCACGGGCGCGCTGGTCGGCATCGCGACGGTCGGCGTCACGATGCGGCTGCTGCCCGGCGTGCCGGGCCTCGTGCCGCTGCTCGTCGCGCCGATGGGGGCGTCGGCCGTGCTGCTGTTCGCGGTGCCCGCGAGTCCGCTCGCGCAACCGTGGTCGATCATCGGCGGCAATCTGGTGGCGGCGACCGTCGGCGTCGCGTGCGCGCACTGGATCGCCGATCCGATCACGGCCGCCGCGGTCGCGATCGCGTTCGCGATCGGCGGCATGTTCGCGCTGCGCTGCGTGCATCCGCCGTCGGGCGCGGTCGCGCTGACGGCCGTGCTCGGCGGTCCGGCGATCCACTCGCTCGGCTTCGGCTTCGTGGTCCAGCCGATCGCGCTGCAATCGGCGATCCTGCTGTCGGCCGCACTCGTGTACCACGCGCTGACGGGCCACCGCTATCCGCACGGCGGCGTGCGCCCCGACGCGAAACCGCAGGCCGGCACCGCGCCGGCGCGCGGCGGCTTCACGCGCGGCGACCTCGACGCGGTGCTCAAGCGCCGCAGCGAATGGCTCGACGTCGATCCGGACGACCTCGAAATGCTGCTGCGCGAAACCGAGATGCAGGCGTATACGCGCACGTTCGGCCAGCTCACCTGCGCCGACCTGATGACGAAGAACGCGATCGAAGTCGCGCCATCGACGTCGGTGACGGCCGCGCTGACGCTGCTCGACCGCCATCGCGTGAAGGCGCTGCCGGTAGTCGACGGCGACGATCGCCTGATCGGCATCGTCACGCGCGCCGACCTCACGCGCCAGCTGCGCCGCCCCACCCCGCTGTGGCAGCGGCTGTCCGCGCGGCTGCCGCAGTCGTTCGGCGGCCAGCCGCCGAGCGTCGCCAGCGTGATGACGCGCGACGTCGCGTCTGTGCCGCAGACCATGCCGATCACCGCGCTGGTGCCGCTGTTTACGCACTCGGGCCACCACCACATTCCAGTCGTCGATTCATCGCGCCGGCTCGTCGGGATCATCACGCAGACGGATCTCGTCACGGGCCTGTACCGGAAGACCCAGATGCTCGAGGCCGCGTAAGCGCGGCGAATCGCGCCCGACGAACCGCGGAATGCCGGTCATTCCGCTAAAAATCGGCCACTTATATCATGTTGTGATATATTTCCGGCTACTGAAACCGCCTGACCGACCGACTGCAATGACCGATACCCGACGCGCGCTGGCCAAAAGCGATTTTCAGCAACTGTCCGAGTTCCGCTACCAGATGCGCTGCTTCGAGCGCTTCTCCGAACGCGCCGCGCAAAGCGAAGGCGTGACGCCGCTGCAATACCTGCTGCTGTTGCACATCAAGGGCTACCCGCACCGCGAATGGGCAACCATCGGAGAAATCGCCGAACGCCTGCAGGCGCAGCATCACGGCGTCGTCGCGCTGGTGACGCGCTGCGAGGCGCTCGGGCTCGTGAAGCGCAAGACGAGCGAGGCGGACCGCCGGCAGGTCGAGGTGCACCTCGAAGAGGCCGGCGAGACGCTGCTCGCGCGTCTTGCGACCATGCATCGCACCGAGCTGAAGTCGCTCAAGGATGCGTTCCAGGTTCCGCAGATCGATTACTGACCCAAGCTTTACCGACCTTTCCTCACACCGATGAACGCACCACACAAACGCGATTTCTCGACCAACGAACGCCTGCCCAGGATCGCGTTGCTAGCCGCCGTGATCGGCTTGCTCAGCACGCTGGCGGCCTTCGTGCTGTTGAGCCTGATTCACCTGTTTACGAACCTGTTCTTCTTCCAGCAGTTTTCGTTTGCCGACCATTCGCCCGCCGACAACACGCTCGGCGCCTGGGTGATCGTGGTGCCGGTGATCGGCGGGCTGATCGTCGGGCTGATGGCGCGCTTCGGTTCGGAGAAGATCCGCGGCCACGGCATTCCCGAGGCGATCGAGGCGATCCTGTTCGGCAAGAGCCGGATGTCGCCGAAGGTCGCGATCCTCAAGCCGCTGTCGTCCGGCGTCGTGATCGGCAGCGGTGGCCCGTTCGGTGCCGAAGGCCCGATCATCATGACGGGCGGCGCGCTCGGTTCGCTGCTCGCGCAATGCGTGCACGTGACCGCCGCCGAACGCAAGACGCTGCTCGTCGCCGGCGCGGCCGCCGGCATGACCGCCGTGTTCGGCACGCCGGTCGCCGCCGCGCTGCTCGCGGTCGAACTGCTGCTGTTCGAATGGCGCCCGCGCAGTTTCCTGCCGGTCGCGCTCGCCTGCGCGGTCGCCGGGTTCGCACGCGCCGTGTTCTTCGGCACCGGTCCGCTGTTTCCGCTGACGACCGCCGCGCCGACGGCCGTCGCGCTGCTGTCGTGCATCGTCGCGGGCCTGCTGTCGGGCGTGCTCGCCTGCGGCCTGTCGGCTGCGCTGTACCGCATCGAGGACGGCTTCGCGAAGCTGCCGGTGCACTGGATGTGGTGGCCGGCGCTCGGCGCGGTCGTGATCGGTATCGGCGGCTGGCTCGAGCCGCGCGCGCTCGGCGTCGGCTACGACGTGATCGGCGACCTGCTGCACCAGCACATCGCGCTGAAGATCGCGCTGGCGCTGCTGATCGTGAAGGCCGTGATGTGGGTGATCGCGCTCGGCTCCGGCACGTCGGGCGGTGTGCTCGCCCCGCTGCTGATGCTCGGCGCGGGCCTCGGCACCGTGCTGTCGCCGGTGCTGCCCGGCGGCGACCCGGCACTGTGGCCGCTCGTCTGCATGGCAGCGACCCTCGGCGCCACGCTCGGCGCGCCGCTGACCGCGATCGTGTTCGCGTTCGGCCTCACGCACGACGCGAACGCGCTGCTGCCGCTGCTCGCGGCGACGCTCGTCGCGCACGGCTTCGCGACCATCGTGATGAAGCGCTCGATCATGACGGAAAAAATCGCACGCCGCGGCTATCACATCTACCGCGAATACGGCGTCGATCCGCTCGAGCGGCATGACGTGGGCGAAGTGATGACGTCCGCCGACGCGCTCGTCGCGATCGACGGCGCCACGACGCTCGACGTCGTCGAAGCGCAATACTTCGGCGCGAAGCAGACGCACCGTGCGTACCCGGTCGTGCAGAACGGCCGCCTGCTCGGCCTCGTCGATCGTGCCACGCTCGACGCGCAACGCGCGCAAGCCGGCCCCGGCGCAACGCTCGCGAGCGCGTTCGCCGATCGCGCACCGGCCGTCGCCGAAGCACACGAAACCTGCCGCGTCGTCGCATCGCGGCTCGCGATGCTCGGCCTCGAACGCCTGCCGGTCGTCGACGACCCGCAGTCGCTGCGCATCACCGGCATCGTGTCGCGCAGCGACCTGATCAAGCCGGCGCTCCAGCACTTCGACGACGAACAGAAGCGCGAGCGCTTCCGTCCGGTCGTGCCGGCCAACCTGCGCGACTCCGGCGCCCGCAAGGCCGGCTGAGCGTTGCGGCATGCGCGGCGCTCCGGCCGCGCACCGCGCACACCGTCGTCTCCCGCCTTCCGAAACGGCGCGCACCTTGCGCGCCGTTTTGCATTTCGCCGCGCCGCGCCGGCGCTTAAACTTCGTTGACAATTCATCGGACGAAAGTTTGTCATCATGGTGCTCATGCGACGGGGCCACCATTCAGCCATTCCACTCGTCATCCAATAAAGAAGCGTCGCGGCGCGACATGCAGACACATGCAGCACGCCGCGGCCATCAATCCGCCGCACCGCCGGGCAGCGAGCAGACCGCACGACGCATGACGTCGTAGCCGCGCCACCCGCCTCCACACGGGCTGCACGCAGCACATCCCGCAGCGCAACAGAACGCACGGCGTCCCGATTGCCGTTTGGCAAGCACGTTAACAACTTGTTTCGGAATCGCCGGAACCGCATTTGTCCGACGCAATCTCACAGGGACGCAGTTCTGGTTGTGCTGCGCATCCCACTCAATCAATCACGACTCGAGGGAGATAAAACGTGAACGTGAAATATTTACCGCTCATCGCATTGACCGTCGCAATTTCTGCTCATGCAGCCGCTCCGGCCGTGCAGAACGTGGGACAAAGCCAGAAATCCGCCCCGGACGTCTCGGCGTGCATCGCCAAGACCTGGGCCGACAAGTCGCAGCAACAGGTGGTCTCGCAGAACGTGCTCGCCAACGGCCTCGCGACCGATGTCTACGTCCCGGGCCAGCAACCGCCGAATGGCGCGGCCGCGATGGTTCGCCCGTCGTGGAAGCCGGGCGCGAAGACGTGGGTCGGCATGCGCGGCGACGCCGCTGCCGCGGGCGACATCAACGCCTGCCTGTAAGCACCGTGCCGGACGGCATTGCGCCGTTCGCATGCGACAAGCCCCGCTTCGGCGGGGCTTTTTGTTTTCAGCGCGGACAGCCGCTGCGGACACGATCCGCGCCGAGGTGCGTGCTTACAGGTAGCTGCAGACGTAGTCGAGCGTCTCGAGCACTTCGATGTCGAAGCGGCTCTTGCCCGGCACCGAGAACGATTCGCCGGCGCCGTAGGTTTGCCATTCGGTGCTGCCGTCGAGCTTCACGCGGCACTTGCCGGCCTGCACTTCCATCAATTCGGGGGCGTCCGTGCCGAAGTTGAGCGCGCACGGCAGGATCACGCCGAGCGTCTTGCGCGTGCCGTCCGGGAAGAGCACGGTATGCGACACGCACTTGCCGTCGAAATAGACGTTCGCGCGCTTGACGACCGATACGTTGTCGAATTGGGTTGCACTGGTCATGTGATGCCTCTGATTGCTGGATGCCGGATGGCGTGTGGTTGGAAGCCGGCCGGGGCGGCAGGCCGGCCGCTATGATACCGGCTTGCGACGAGCAGCTCGCGGCGAGCATGCCGGAAGCGGGGCTTGCCGGGTCGCACGCCGGATCGTTCGGATCACTACCCGATGCGCTGCACCACTCACCCGAGCCCCTGGCGGCGCGCGGAATCGCGCAGGCAGTCGAGCAGCATCGCCGCGGCCGGCGTGAGCGGACTGTCGCGGCGCGTGATGACCTGCACGGAGACGGCCGGCAGCCGTTCGCGGATCGGCAGCACCGCGAGCCGATCGCGCGCCCACTCGCCCTGCAGCAGTTGCTCGGGCATCGACGCGATCAGGTCGCAGGCCGTCATCAGGCTGTGCGCGAGCCCGAAGCTCGGACATTCGACGACCCGCTGCGGCACCGGCAGCCCGTACGCGACGAATGAATTGAACAGCACCTGCGTTGAGCTTTCGGGCGACGGATTCATCAGCCAGTCGGCCTCGACGAGATCGGCCAGTGACGTGGCCGACGCGAGCGGATGCCCCTTGCGCGCGACGATCAGCGACCGGCTCGCATAGAGTTCCGCGTGATCGAATTCGGCTGCCAGCAGCTCGGGCACGACGACGGCCACCGCGAAATCGAGCGAGCCGTCGTGCAACCGCGGCAGCGCGACGCCCGGGAACCCTTCGATCAGGCTGACGCGCGCGACCGGAAAGCGCCGCCGGAATGCGCGAAACGCATCGGGCAGGATCGTCACCGCGGCGGCCGGCGTGATCGCCGCCGCGACCGAACCCGTCATCGCGCCCTGCGCCTGTTCGATATCGTCGCGTGCACGCTGCATCTCCGCGACGATCAGCCGCGCGCGCACCTGCAGCTGCTGGCCGAACGCCGTGAGCTGCACGCCGCGCGCGGTACGCACGACGAGCGACACGCCGAGTGCGATCTCCAGCTCCTTGACCGCCTTCGTCAGCGCCGCCGGCGACACGTTCAGGCGCCGCGCGGCCGCGCGGATGCTCCCTTCCTCCGCGACGGTGACGAACGCTTTCAGCTGGTGGTATTTCATGGCGGCATGCGTGATTCGTGGAAACCCGAGACCCGGCCACGCAGGTTGGCTCAGGGTATTCCCGAGCGGCAACCGGTGGTGAGCACCAAAGCAATTTAGCAGCTTCTGGTACCCGACAGAAATTTATATGCTTGGACCTCATATGCGCGTCAAACGCCCACCGGCCCCACAGGAGACACCATGCTGCAAGCCGTGAACCCCGTCATCCCCGGCATCGCCGCGATCGCACCCGAGCTGATCGACGTGCGCCGCCGCATCCATGCGCACCCGGAGCTCGCGTTCGAGGAAACGCTCACGAGCGAGCTCGTTGCCGAACTGCTCGCCGGCTGGGGCTATGACGTGCATCGCGGGATCGGCAAGACGGGTGTCGTCGGCGTGCTGCGCGAAGGGCAAGGCACGCGCACCGTCGGCCTGCGCGCCGACATGGACGCGCTGCCGCTCGCCGAAACCACCGGCCTGCCGTACGCGAGCCGCCATGCGAACAAGATGCACGCGTGCGGCCACGACGGCCACACCGCGATGCTGCTGTGCGCGGCCCGTCACCTCGCGGCCACGCGCCAGTTCTCCGGCACGCTGAACCTGATCTTCCAGCCGGCCGAGGAAAACTTCGGCGGCGCGAAATCGATGATGGACGACGGCCTGTTCGACCGCTTCCCGTGCGACGCGATCTTCGCGATTCACAACATGCCGGGCCGGGCCGCCGGCGACATGGCATTCCGCACCGGCGCCGCGATGGCATCGGCCGACCGCGTGACGATCACGCTGCGCGGCGTCGGCGGCCACGGCGCGATGCCGCACTTCGCGCGCGACCCGATGTCGGCCGCGGGCAGCATCATGGTCGCGTTGCAGACGATCGTCGCCCGCGAGGTCGACGCACAGCATGCGGCCGTGATCACGGTCGGCAGCGTGCAGGCCGGCGAGACCTTCAACATCATCCCCGAGACCGTCGTGATGAAGCTGTCGGTGCGCGCGCTGAACGCCGACGTGCGCGCGCTGCTCGCACGCCGCATCGAGGCGCTCGCGAAGGGCCAGGCGGAAAGCTTCGGTGTCACCGCGGAAGTGGATTACGACTACGGTTACCCGGTCCTCGTGAACCATCCGGAGCCGACCGCGTTCGCGGCCGACATCGCACGCCAGATGCTCGGCGCCGAGCGCGTCGAATCCGAGGCCGCGCCGCTGATGGGCAGCGAGGACTTCGCTTTCATGCTCGAAGCGCGCCCCGGCTGCTATGCATTCATCGGCAACGGGATCGGCAGCAAGGGGGGCTGCATGGTGCACAACCCCGGCTACGACTTCAACGACGACATCCTCGCGATCGGCGCGAGCTACTGGGTCCGCATCGCCGAAGCCTGGCTTGCGGCCTGACGGCCCTTCATCACGCAGTTCCGCGCCTTAGCAGGGGAACCCCATGGAAACGTCCGCCCTTTCGTTCGCCGGCTCGCCGGCCGACGCCCGCGCCGCCGCGAAGAAACGCCGCCTGATCGCGGCCGCCGCGGTCGGCAACGCGCTCGAGTTCTACGACTTCACGGTCTACAGCTTCTTCGCGATCCTGATCGGCAAGCTGTTCTTTCCGGTGCATTCGTCGTTCGGACAACTGATGCTCGCGGTCGCGAGCTTCGGTGTCGGCTTCGTCACGCGTCCGCTCGGCGGGCTCGTGATCGGCATGTACGCCGATCGCGCCGGCCGCAAGAAGGCGATGATCCTCACATTGCTGCTGATGGCGCTCGGCACCGCGACGATCGCCGTCGCGCCGACCTATGCGCAAATCGGCCTCGCCGCGCCGCTGCTGCTCGTGCTTGCGCGCCTGCTGCAAGGGTTCGCATCGGGTGGTGAAGTCGGCGCGTCGACGACGTTGCTGCTCGAACAGGCGCCGCAGCACCGCCGCGGTTTCTATGCGTCGTTCCAGTTCTCGAGCCAGGGGCTCGCCGCGCTCGCCGGTGCGCTCACCGGCGTCGCGCTCACGTCGACGCTCAATGCCGCGCAGCTCGAAAGCTGGGGCTGGCGCGTGCCGTTCGTGATCGGCACGCTGTTCGTGCCGATCGGCTACTGGCTGCGTCGCACGGTCGAGGAAGTGCCGGCTGCGACGCCTGCTGCCGCGCATGCCGCCGAGGAAACAGTCGCGTCGCTGCCGCTCGCCGACGTGCTGCGCCATCACGGCAAGGCCGTGTTCGCGGGCCTCGGCGTGACGATCGGCGGCACGTCGATCCACTACATCATCGTGTTCTACATGGCGATCTACGGCGTGCAGGTGCTGCACCTGCCGACCTGGCTGTCGATGACGGCCGGCTGCGTGGCCGGCGCGATCCTGATGCTCGTGACGCCGATCGGCGGCCACCTGTCCGACGTCTACGGCCGCAACCGGATCGTCTGGTGGACGCGCATCGTGCTGATGGCCGCGATCTATCCGGCGTTCATCGCGCTCAACCGCTGGCCGGGCGCCGCGTCGCTGCTGTCGATCATCGCCGCGCTGTCGATCGTGCATGCGATCAACATCGGCGCGACGGGTGCGATGCTCGGCGAGCTGTTCCCGCGTGCGGTGCGTGCGACCGGCGGTGCGCTCGTGTATAGCGTGGGCGTCGCGATCTTCGGCGGCTTCGCGCAGTTCTTCGTGACCTGGCTGATCGCGGCGACCGGGAATCCGAATGCGCCCGCTTGGTATGCGATCGGGTGCGGCGCGTTCACGCTGCTCGCCATTCGGTGCATGGATGAGAAGGCCGGGAAGGCGCTTGATTGAGCAATGGCCAATGCGCGCGGTGCGCGCGCATCATTGACGCCGCGCGCACGCATCGGGCATCATCGCTTCATGCACAACGCCACGGCCACCCTTTCGACGACCACACGCACGACCGCCTTCGGCGGGCCTGTGCGGCAAGTGCGCGCGAGATCGTAGCGTCGCCGATTCCCACAGGCCCCGTCGGTTCTGGACGGGGTCTCGTCGTTTCTCCGTCCGTACCGGCCCTTCAGGAGAAACACGATGTCCGATGCCCCTTCCCCGAAACGCGCGCTGCTCGTCATCGACATGCAGGTCGGGCTGTTTCATGGCCCCGATCGTCCGCATGACGGCGAACGCGTGCTGGCGAACATCAACCGGCTGATTTGTCGTGCGCATGAAGCCGGTGCGCCCGTGTTCGCCGTGCGTCACACGGGTCCGGCCGGCTCACCGATCGCACCCGACGCGCCGCTGGCCGCGCTGCTGCCGGAACTCGCGATCGATACCGCACGCGATATCGTCTTCGACAAGACCCGGCCGAGTTGCTTCGCGGGCACGCGGCTCGCCGAGTGGCTGCACGCGGCGGGAATCGGCGAGATCGTGATTGCGGGGATGAAGACGCAATACTGCATCGACACCGCGTGCCGCGCGGCCACCGATCTTGGCTTTCGTGCGGTGCTCGTCGCCGATGCGCATACCTGCATGGACACGCCTGCGCTGCCGGCCGAACGGATCGTCGCGCATCACAACGCGACGCTTGGCGGACCGTTTGCGACGCTGACGACGACTGAGGCGTGCAGGTTTTGAGGCACAACGCCGGTCAGACTGCGGGCACGCGTTGCGATAGTGTCAGCAAAGTCCGGCCGTGCGCATGGCGTCAATGCACGATGATGTGTCACGGACCGACGCAACTTTCCGCGAGAGCATCACGTCTGCGGACAGAAAGTCGCTGAGCCTCCTGTCGAACCGGTATGAAAACTTGATCAAGTCGACGGTGTTCCGGAAGGTCTCCCTGGGCAACTTGCCCGTCACCGTCGACCAAATGAAGCGCTTGATCAGGCGTATCGCTCGCACGCGGAACGGAACTTCCACCCTCAAAATCAGTGAACACTCGGCAAGCAGCGGATACATCCGCTTGTCGTACGCGCCTTCGACAAACCAACTGGCCTCGACGATGATTGTCGCGATAGCGTCAGCCATCGCCCGATCCGAGTTCTTCACATACTCCGCGCCGCTCCTGTCCCAATAGACGTTGTCGAATTCATACGCGTCAGTATTGAACCTCCGAGCCAACTCCCCGGCGATCGTCGTTTTTCCCGCACCCGACGCGCCTACGATGCAAACCTTCATGTTTGGGTCTCTGTTCACGTCGATCAGATAGTGATGATCTGCATAACCGTCCTTCGACGCCAAATTCTCGGTCGATAAACGTCAGCCAATGTAAATCAATCGAGTGTGCGTTATCGGTAGCGCGATGCTCCACCGCCCACCTTCGTCGCTGCGACTCGTGGCGAAACGACGGACATGTGACGTACTGCAGCCAAGCACCCCAGCGATCTGGCTTGATACCGCTTTCTAATCTGACGGAGTGCAGCCGCTACGAGCAACCAAACCATATGCCGACGCCAATGTGCGTGTATCGCAATCATCCGGCAAAGCCGCGTAAACGCAACAAGGCACGGGCCACCCTCACCCGTGCCTTGCGTGCGTGACACCCCGCTCAGAACGTATGCATCATCCCGACATACGCGCCCGTCTGCGACTCGCCCGTCATCGGGCTCGTGCCCGACGTCGCATCGCGCGGCGACGCGAGCAGCGAGAAGTTCGAATTTCCGCCGTTGCGCACATACGCGACCGTGCCGTACAGGAACGTGCGCTTCGACAGGTTGTACGTGGTACCGAGCACGTACATCATCGCGTGGCCCGACGGATCGTGCGATGCATCGCCGCCGCCGTCGCCGACCTTCACGTAGTACCCGCCGCCCGTCACCGCCCACTGCGGCGTGGCCGTATACGTCGCGCCGAGCCAGTAGTGATCGGCACGATCGGCGACACCGGCCGGGCTGTCCGGCGCCTGGTAGTGCGTATACGCGCCCTGGATCTTGAACTTCGACACCTTCACGTTCGCGCCGACGAAATACTCGCGCGACGCGGTGAAGATGTTGCTGAACTTGCCGTTGTTGTCGCGCAGTTCGTCGTACATGCCGCGCACGTCGAACAGCGGCGAGTGGTACGACAGCATGATCCCGTCCGAGCGGCCGAAGTCGTCGGCCGCGCCGTAGTTGAAGCCGCGCGATTGATTGCCGAACGCATATTGCGCCTGCACGTCGAAGCCGCCGATCACCGGGCTGTGATATTCGATGTTGTTGCTGGTCTGCTGCCAGTTGCGGCCGCGCACGAGCGATGCGGATGAAAACGCCTGCTGGACGAACGGATCGAATTCCCACACGCCGTCGCTGTCGATGAACAGGTTGCGGCCGGCCTGCAGCTGGCCCCACGTGTCGCTCTTCAGGCCGACATACGCGCGGCGCGACCACATGCGTCCGCCGCCCGTCGTGCCGTTCATCACCTGGAACGCGGTTTCCAGGTTGAAGACGGTCGACATCCCGCCGCCGAGATCCTCGACGCCTTTCAGGCCGAACATGCTGGTGCCCCAGTCGCCGCCCTCCGCGCTCCAGCGCGTCGAGCTGCCGTTCGGCGTCGCGATGTGGTTCAGGTATTCGACGCCGCCGTCGACACGGCCGTACAGCGTCACGCTGGTCTGTGCGAGCGCGGCGGCCGGTGCGGCGGCCACGATCAGCCATGCGAAATGTTTGAGTCGCAA